>NZ_JAFCMA010000003.1:0-334349 GCF_018130125.1 Bradyrhizobium sp. AUGA SZCCT0177 | reverse complement strand
GCGCGTCATAAGTCGTAAAGCCACTGCGCAGGGAATGTCGGATGCTCTCCGCTGCCCTGTATGCTCGTGTGCAGCTTCTTTAGCACAATCGCACACGAGACCGCGGGTGCAGCGCGCATCCGGCATTCCCCGCGCCCTCTTTTCACGGAAGGCGCGAAACGACATGTACAACTCGGGCGCATTGCGTCGCGGGAACGTGACGCTATATCCACGTCGTCCCTGCGAACGCAGGGACCCATAACCACAGGCAGCAATTGTCTGGTATGTTTGGTCGTGATCTTCCGTTTTCGACAAAGTTGGCCGCGGCGTATGGGTCCCGGCGCAAGGCCGGGACGACGAAGATACTGCTAAATTGCGTTTCCATCCCCATCTCGATATTTTGTTCACCCATTGGTATTGCGGCACGGAGGTCGGCTCTGGTTCCTCCCAAACAAAAGCAAGTCGCTCTCCGCAATTGGTTTCTCGCGGCCATTGCGGCGGCTGCGTTGTGCCAGCCGCAGGCGTCGGCAGTTGCGGATGATCTGGCGGATTGCAACAGCGGGCCGCCCGCCAGGGTGGAAGCTGCGTGTGCAGCCATCATCAACGATACCGCGCGTCCGCCGGAAGACCGCGTCAAGGCGCATCTCGGCCGGTCGCGGCTCTATCTCAATACGTCGAAGATCGATCTGGCCCTGGCGGATGCCGAAGCGGCGCTGAAGCTGGATTCCAATTCCGTTCAGGCGCTGCTGCAGCGCGGCGTCGCCTATCAACGAACCGGCAAACTGGATCTGGCGAGGGCTGATTTCGATCGCGCGCTGGAGATCGAACCGAAGAACGCGCTCGCATTTCTCTCGCGCGGCAATCTTCGTTCCCAGCAGCGGAACTGGCCGGAAGCGATCAGCGATTTCGACGAGGCCATCGCGGCGCGTCAGGATTTTGCGCAAGCCTATGTCAGCCGCGGTCGTGCCTATTCGGAAAGCGGTCAGCTCGACAAGGCGCTCAGCGACCTGAACGCGGCCATTGCGATCAACGTCAATGTGCCGGCAGCATTCTACTGGCGCGGGCAGACCTACCGCCGCAAGGGCGACATCGATCGCGCCATCGAGGATTTTTCGCGGGCTATCGCGCAGGGGCCGAAGAACGACATGGCGCCCTATTTCGCGCGCGCCCAGCTCTACAGCTCCAAAGGCGATTACACCCGTGCGCTGGCCGACCTCGACGCGCTCCTGGCGGTGGCGCCGGACAGTGCGGCGGCGAAGCAACTGCGCCAGTCCACGCTGGCGATGCAGACGGAACTGGCGAAGGTTCAAGGCAGCGACAAAGGCAGCGACAAGGACAAGCCGAAGGCGCTGCCGGCGCCGTCGGCATCGCCGTCGACATCCGAGTTGGCCGACCAGATCACCCCGCCGCTGCCGCAAGCCGCGCCATCAGGCAATGCCGCCGGCAAGCCGTTGATCGATCGGGCGCGGCAGCTCATCGTCCAGGCCAAATACGCCGATGCGGTCGGGCTCCTGAACCAGGTACTGACAGCCGATCCGCGCGACGAGGCCGCGCTGCAGCTCCGTTCCAGCGCGCGCACCAGGCTCGGACAACTCGCCGAGGCCCGCGCCGACCTCGATGAATTGATCAAGCTCCGGCCGAATGACGCGACGGCGCTTTCGCTGCGCGGGGTGACGTCGGCTGCCATGCGACAGCCCGACCAGGGCCTGGTCGACGTCGAAGCGGCACTGAAGATCAACCCCAACAGCGCGCAAGCCCATTACAGCCGCGGCGTCGTGCATCGGCAGTTGGGGAAAGTCCCGGCCGCGCTTGCCGATTTCGATCGCGCGATCGCGATCGACCCCAGGATGAGCCCCGCCTTCTATGAGCGCGGCATCACCCAGATGTCTCTCAATCAGCTCGACAAGGCCTTGACCGATTTCGACCAGGCGCTGGCATTGACGCGGGTGTACGATCTGGCCAAGGCCGCCCGCGGCGTGGTGCTGCTCATGAAGGGCAACTCGGCCGAGGGGCTGGCCGATATCAACGCCGTGCTCGAGCGAAATCCAACCAACCAGACCGCCGTCTTCGGCCGCGGACTTGCCCTGGTCAACTCGGGCCAGTTCGATCGCGCGATCGTCGCGCTCGATACCGTGGTGGGAAAGACGGCGGACGACAGCATGGCGCGCACGCTTCGCGCCCGCGCCTATCTTGGCAAGGGCGAGACGCGCAACGCGCTGGCGGACCTCGATCTCGTCCTCAAGGCACGGCCTTCGGATGCTTCGGCGCTGACGCTGCGCGGCAGTGTGTGGTCGGCGCTGCGCGACTATCCCAAGGCCCTGAACGATCTCAACGAGGCGATCGAGCGCCGCGAAACCATCGAGAGCTATGTTGCGCGGGCGCGCGTCTACGAGGCGCAGAACGATTCCGAAAAGGCCGCCGCCGATTATCGCCGTGCGACCGAGCTCGTGCCACGGAGCGTGTTCGAAACCAACGCGCAGGCCAATGCGAAGAAAAAAGCGCAGCAGCTTTCCAAGCGCGTCCCCTGCGGCGACATGGCGGGCAGCGGCACGTGTCTGTGATTTGGATTGGTGGCGAAACCATATCCTCGTCGTCCCGGCGAAGGCCGGGACGACGCGCCCTCAAACTCACGCCGTCTTTGCCGCCTTCAACCCAAGCCTCGCCTCGACCGCGTCGCGCATCAGGAATTTCTGGATCTTCCCCGTCACCGTCATCGGAAATTCGTCGACGAACTCGACATAGCGCGGAATCTTGTTATGCGCGATCTGCCCGTGGCAAAAGGCGCGGACCTCCTCAGCGGTCAGGGTCTCGCCGGGCCTGACGCGAACCCAGGCACACAGCTCCTCGCCATAACGCTCGTCGGCGACGCCGAAAATCTGCACGTCCTGGATCTTGGGATGGCGATAGAGGAATTCCTCGATCTCGCGCGGATAGAGGTTCTCGCCGCCGCGGATCACCATGTCCTTGATGCGGCCGACGATGTTGCAATAGCCCTCCGCGTCGATGATCGCGATGTCGCCGGTGTGCATCCAGCCATTGGCGTCGAGCACGTCCGATGTCTTCTCGGCCTCGTCCCAGTAACCCAACATGATGCTGTAGCCGCGGGTGCAGAGTTCGCCGCGCATCCCGCGCGGCACGATGCGGCCCTCGAGATCGACCACCTTGACCTCGACATGCGGATGAATGCGCCCGACGGTGGAAACGCGGCGTTCCAGCGGCTCATCCGTCGAACTCTGGAAACTGACAGGGCTGGTTTCGGTCATGCCATAGGCGATCGTGACCTCGCCCATGTTCATCTCGTTGTTGACGCGCTTCATCACCTCGACCGGGCAGGGCGCGCCGGCCATGATGCCGGTGCGCAGCGACTTCAGGTCGAAGCGCGAGAATTCGGGATGATCGAGTTCGGCGATGAACATGGTCGGCACGCCATAGAGCGCGGTGCATCGTTCCTTCTCGATGGTCTGCAACGTCGCCAGCGGATCAAAACCCTCGCCGGGATAGACCATGGTGGCGCCGAGCGTCACCGCGGCGAGATTGCCCATCACCATGCCGAAGCAATGATACAGCGGCACCGGGATGCAGATGCGGTCCTGTTCGGTCAGGCGCATGGCGCGGCCGACGAAATAGCCGTTGTTGAGAATATTGTGATGCGTCAGCGTGACGCCCTTGGGCGAGCCTGTGGTGCCGCTGGTGAACTGGATATTGACGGGATCGTCGAACTGCAACGTCCTGGCCAGTTCCGCCAGCGTCTCGCGGTGCCGCGCGCTGCCCATCCGCGTCACGTCCTCGAACGCGATGGTGCCGGGCGAGGGCGGCCCGCCGATCTGGATCACCGCGCGCAGCTTGGGCAGCCGCGCCGCCTGCAATTCGCCGGGCGTCGATTTGGCAAGTTCGGGCAGCAGCGTGTTCAGCATCTCCATGTAGTTCGAGGTCTTGAACGCGGTCGCGGTCACGATCCCTGCGCAGCCGACTTTTGCCAATGCGAATTCGAGTTCGCTGAGGCGATAGGCCGGGTTGATGGTGACGAGGATGATGCCTGCTTTCGCGGCGGCAAACTGCGTCAGCGTCCATTCCGGGCGGTTGAGCGACCAGACGCCGATCCGCGCGCCGCGTTCCAGCCCGAGCGCGAGAAAGCCGGCCGCCAGCGCATCGACGCGTTCGGCGAATTGCTTCCAGGTCCAGCGGACATTATGGCTTGGCGAAACCAGCGCCTCGCGGTCGCCCCAGCGTCGCACCGCATGATCGAGGCTTTGTCCGATGGTATCGCCCAGCAACGGCGCATCGGCGGTGCCGGAGACGTAACTGGCGGTTGGTTCGGTCATCGTGCCACACCCTCGGTGTCATCCCCGCCTTGTGCGCAATTGCGCACTGGAGCGGGGATCCAGTATTCCAGAGGCGTCCGTTATAGCACGACAGGCCGCGGCGTACTGGGTCCCCCGCATGCGCGGGGGACGACAATTTGTGGATGGGTCGGACCGCGTCCCGACAGTTCGCGTTCAAGCCGCCCTCTGGCGACTCCCTGCATCAAGCCCGGCATAGA
This sequence comes from Bradyrhizobium sp. AUGA SZCCT0177, assembly GCF_018130125.1. Taxonomy (NCBI): domain Bacteria; kingdom Pseudomonadati; phylum Pseudomonadota; class Alphaproteobacteria; order Hyphomicrobiales; family Nitrobacteraceae; genus Bradyrhizobium; species Bradyrhizobium sp. AUGA SZCCT0177. Next base: position 329,830 of record NZ_JAFCMA010000003.1, on the reverse strand, counting down.
TGCCGCGCTCGAAGCCCGCAAAGGCTTCCAGGCACTTGTGATCCACGAACGGCAGCATCTGCATCAGGATCACGCCCGAGACATTACGCGCCGGATCGATCCAGAAATAGGTGTTGGCAAGGCCGGCCCAGGCGAGGCTGCCCGCGCTGCGGCCCTCCGGCGTCTTGGCGGTGTTGATCAGGAAGCTCAGCCCCCATTTTTTCACCATGTCCGGATAGAGATCGACATCGTTGGTGTACATCGGCTCCATGGTGGGCATCTTGCCTATGGTGAGATCGCCGATGTGGTTCTGGCCCATCAACGCGACGGTTTCCGGCTTCAGCAGCTGGTTGCCGTTGCCCTTGCCCTTATTGAGAATCATCTGGGTGAACCTGATGTAATCAGCCGCCGTGCTGTAGAGGCCGCCGCCGCCCATATGAAATTCCGGATTCTGTTCGAGCTCGAACGGGATCGGCGCCAGCGCGCCGTCTTCGCCGCGCGCATGCATGCCGACCAGCCGCTGGCGCTGGGAATCCGTAATCTTGAAACTGGTGTCGCTCATGCCGAGCGGCGTGAACATGTGGTCGCGCAGGTAAGCGTCGAGGCGCTTGCCGCTCGCGGCTTCCACCGCCTTGCCGACGAAATCGATGTTGATGCCATATTCCCAGCGCGTGCCGGGATCGGACATGATCGGCCCCTTCAGCGCGGCGTTCAGGCAGCTGAAGATGGCCGGGGTTCCGGTCTTCTCCTGATACTTGCCCATGTCGCCGTTCCACACGTCGTAGCAGTAGCCGGCGGTGTGGGTCATGAGATGGCGCAGCGTGATCGGCTTCTTGGCCGGCCGCAGCTTCGGCTCGCCCTTGGCGTCAAAACCTTCCAGCACCTGCGGGTTGGCCAAATCCGGCAGCAGCTTGCCGATTGGCTCATCCAGCGAGAGCTTGCCTTGCTCGACGAGCTGCATGCCGGCGGCGCACGTGATCGCCTTGGTCATCGAGGCGATCCAGAACACGCTGTCGGCGGTCATCGGATCGTCCTTGGAGAGGTCGCGTTTGCCGAACGCGCCCTGATAGATCACCTCGCTGCCGGTCGCCGCGACAGCGACCACGCCTGGAATCTCCTTGGCCTCGCATTTCTGACGCAGAACCTCGTCGATCTGAGCTTTGCTTTGCATGGGTCACCTCCCGTTTGTTGTTATGGAGTGCCGCGATCTTCCCCCCGCCGTTGCAATCCCGCAAGCGCTCGCGGCGCCTTGCCGTTGATGTCGCGATCTCGTGATGGGCTGATGGCTTGCGCAGGGAGGGGGAAGGAGAGCGACACAAAACTGCAACACTGCGCCACAATTCGCGGTGGATCAGCGGCAACAGCGGTGACCGCTCCGGGCGCAAACGATAAGTTGATTCCATAATGATTTCCGGTGCTGATTCTTTGCAGTAAGACATTCAGATTCCAGCGGAAACGCTGCCCCCGAACTGAATGATTTGATGAAAATGGTTGTAGTTTTTCCCATTGTGAGGATGCCGCGATGATCTCGACCTGGAGTGAGTGGAAACGATACCCCCGCCCCGGCCGCGCTGAAAACATCGAGGCCCCGATCAGCCCCGGCATCTATGAGGTCCGTGTTGCCGGTACCGGCGCGCTGCACTCGTTCGAGGCGGTCGACAATGTCGCGGTGGCGCTGGCGCAATTGCAAGTCGGTTCCAAATCCTGGTTCTCGCGCCGCAACGCCAAGCTGCCTGATCTCGAATACCGCACCTGTGCGACGTCCTCGCGGGCCGACGCCAAGGCCGCCGCCGAACGCATGATCGGCCGCCGCGAAACCTATATGAACGGCACGGCGTGAGTTGAGGCTGTCATTCCGGGTTCGCTTTACGCCCCGTAATGACGATCAGCAGCCCTGCCTTTGCGGCCGATGCAATGCCGGCTGAATAGGCCTATACTCGGATCAATACCCCAAAAAATCCGAGGAGTTACGCCATGAACCCGCCCGTCGCTGCACGCGCTTCGCAATCCGCCCCCTCCCTGCGCGACCGCCTGAAGGACCCCTCGCTGCTGCGCGAGCAGTGCTATATCGACGGCGCATGGACCGGGAAGGCGTCAAAGCCGGTGACCAATCCGGTCAACGGCATTGAGCTGGCAAAAATACCGGTCATGAGCACCGCGGAGACGACGTTAGCCGTCGAAGCCGCCGAGCGCGCGTTCCCGGCCTGGGCCAAGCTGACCGCCAAGGCGCGCTCCAACATCCTGCGCAAATGGTTCGACCTGATCATCGCCAACCGCGAAGACATTGCACTGATCCTGACCTCGGAGCAGGGCAAGCCGCTGACCGAAGCGCTCGGTGAAGTCGATATCGGCGGCGCCTATGTCGAATTTTTCGCCGAGGAAGCCCGACGCGTCTATGGCGAAACCATTCCGACCCAGCGCGCCGATGCGCGGTTGCTCGCGATCAAGCAGCCGATCGGTGTCTGCGGCGCGATCACGCCGTGGAATTTCCCCTGCTCGATGATCACCCGCAAAGTCTCGCCCGCGCTGGCCGCGGGTTGCACGGTTGTTCTGAAGCCCGCCAATGAAACGCCGCTGACCGCGCTGGCGCTGGTGGCGCTTGCCGAAAAAGCCGGCGTGCCGAAGGGCGTGTTCAACATCCTGACCGGCAATTCCTCGGCGATCGGCAAGGTGCTGTGCGAACACCCGGCGGTGCGCTTCGTCGGCTTCACCGGCTCGACCGAAGTCGGCAAGATCCTGTACCAGCAGGCCGCCGTCGGCGTGAAGAAGCTCGGCCTCGAACTCGGCGGCAACGCGCCGTTCGTGGTGTTCGACGACGCCGATATCGATGCCGCCGTCGAAGGCGCCATCGTCTCGAAGTATCGCAACATGGGCCAGACCTGCGTCTGCGCCAACCGCATCTACGCCCAGGACAAGATCTACGACACGTTCGTCGAAAAACTCTCGGCCAAGGTCGCCGCGATGAAGATCGGCGACGGCACCGAAGCCGGCGTGGTGCAGGGCCCGCTGATCAACATGGAAGCGGTCGACAAGGTCGAGAAGCACATCGCGGACGCGGTCAAGGGCGGCGCGAAAATCGTCACCGGCGGCAAGCGCCATGCGCTCGGCGGCAGCTTTTTCGAGCCGACAGTGCTCGCCAACGTCAAGCCCGACGCGCTGGTCGCGCACGAGGAAACCTTCGGGCCGCTGGCGCCGGTGTTCCGCTTCAAGGACGAGGCCGACGTGATCGCGTTGTGCAACGCCTCGCCGTTCGGCCTGGCCTCCTACTTCTATTCGCGCGATCTCGGCCGGGTCTGGCGGGTCGCCGAAGCGCTGGAGTCCGGCATGGTCGGCGTCAACACCGGGCTGATCACAACCGAAGTAGCGCCCTTCGGCGGCGTCAAGGAGTCTGGCCTCGGCCGCGAAGGCTCGCATCACGGCATGGAAGAATATGTCGAGATCAAATACGTGATGATGGCGGGGATTTGAATCCGTTCGCGGGGACGACAAGTGGATAGAGGTACGCCTAAAGCCCATCCATAAACTGCTTCAGCCGCGGCGCCCATTTGTGGGCGTCGAGGCCGGAGGCGGAGTGGCCGAGTTCGCTGTCGAGCAGGAAATAATCGGCATCGACACCGGCGGCCTTCAGTCCCTGCATCACGCCGGGCGCGATGTCAGGCGGAAACAATTTGTCGGTCCGCGACAGCACAAACAGAACCTTCGATTTGATCTTGCCGAATTGCTGCGTCACGTCGAAGCCGCGCAGCGCTTTTGCAAGTATGATCAGCGAATTGGCGTCGAATCCCTCTGCCCACCGCGCGGCCTCGTCGCGGATCGCGGCCTCGATCTCCGCAGGATCGGACATCGTCGCTTTCAGGCGGGTCTCGATGCCATAGGTCTTCAGCGTCGCTATGCGGATTTCGGTCATCGTCTCCACGACGCCGCTGCGATCGTAATAGTCGCCGCCGTTCCAGTTCGGGTCCTTCGAGAGCGCTCCGAGCAGGCGCGCGACATTGCCCTCGGATCGTTCGCGCGGCACCAGCGGCGAGGTGACGACAGCCGCGATCCCCTTCATCGCGTCGGGATAGTTGACGGCCCATTGCAACGCCTGGAATCCGCCATAGGACGGGCCGACGATCGCAACCAGTTTGTCGATGCCGAGATGATCGAGCAGCAGCCGCTGCGTGCCGACGATGTCGCTGACATTGACGTCGGGGAATCGCGGCCCGTAGGGTTTGTCGGTAGCGGGGTCGATACTCCCAGCATTGGTCGATCCGTAGGAGGAGCCCAGCATGTTCGGGCAGATCGCAAAATAGCGGTTGGTATCGACGGCCTTGCCGGGGCCGACGATCTCACTCCAGCTGCCTTCGCCCGTCGTACCACCGGGATCGATGATGTGCGGGCCGCTGGTGTTGCCATGTGTCACCAGCACCGCATTGCTGCGATCGGGTGCCAGCGTGCCGAGTGTCGCATAGGCGATCGTCACCTCTGGGATCACGATGCCGCTTTGCAGGCGATAGTTGGTGGTCGAAAAAGTCTTCGCGTCAGCCTGTGCGGTCATGTGCTCTAACCCCGGAGCAGGAAGCTCAAAAAGCAGCGTTCTATCGCCGTAACACTGCAATGGTGCGATTGGCAAAAGTAAGTCGTTCGGCCATAACCGATACGAAATAGGTCAGCAGCTTCTGGCTGAGCGAGGGATCGTCGATCTTGAGCGCTTCAAACTGATGCGCGCTGAGGACGTACAGAATACTTGCGACCTCGGCTTGAATCGTCGCGCTGCGTTGCGCCTGCGACACTAGGCCCATTTCGCCGATCGTCGTGTAGCGGCCGAGGCTTCGTACCCGCGTGGTGCGGCCTTCGTCAGCCGGCACCATGATGCCGACGCGTCCGTCCAGGATGAAATGCATGGAATCGGCGGCGTCGCCGGCGCTGACAATGATCTCTCCGGCGTCGATCTCGACACGCTCGCAGCGATGCATCAGCGCCACGGCGTCGCGCGGGGTTCCGAGAATCTGCGTGAACCAGTCACGCAGATTGGCCTCCTCCTGCTCGTGCCCCTGATGCTTCGCGATGATCTCGTTCTCGCATTGCTCCAGCGCATGATCGAGCTCCGGCACGATACGAACCCGGCCGGAGATGAAACCGCTGGACCGCAGCGCCTTCTCGGCGAGCTTAGGCAAATGAACCAGCACCAGTTCGATGTGACGCTCGTCGGCGCTGCGCTTGATCTGGGCAAAACTGTAGGCCGCCGATGAATCGAATCCGGTGACCAGCTTGAAGTCGAACACCAGATAGCGGCATTCCGGACGCTGCGCGAGCAGCGCCTTGACGTGCTGGTAAAGCCGGTTGGCGGAACCGAAGAACAGATAGCTTTGCAGATTAAGGCCCTGGATTTGTCCGCCATGGGCCGTCAGAACCGTCTGGTCGTCGCGCGAACGATCCAGCGAACTGCGATATTCGGAGCCGTCAAAGCTGAATTTGATTGGATCGATCCGCGCGGCCGTGAACGCGAATGTCGCGCAGCCGATCACGACGCCGATCAGCACGCCCGCGACAAAACCCCATTGCAGGATGATGACGATGATCGCCAGCAGGGAGACATATTCGGTCTTGGTCAGGCGCCGCCGCGATTCGATGATCCATTTGTGCAACTGATCGGCGCCCAGATAGATCAGCAGACCCCCGAGCACGAATTTCGGCATATAGCCGAGCAGCATCGGAGCAACCGCCAGCATCAGAACCGAGATCGCGGCCACCGTCAGGCCGGCGAGCCGGCCGGTCCCGCCGCTGCTGAAGTTGAGGATGGTGCGGCTGACCGAGATGCAGCCGGTATAGCCGCCGAACGCGCCGGACAGGATGTTGGCCAGGCCCGTGACGTTCAATTCCCGCTCGAGATTGGCTTCGCGGTGCGCGACAACCTCGATACCCGCGGTGTTGAACAGCGTACTCGACGCCGTGACGAAAATGACGGCGACCAGATTGCCGAGCAGATCCGGCACGGCATGCCAGGGATAGCGGGCCATATCGGCCGTGTTCCACGGCAGCATGATGCTGACGCTAGGGGGTGGCTGAAATGTCCATCCCGAGGCCTGCGCTTCTGCCGACGTGAATCCCGCCAGCCAGAAAGCGATATGTCCAACGACCACGCCCCCGACCAGCATGGCGGGTAGGCCAAACGAGGTGCGCGTGCGATGCCAGGTCAGATACAAGGCCAGCGCCATGGCGCAGGCCGCCGCCAATTCGGACAGGGTCAGGATGTTGGCGAACTGATCTAGCGTCGTCAGTTGAAGGCGGTGGCCGGTGATGACGCGGACCGCGCCCAAAAGGATCAAACAGGCGGTGGCGCCGAGGAACCCGCCCACGACGGGATAGGGCACATAACGTATCGCGCGGCCCATCCGCGTCACCCCGAAGCCGCACAGCACGATGCCGGTGACGATGGCCGAAAGCCCAAGCGTCATCAGCGCCGGGGCGAGCAACGATGCGGAGGGATCGCTGGCGACAACGTGCTCGACCAGCGACGCTGCCAATATTCCGGTCATCGCCGCCGTGGAACTCTCGGGCGCCGCAATGGCGAACGGGAATGAGCTTCCCCACGCGATGACAGCGGCGAGGATGGCCGAGGAGATGAAGGTCGCGGCGAGGCCGTAGGACAGATATGGCGCCAAGGGCCCGGTAAAAATCAGAAGCGAGTACGACAGGCCAAATGTAATCGTCAGGACACTGGCGGCGCTGCCGCCGAGAATGTCATTGAGGGCCTTCCGAATTAACTCCGGCTCGCCTTTGAGAGATCGACTGACCACGCCCCACTTGCCCCCGGCACCCCTGCCAGTGGTAGAGACCGCAGACAGAGATCACAACGTTATTCTTATGACAGGGGTGACGGTGCCGTCAGCCGTTCCCCACGATATCTCCACCAAACGCGCCATGGCGGCCGACGCCGGACGCAAATCGTGCAGCGCCTGAGAGTGTCTCGCCCGAGGCGATCACCTTCAGTCCGCCGCGCATTTCGTTGGCGATGGCGTCTTCCTCCGCGAGGTCCCATTGCCGCAGCGCCGACAGCCGGTCGGCGCGCATGCAGGTCTGCGGGAAGGCCGCGATTTCCCTGGCCAGCGCGATCGCCTGTGCAACGGCTTCGCCTCTTCGCACCAGACGATTGGCCAGGCCCATGCGCAACGCCTCCGGCCCGCCGACCGGGCGCCCGGTCAGGATCAGGTCGATGGCCTGGGAATGGCCGATCAGCCGCGGCAGGCGGATGGTGCCGAGATCGATCAGCGGTACGCCAAACCTGCGGCAGAAGATGCCGAAGGTGGCGTCCTCGGCGACGACCCGCATGTCCGCCCAGAGCGCCAGTTCCATGCCGCCGGCGACGGCAAATCCCTCGACCGCGGCGATCACGGGTTTTGACAGCCGCAACCGGCTCGGCCCCATCGGCGCAATCGAGTCATGGCCGCCGATCTCGCGCTTCTTGTTGGGATCGCCCGCCGCCACCGCCTTGAGGTCGGCGCCGGCGCAGAAATAACCGCCGGTGCCGGTGAACACCGCAACAGATGCTGCTTCATCGGCGTCGAACGCCAGAAACGCATCGTAGAGTTTGCGCGCGGTCGCGCCGTCGACGGCGTTGCGGCAATGCGGACGGTTGATGGAAACGATGGTCACCGGCCCATCGCGTTCGACAAGCACGCTATCGGTCTCGGTCATGTCTGCGCTCCCGCGTTAGATTGAAGTAGATCCCACAGGTTGCCATAGAGATCTTCGAAGACGGCAACCGTGCCGTAGCTCTCTACCTTTGGCTCCCGGACAAAGATGACACCTTTGGACGTGTAAGCGCGAAAGTCGCGCCAGAAATCGTCGGTGTGGAGGAACAGAAATACGCGGCCTCCGGTTTGATTTCCAATACGAGACGCCTGCACGTCATCTACGGCCCGCGCAAGCAGCAGGCGTGATCCGGTCGAACCCCGCGGGGCCACGACAACCCAGCGCTTACCTTGCGCGGGAATCACCCTGTCTTCGATCAGGGCAAATCCGAGTACATCGACATAGAAGGCAATTGCTTCGTCGTAATCGCGCACCACGAGAGCCAATTGGCCAATCGTCTGTCCTGCTACGACGGGTTGATCGCCTGCTCCGGTCATATTCATCCTCAATCATGCGGAGGATCATTTCGTCGCGTCGGATCGGGTGGTGTCTAGCCGATCTTCAGCTGCGTAGGGTGGGCAAAGGCGCGCTTGCGCCGTGCCCATCATCTATCGGTTATCAGAAATGGTGGGCACGCTGCGCTTTGCCCATCCTACGAGAAGTCATCATATCTTCAGCTCAGCCCCCGTCACACGGCGATACGCTTCCAGATAGCGCTTGCTGGTGGCGTCGACCACGCTCGCCGGGAGCGGGGGAGGCGGCGCGTCGCCGTTCCAGCGGCCGGCGCGGCGTTCGGCGTCGAGGTAATCGCGCAGCGGCTGCTTGTCGAAGCTCGGCTGCGGCTGGCCCGGCTTGTAGACGTCGACCGCCCAGAACCGCGAACTGTCTGGAGTCATCACTTCGTCGATCAGGATGATGCGGCCGTCACCGTCGCGGCCGAACTCGAATTTGGTGTCGGCGATGATGATGCCCTGCTTGCGGCTGACCTTCTCGCCGAAATCATAGACGGTGCGGGCCATGCCCTCCAGCGTCTGCGCGACGTCGGCGCCCAAAATCTCGCGGACGCGCGCGACCGTGATGTTCTCGTCATGGCCGGTCTCGGCCTTGGTCGCCGGGCTGAAAATCGAAGGCTCCAGCTTCTCGCTTTCGACCAGACCCGCCGCGAGCTTCTCGCCGGCCAGCGTGCCCGATGCGGCATATTCCTTCCAGGCCGATCCCGAGATGTAGCCGCGGATCACGCATTCAACCGGGAAGACGGTAGTGCGCCGGCAGAGCATCGCGCGTCCTGCGATGTCGGCGCGGTGTGCCTTCAGCGCCGGCACCTGCGCGATGATCTCGTCGGCATCCGCGCTGATCATGTGATGCGGCACGACGTCTGCGAGCTGCCTGAACCACCAGGCGCTGATCTGGGTCAGCACCGCGCCCTTCATCGGGATGGTTTCGGCCATCACGACGTCGAACGCGCTGATGCGGTCGGTGGTCAGCAGCAGCACGCGGTCGTCGCCGACGGCATAGATATCGCGGACCTTGCCGCGCCCGATCCGTGGCAGGGGCAAATCGCTGGCGAGCATCGCGTTCATGGTGTCATGCTTTCAAGAAGCGCGCCCGCGGGTGAAGCGCGGGTAGCGGAGCTTTGGTTTCCGAGGGATAGCTCACTCCGGCAGCGGAATGAACTCGTGTTCCTCGGGAACATGGGCAAAACGGCCGGTTTTCCAGTCCTGTTTGGCCTGTTCGATCCGCTCCTTGCTGGAAGAAACGAAATTCCACCAGATATGGCGCGGGCCCTCCAGCGCGTCCCCGCCGAGGAACATCATCCGGGTCGGCTTGATCGCCTTCACGGTGATGCGGTCGCCGGGCCGGAAGATCAACAGGCGCGGCGCCTCGTAGCGCTCGTTCGCGATCTCGACTTCGCCGTCCACCACATAGATCGCGCGCTCCTCGTGGTCAGGATCGAGCGGCACGCTGGTGCCGGCGGTGGCCGTCACCTCGGTATAGAACCAGGGCGATACCATCGTGACCGGCGATTTCACGCCAAAGCCGCTGCCGGCGATGATGCGGGCGGTAAAACCACCGTCGTTCACGGTCGGCAGGCTTTCGGCGGCGTAGTGCTGGAACGATGGCGCGATTTCCTCCGAGCCTGCCGGCAGTGCGATCCAGCTTTGCAGGCCCAGCATCTTCTGGCCGTCGCGGCGCTGCACGTCGGGCGTGCGTTCGGAATGGGCGATGCCGCGGCCGGCGGTCATCAGATTCATCGCGCCGGGCTGGATCTCCTGAATGTTGCCCTCGCTGTCGCGGTGCATGATGCTGCCGTCAAACAGATAGGTGACGGTGGCAAGCCCGATATGCGGATGCGGGCGTACGTCCATGCCGTTGCCGGCGATGAACTGCATCGGGCCGAAATGATCGAAGAAGATGAAGGGGCCGACCATCTGCCGCTTGCCGTGCGGCAATGCGCGCCGAACCACGAATCCATCGCCGAGATCACGGGTGCGCGGCACGATGATGAGTTCAAGCGCGTCGCAGGTCTTGGGATCGCCGAGCACGGGATCGTTGGAGGGTTGCCAGCTCATGAGAAGCTCCTTTGCATCTGTGGCGACCTTAGCAACAATGGCAGGGTTGCGTCCAAACACGTATTGAGGAACCGATGATCCCTCCGCTCAAGCCGGGTGCGAAACTGTTGCAGACCGACGGTCCGGTGATCGAGACCGCGCGGCTGATCCTGCGGCCATGGCGCAGCAGCGATATCGCCGCGAATACGGCAATGCTGGCCGATCCCAATACCGCACGCTACATCGCCCCCGACGGCCAGCCGGTCACGTCAGAGATCAACGGATGGCGCAACGCCGCCGTTATTTCCGGGCACTGGGCGTTGTATGGCTTCGGCATGTTCGCGGTCGAGGAGAGGTCGAGCGGCCGATATATCGGGCGCGTGGGACCATGGTCGCCGCCGGGTTGGCCGGGCCTTGAGGTCGGTTGGGGCATCGCCAGGGAGTGCCGTGGCAAGGGTTACGCGGTAGAAGCGGCGCGGGCTTCGATCGACTGGGTGTTCGCGACCTTCGAGATCGACGAGATCATCCATTGCATCGCCCCGGATAACGCGCCGTCACAAGCCGTCGCGCGAAAGCTGGGGGCCAAGATCGATCATGAAGGTGATTTGTTCGGGAAGCCTGTCGACATATGGGTGACATCGCGTAAATCCTGGGTGGACCAAAATTGAATCGTTCATTGATCTGCACTAAATTCATTGGGCGCGGCTGACCGCGCGATTGGGCCGATCGATGCTGCTTTCCACAATCGACATCGCCTTGCGCGGCGCCATCGTGGCGCTGCTGCTGGTGCTGGCCGCGACGCTGTTTCGCGGGTTCGGCACCGTGCTTGCGGGGCGGCTGGCCGCGGCGTTTGCCCTGGGATCGGCCGCGCACGCCGTTAGCTATTCGATTGGCTGGTCGTCGCCGGTCTCGCTTCCATATGCGCCGTTGATCGCATTGTCGACCGGCAATGTCGTGGTGTTCTGGCTGTTCACGCGTGCGCTGTTCGACGAGGCGTTCAGGTTGCGCTGGTGGCATGCGCTGATATGGGCTGGGGTTACCGCGTTCAGTTTTGTCAATTGCATGTGGACCGGACCGACATTCAGCGCGCGGGTTGCCATCGTCGCGGTCAATCTGGTGGCGCTCGGATTCATCGCACTGGCGGTGGTTCAGACGATCACCTCATGGCCCACGGATCTGGTCGAGCGTCGCCGTGACGTTCGTGGCTTCATTATCGGCGCGGCCGCGCTGTATGGCGGCATGAACGCGATGCTGCAGATATTTCTGCCCGGTAGCGAGGTCGTCAGCACGGTGAATTCAGCCGTTCTGGCCGGCGTGGTGGCGGCGATCTGCTACGCGATGCTGCGCGTCGATGGCGCCGATCTGTTTCCCGTGGCATCTCAAGTCGCGCCGGTAACGATTGCGCCGGCCCAGACGGTCGCGGCGGAGGATGCGCACGACCAAAAGCTGGTCGATGCGCTGATGCGCCTGATGGCCGATGAGCGCATCTACCGCCACGACAACATCACGATCGGTACGCTCGCGACCAAACTTGGAATACCCGAATATAGATTGCGACGGCTGATCAACCAGCGGCTCGGCTACCGCAATTTCAATGTCTTCCTCAACAACCATCGGATCGAGGAGGCCAAGGCCGCGCTGTCAGACCCGACGCAGGCCGAAGTCCCCGTCATTACCATAGCGATGGATGCCGGCTTCCAGTCGCTCGGTCCGTTCAACCGTGCCTTCAAGGCCATCACCGGCGTGACCCCGACCGAATATAGGCGGCAGAACGCTTCGGCGGCTTGATCCATAAATTGTTGTAAGTTCTACATAATTCCGAAATCGGCGAGGCGCCTGCCAATTTCGGCCAGTCCGATTTCCAAATCCGGCGAGCGGCCAGCGGCCACTTCGCCAACATCGCCGGCACGCGCTCATGCGTCATGCCGGAGGCCAATGTGTTCAGACGAAACCTGCTGCTCATCCTCGCGACCACCACCGCGCTCGGCGCCTTGGCGCTCTCCGCGGCGCGGGCACGCGATGTTCCCAAAATTGCCACCGGCTTTGTCGCCAACATCCTGTGCTCGGAGACCTTCGTGTCCGGGCAGCAGCCGGACCGGATCTTTCGCGAAACCACCGCAGCGATGCCCGGCGTCAGCCTGATCACCTGGGCGATGGATTACCATGTCGATCGGGCACGGAAGGAAACCACGGTGACGTTGCTCGGCCTCGGCCGCAGCCACGCGGTCTACCGCGAAGGTCTCGGCTGCTATCTCGATCATGGCAGTGCCGTTGCCGATATCTCGGTGCCATCAATCGATGTCAGATCATCACAGGCGCTGTTGCCGGATATCGCAGGGCCTTCGGTCGTCACGTCAGCCAATCCCCAACTGGCCGCCGCGCTCGATCGCGCCTTTGCCGAGCCCGAGCAGCCGCCGAAGCGTGCGACCAAGGCGATTGTGGTGCTCAGGGATGGCCGCGTCGTCGCCGAGCGTTATGCCGAAGGTTACGGTATCGACACGCCGATCCTCGGCTTCTCCGCGACCAAGTCGGTGATATCGGCGCTGACCGGCATTCTCGTGCGCAAGGGCGCGCTGACGCTCGATCAGTCCGCGCCGGTCGCGGCGTGGCAAGGCGCTGATGATCCCAGGCGTGCGATCACGGTCGATCATCTGCTGCGTCATACGGCAGGGCTGGCGCTCGGCAGTTCGCTGCAAGCCTCGCTCGGCTCAGTGTTCGAGCCGGTCAACCGGATGAAGTTCATGGAATCAGACATGGCTGCATTTGCCGAGAGCGTTCAACTCGAAACGCTGCCCGGCAGCCATTGGAATTACAATGACGGCAATACCGTCATCCTCTCACACCTGGTCCGCGACGCGGCGGGCGGGAAAGCGGCGGACATGCTGCGGTTCGCGCAGACCGAATTGTTCGCACCACTCGGTATGCGCAACGTGACCATCGAGTTAGATGCCGCAGGCAATGCGGAGGGATCGAGCCAGATGCTGGCGACCGCGCGCGACTGGGCGCGTTTCGGCCAGCTCTATCTCAATGACGGTGTGGCCGGCGGCAAGCGCATCCTGCCCGAGGGTTGGGTGAAGTATTCGGCCTCGCCGACATCAAATGCCTGGGTCGGAATGGGGGCCGGATTCTGGACCAATCTCGGTGACAGTTTTGGCGCCAACTATCGCAGCCAGCACGGCTGGCCGCGCGATGCGTTCTTCGCCAAGGGCACGATGGGGCAATACGTGATCATCATCCCCAGTGAGAAGCTCGTCATCGTACGGCTCGGCCGCTCGCCGAACGGGCCGCCGGAGGCGGATGGGGTGTTCAGGCTGGTGGCGGACGTCGTTGCTGCAACCGGTGACAAGGCAAAATTGGCGCGGAGTAAATGAAGGGCGGTAGTCGAGCCGACTCCCTCGCCCCGCTCTTGCGGGGAGAGGGGTGGGGTGAGGGGCTCTCTCCACCATCACGGTCTATCGATAGACCTGTACCCCCTCACCCGGATTGCTTCGCAATCCGACCTCTCCCCGCAAGCGGGGCGAGGTAAGAAGCGGCCCTACTGCCTTCCCAGCTGCGTGGCCTTCGCGACGCGATCGAATCGCTCGAGCGAGAGGATCGCGTCCGCAAGCTGGTCGGCGCGGCCGTTCAGCACCGGGCGGGCGAGGGTGAGGAATTTTTGCTGCATCGCCTGCGCGTCGGGGAATGAATCCGGCTCGCCGGAGGGGTCGGCATAGAGCCGCTCATGTACGGCATCGTCGGTGGTGATGGAGACGCGCGCGCCAAAGGGATGGGTGCGGCCGATCTCGAGGCGATCGTCCTGCACCACGTCGAACTTGTCGGCGAGCGCATTGACCGCGGCGTCGCCGAGCCGCTCGTAATCGTCCCAGCCGAAGCGGCCCTGGTCGAGCGCCAGCGCGCCGGTGAAGAACATCGAGAATTGCCCGCCGACGATCGAGGTCGGATGACGCTTGGTGGCAGCGTCGCCGGTCAGCGTGATGCCGTTGCGGTGCAGGCCGATCTCGACGCGCTTGATCTGGTCCGGCGTCAGATTGTGCTCCCGGCGCATCGCGATCAGCGCATCCAGCGCGGCGTGGGTGTAGCGGCAGCTCGGATAGGGTTTTACGCCGATCCTGAGCGTCTCATAGGTCTTGCCGAGACCGGCGGTCGCCTTGTCCGGATGCGCGTTGTCGCTGTAGCCGACGAGCAGCCCGTGCTTGCCTTCGACCGACTCGCTCGAACCGACAAAATCGTTGCGTGCCAGGGTCGCCGCGATCACGCCGTTCATCGCGGCGGCGCCGACCTGATAGCGTTTGTTCCAGGCGCCATTGACCAGGAATTGCAGCGAGCCTGCGGCCTGGCTGCCGGAGACGCCAAAGGCCGAGATGATCTGGTCCTTTGACAGGCCGAACAGTTTGCCGGCGGCGGCGGCTGCGCCATAGGTTCCTGCGGTCGCGGTCGGATGGAAGCCACGAGCGTAGTGCGAAGTGGGGTCGAGCGCGTTGCCGAGCCGGCAGCACACTTCATAGCCTGCGACGATGGCGGTGAGCACGTCGCGGCCCGATGCGCCGATCATCTCGCCGACCGCGAATGCCGCCGGCACCACGGGCGCGCTCGGATGCAGCGAGGAATCCGCGTGAGTATCGTCAAAATCCAGCGAATGGCCGAGCGCGCCGTTGAGCAAAGCGGCGACCGCGGGCGTCCAGGTTTTGCTGTCGCCGAACACGGTGGATTCGCCCTTGCCGTCCAGCGCCAAGGCTTCCAGCATCTTCAGCAGCGAGGCGGTGGATTCCGCATCGCGCCGCGCCCGGATCGTGCTGCCGAGGAAATCGAGCGTCAGCACCTTGGCGCGCGCCAATACCTCCGGCGGAATATCCTCGAATTTCAGGTTGGCGACATAGGATGCGAGCGTTGCGGTTTCGTTGGCCATCGTGTTTCCTCGTTTTGGCCCGCAGGGTAGGCGGGCTGAATCCACCTTTCAAGCCGTCTCCGGGGCGCGGGCATCAGCTATGCTAAAGCTCATTTACAGGCAGGATCGCCTGCAGGTTGCGGAATGGGGCGCATGGCCGGCTTTCTGAAGCGCGTGGCGGCCCGCGTTCGGTCGCGGCGGACGCAACTGGCGCTGGCTATCCGGGTGACGGTGGCGGCGGTAGTGGCCTACACCATCGCGAACGCCTTGCATCTGACGCTGCCGCTATGGGCCGTGCTGACCTCCTTGATCGTTACCCAGATGAGCGTCGGGCGGTCGCTGAAGGCGACCACGGACTATATGCTGGGGACGATCGGCGGCGCGATCTATGGCGGAGCGCTTGCGGTGCTGATTCCGCATTCGAGCGAAGCGGCCCTGCTGGCGTTGCTGGTGCTGACAGTGGCGCCGCTGGCCTATCTCGGATCGATCAACCCCAGCCTGACCGCGGCCACGGTGACAGGTGTGATCGTATTGCTGATCCCGGAGATGCACCACACCAGTCCGCTGGATTCCGTGATCGATCGTCTGATCGAGGTCACCGTCGGTGCGTCCACCGGGCTAGCCGCTTCCTTTTTGGTATTGCCGTCGCGGGCGCATCGTCAGATCCGCGCCAATGCGGCGCGCCTGATCGAACTGATCGCGGGCGCGTTCTCGCAATTGCTGGTTGGCCTGACGCATGGCCTCGACAACGAAGCGGCGCACCGGATCCAGGACGGCATCGGTGCTGCGGTGACGGCCTTGCATGCGATGGGGCAGGAAGCCGAGCGCGAGCGCGCGGCGCGTCTGTCATCAGGGCCGGACACCGGTCCGCTGCTGCGGACCATTCTGCGGCTGCGTCATGACGTCGTGATGATCGGACGGGAGTGTTTGGTGGCATTGCCTGCCAATTTGCAGGCGCGGCTGGATACGCCTCTGTCCGGCGTGCGCGAGGCGATCGAAGCCCATCTGCGCGCGTCGGCGGCCGCATTGCGCAGCGGCGCCAGCCCGCCGGTGATCGACCCCGTGCAATTCGCGCTGCAGGGCTACGCGGAGGAAGTCGCCTCTGTCCGCCGCGACGGCCTGATCCGCGGCCTGCCGGGCGATGCCGCCGAGCGCTTCTTCGCGCTCGGATTCTCGCTGGAGCAGATGCGCCAAAACATCGGCGATCTCGATCGCTGTGTCGCGGAGTGGTCGGCAAAGCCGCCCGTGAAGGCAACCGGAATCGAAAGCTAGGCCAATGTCGCGTCGTTGACGGGCCTCGTGGTTCGAGACGCGCGGCCTTGCCGCGCTCCTCACCATGAGGGTCTAAGACGCCATCCTGAATTGCTAGACCCTCATCCTGAGGAGCCGCGGAGCGGCGTCTCGAAGGATGTGGCCACCGACCCTAATCGAGATACACGCCCAGAAAGTTGAGAACGGTGGCATCGCGCTTCCCGATGCCGGAGGTCAGCGCCTTCAGCGCGGCGTCGAAGCTGGGCGCGGCCTGTGTGAGTTCCCAGCTGCCGTCATGGTCCCACTCAAAACACCAGCCAAAGCGTTCGCCCTGTCCAAGATTGATCACCAGGCAGCGGCTGTGCTGCGAGGGCGCGGCGACCGGCAGCAGGTCGCGCGCGGCCACGCCGTAGTGCTCGCGGAAGTACGCGTCGACCTTTTCCGGATCCTTCTCGAAGCGTGTGATGTAGTTGAACAGATTGTTGCGCTGGGTCGCCAGTTCCGTCGGCCGGTAGAAGCACAGTTCGGCCGACTCTTCCGGCAGCCGGACCTGCAATTCGGTCGAACCGTATGTCGTGAGAAACCTCCGATAATCCTTCGGCAGGTTGGCGCCGAGCTCTTGCTCGGCCTGCAGCACGTCACCTTCGCTTGCCGGCTTTTTTGTGTGCCAACGCCAGCCTTTGTCGGATTTCGATTTGCGTTTTCTCCGCGCGACATAGTCGGCATAGGCCGGCAGCGCGATGATGTCTTCGTAGCCGCCAAACTCGTGATATTTGTAGGCGTCATCGAAAGCCTCTTCCTGCCGCTCCGGAAAGTGCTCGACCAGAATCGTCGCGAGCTGCGCGCCGCGGTCCTGGCTTGCGTCGATCCGACAGGCCTCTTCGATTGCCTCCAGCGCGGCCTTTGGGTTATCGGCGCGCAGATGCGCCCAGCTCAGAACCTCCAATATTCGGGCCTCGAGGTCGCGATCCTCCATCGACCAGAAATAATGCGGCGTCTTGGCGGCGCGGTGGGCGGCGATGGTGTCGCGGCCGCGTTCGGCAAGCGCAATGATCTGGTTGTTGTCCTGATCGTCGGCATAGAAGTGATGGGCGGCGAGCCAGAGATAGAGCGGCTGGCTTGCCGCGGGCGTATCCCGAAGCGCGGCAAGGTATTTTGCCTGCACGTCAAGCGGTTCGCCCAGCGCCGCCAGCATCAGATCGTCGAGGCCCTTTTGCCAGTCGGGCTTGGGCTGCGGATCCGGCAACAGATTCCGCAGCATGTAATCCGTGTGCGTGGTTTCGATATACCCGGCTGCGGTGAGTTCGGCGACTTGCCGGCGGAACGTGGCGACGGCGGTCTTGGGTTTGGAATATTCCTTGCGCAGGAACTCGTCTTTTTTCCGCGCGCCCGGCGCCTCGTTCATATACTTGCCGACAACTGTCGGCTCGTCGCCCGGGATGAACAGCAGTCCGCGGTCATCATCGCCCGGCGGACGGTGGAAGAATTTTGCCAGCTTCATGAGGGTCTCCGAACACGCGGGCGCGAGGCTGCGTGTAGGAGCCTGCCGCTAACGCAAAAGGGTCGTGCGACCGCGGCCGTCAGCCACGGACTTAACGTTTCAGTCGCATGCTCGGAACAACAGGTTCACGACGGAAAACGGGCCTACGGAGGCCCGCGGATCGGCCCGATTCAGGCCGCGACCTGACGCAGCAGGCTGCGGACGATCAGCCGGTGAAACGGCATGATGACGGCCAGATAGGTCCGCCCCAGCCAGTTGTGTGTCAGCACCAGCGTGGTCGCGGTGACCTCTCGGGCGGCGCCTGACGTCGCGACGTCGACGACGATGCGGAAATCCAGGTGTTTGTCGTTGAAGCCGGCGACCAGCCGTTCGGGCTGCTCGCTCACGATCGGGAAAATTCCGACCATCTCTCTGGGTTTAGAACTGGCGCCTGACGTCTTGAGGCCGAACGGCGCCACCAGAATGTTGCGCAGGGTCAGCAGCGCTTCGGCCCATCGCGGCTGCCGCGCCATCATGCGCTCGGCCGCCTGCCGCGCATTGAGGGCGCGATCGCCGATTTCGATACGGAAAGCGTCGGCAAACTGCGCGCCGGGCAGTAGCGTGTTCGGGTCAATCGCGGGTGTGACTTCGTGAACGGTCATTGCAGCGCCAGCCTGTTCGAGAGCAGGCGGAAGCGCAAGATCAGCAGAATAGCAAACACGACGGTGCCGACGGACAATCCGACCCAGACGCCACCGGCGCCAAGCGATGTCCGAAATCCGAGTGCCCAGGCGCAGGTAAAGCCGACCAGCCAGTAGCTGAAGGTCGCGAACAACAGGGGTATGCGCGTGTCGTTCATCCCGCGCAGCGCGCCGTTGGCGACGGTCTGAATCCCGTCGGTGATGAAAAAGGTGGTGCCGACCAGCAGCAGCGTTGCCGTCAGCGTCGCCGTGGCGTCGACGGCTTCGCCGAGGAACAGTTCGGCGATCGTGAACCGTCCCAGGATCACGGCAAGCGTCATCGTCGCCATGAACACCGTCCCGAGCAGGATCGCGACATAGCCGGCGCGCCTGACGGCGTCGCGGTCGCGGCGCCCGACCGCATGCCCGACCCGGACGGTCGCCGCCATGCTGATCCCGAACGGCACCATGTAGAGGATGGCCGCGATCTGCAGGGCGATCTGGTGCGCGGCGAGCGCGGTGGTTGAGATCAGGCCCATCAGCAGGCCGGCCGCGCCGAACAATCCGTATTCGAGCATAAACGCCATCGAGATCGGCGCGCCGATGACGACGAGCTTGCCCATCAACGGCCAGTCGATCCGCCAGATGCGGCCGAGCACGTGATATTTGCGGAACGGCCGGCGGCGCGCGGTGAACCACAGCCCGGCGAGGAATGTTCCGAGATTGACGATGCTGGTCGCAAGGCCCGCGCCGAACAGCCCAAGCTCAGGCAGGCCCCATTTTCCGTAGAGCAGCGGATAGACCAGCAGCGCATTGGCCGGGATCGCGGCCAGCGTGATCCACAGCACCGGCTCGGGCCGGTTCACGGCGCTCATGAAGCCGCGTATCGCGATAAACCACAGCGCCGGCAGGATGCCCCAGGCGAGGCCGAACAGATATTGTTGCGCAAGCTTTGCGGCAGCCGGCGCCTGGCCGAGCGCGATCAGGATCGCCTCGCCGCGGAACGGCAGGATCATCAGCGGCGCCGAGATCAACACCGCCGCCCACAGGCCGACGCGCAGCGCGCGCCGCACCATGCGCGGGTCGCGCGCGCCGAAAGCCTGCGCCGCCAGCGGCGCCACGGCAGACACGAGGCCAAGGCCGAACGTGAAGATCACGAAGAAGACCGTATGCGCGAGGGCAGCCGCGGCGACCGCTTCACCGCCGAGCCGGCCGATGAACGCCAGATCGGTCGTCATCATTGCGATCTGCCCGAGCTGCGTCAGCGCCAGAGGCACCGCGAGCTTCAGTGTTTCGGCGAACTCCTCAGCCAGATGGTCGCGCGCCCGCGCCGCCGGGGCAGGCGCGACTGCGTGTGCGTCGATTTTGTCGAGCGAGGTCATGGAGTAGGACTAACACGGCGACGGGCCGAAAAAGTGACGGTGGCTTGCGGTAGATTTTGGTTTGACGCGTTTTCTACGCAGATAAGTCTACGCAATCTGCGTAAACTTGATTGCTATGCGAACCGGCGTCCACTTCGCTTGAAAACGCTCTAGCCGCCGTCTCGCGCCGGCACCCGCGTAATCCTGGCGCCGAGTGCATTGAGCCGCTCCTCGATCCGCTCATAGCCGCGTTCGATCTGGTCGGCGTTGTTGATTGTCGAGGTGCCTTCCGCGGCCACCGCCGCCAGCAGCATCGCCATGCCGGCGCGGATATCGGGCGACGTCATCAACGCCCCGCGCAATCGGCTCGGGCCCGCCACGATGGCCCGGTGCGGGTCGCACAGCACGATCCGGGCGCCCATCGAGATCAGCTTGTCGACGAAGAACATCCGCGATTCGAACATCTTTTCGAACATCAGGATCACGCCGTCGCATTGCGTTGCGGTGACGATGGCGATCGACATCAGGTCGGCGGGAAATGCCGGCCATGGCTGGTCTTCGAGCTTCGGCACATGACCGCCGAAATCATCCTGGATCTTCATGGTCTGGCCGGACGGCACCACGAGATCGTCGCCTTCGACGCCGCAGACGATGCCGAGCCGCTCAAAGCCCATCCGGACCGAGCGCAGATGCTCGACGCCGGCGCGCGCGATGCGCAGCGGCGAGCGCGTCACCGCGGCGAGCCCGATCAATGAGCCGACCTCGATATGGTCGGGCTGGATCGCGTAGCTGGTCCCGCCCAGCGTCGCCGGCCCGTGGATGATGATGGTGTTGGTGCCGATGCCCTCGATCTTGGCGCCGAGCGCGACCAGGAAGTTGGCGAGGTCCTGCACATGCGGCTCGGAGGCGGCGTTGCGCAGGTGCGTGGTGCCGTGGGCGGCGACCGCGGCGACCAGTGCGTTTTCGGTGGCGGTGACGCTGGGCTCGTCCAGGAAAACGTCGGCGCCCTTCAGCCGCGAGGCGCGGAACTCCAGCCGGTGCGTCGCCGTGACGGTGGCGCCAAGCTGTTCGAAGGCCAGAAAATGCGTATCGAGGCGGCGGCGGCCGATGACGTCGCCGCCGGGCGGCGGCAGCGCCACCTCGCCGCAACGGGCGAGCAGCGGGCCCGCCAGCAGGATCGAGGCGCGGATGCGCGCGCAAAGCTCGGGATCGAGATCGGCGGCGCGAATTTCCTTGGCGTGGATTTTCAGCGTGTTGCGCTGTACCCATTCGGCCGAGGCGCCGACCGAGCGGATCAACTCGACCAGCGTCTCGGTATCGCGAATGCGGGGAACGTTCTCCAGCGTGACCGGATGGTCGGTCAGCAGCGCCGCCGCGATGATCGGCAGCGCGGCATTCTTGTTGCCGGACGGCTCGATCGTGCCCGCAAGCCGGTGGCCGCCTTCAACGATGTATTGGATCGGCGCCACTGGAACTCCGTGCCCTAGACGTCAACGTTGGCGCTGAGCGAGTTATCCTGGATGAATTCGCGGCGCGGCTCGACCACGTCGCCCATCAGCTTGGTGAAGATGTCGTCGGCCTCGTCGACCTCCTTGATCTTCACCTGCAGCAGCGAGCGTTCGTTTTTATCGAGCGTGGTTTCCCAGAGCTGCTCCGGATTCATCTCGCCGAGACCTTTGTAGCGCTGCAGCGCCACGCCCTTGCGGCCGGCGTCGGTCACCGCGTCGAACAGGCTGATCGGCCCGTGAATCGCGATCTCGGCGTCCTTGCGGCGCAACAGGCCCGGCTTCGGATAGGCCTCCTGCAGCTTCGCCGCGTAATCGTCGAGCTTGCGGGCGTCGGCGGAGCCGAGCAGCGCGTCGTCGATAATGGCGGCATCCTTGACGCCGCGGACGGTGCGTTCGAACAGGAACCCTTCACCCTCCGTGAAGCGTCCGCTCCAGCCGCGCTCGACTTCGTCGGTCAGTGCATCGAGCCGCTTGGCGATGTAATCGGCGGCGGCATTGGCGGTGTCGATGTCGCTTGTGATCTTCGGGCTCAAGACGCCGGCGATCGCGGCCTGCTCGACCACCATGCGGTTATAGCGGCTGTGCAGATTGTGCAGGATGCCGCGGATGATGCGGGCGTCCTCCACCAGTTGCAGCAGATCACGGCCGGCGCGCTCCGAGCCGGTGGCCGGCTTGAAGACGCAATCGTCGAGGCCGGTTGCGATCAGGTAATCCTCCAGCGCGCGCTCGTCCTTCAGGTATTGCTCGGACTTGCCGCGCGTTACCTTGTAGAGCGGCGGCTGGGCGATGAAGAGATGGCCGCGGTCGATCAATTCGCGCATCTGGCGATAGAAGAACGTCAGAAGCAGCGTGCGGATATGCGAGCCGTCGACGTCGGCGTCCGTCATCAGGATGATCTTGTGGTAGCGCAGCTTGTCGGCGCTGAAATCGTCGCTGATGCCGGTGCCGAGCGCTGCGATCAGCGTGCCGATCTGTTCGCTGGACAGCATCTTGTCCATGCGAACGCGCTCGACGTTGAGAATCTTTCCCCGCAGCGGCAACACCGCCTGGAATTCGCGGTTGCGGCCCATCTTGGCGCTGCCGCCTGCGGAGTCACCCTCGACGATGAACAGTTCGGACTTGGCGGGGTCCCGTTCCTGGCAGTCGGAGAGCTTGCCGGGCAGCGAAGAACTGCCGAGCGGACTCTTCCGGGTCAGTTCGCGCGCCTTGCGGGCGGCTTCGCGCGCGGCGGCGGCCTGGATCACCTTGCCGACGATGACCTTGGCCTCGGACGGGTGTTCCTCGAACCACGCCGCCAGCGCTTCGTTGAGCACGTTCTCGACTACGGGGCGCACTTCCGAGGAGACCAGCTTGTCCTTGGTCTGCGACGAGAATTTCGGGTCCGGCACCTTGACCGAAAGCACCGCGGTGAGGCCTTCACGGCAATCGTCGCCGGTCAGCGCGATCTTTTCCTTTTTCGCGTTGGCCTCGGCATAGCCGTTGACCTGGCGCGTCAGCGCGCCGCGGAAGCCGGCCAGATGGGTGCCGCCGTCACGCTGCGGGATGTTGTTGGTGAAGCACAGCACGTTCTCGTGGTAGCTATCGTTCCACCACAGCGCGGCCTCGACGCCGATGTCGTTCAATTCCGCGCGCACCATGATCGCCGCGGGCACGATCGCCTTCTTGTTGCGGTCGAGATATTTGACGAATTCCTCGACGCCGCCGGCATATTGCATCACCTCGCGCTTTTCGACCGCGTGGCGCATGTCGGACAGCACGATATTGACGCCGGAATTCAGGAACGCGAGCTCGCGCAGGCGATGCTCCAGCGTCGCGAAATCATACTCGACATTGGTGAAGGTTTCGGTCGACGCAAAGAACGTCACCTCGGTGCCGCGCTTGCCACTGGCTTCACCCACCACCTTGAGCGGGGCAACGGAATCGCCGTGGGCGAACTCGATGTAATGCTCCTTGCCGTCGCGCCAGACCCGAAGCTGCAGCTTGCTCGACAGCGCGTTGACGACGGAGACGCCGACGCCGTGCAGTCCGCCGGAGACCTTGTAGGAGTTCTGGTCGAATTTTCCGCCGGCGTGCAGCTGGGTCATGATGACCTCGGCCGCGGAAATGCCTTCGCCCTTGTGGATGTCGACCGGAATGCCGCGGCCGTCGTCGCGCACCGTCACCGAGCCGTCGGCATTGAGCACGACTTCGACCGCCGTGGCGTGACCAGCAAGCGCCTCGTCGATCGCATTGTCGACGACCTCGTACACCATGTGATGCAGGCCGGATCCGTCATCGGTGTCGCCGATATACATGCCCGGCCGCTTGCGCACGGCGTCGAGGCCCTTCAACACCCGGATCGATTCCGCGCCATATTCAATCGGAATGGGATGCTCAGTGTCGGCAGGTGACTGCCGGGCAGGTTCTGTCATGTAAGGCCTTCGAGGTGTCCCGAATCAGCTGCGCAATATGAGGCGCTGATGGATCTATTTGTGCCATGAAAGAGGCCATGCGCCTAGCGCAAAGTCTCCTTCCACAAGCTATTGAATAAATAGTGCTTTTTGGCGCTCTTTCAAGGCGCTCAAAGGGCGATTCGGCGGCCGCTGAAAAGGCGGATTCGGGGGATGATTCCGCGCCTCGAAGTGCCTGTTTTTGAGACGTGGTCGCGGCAGGAAATAGCAGACTGCAACGGATCTGCTGGAGAACGGCGCAACAGGCGGGTTCGTTGCCGGAGAACCGATTCCCCTCACCGGGAAGGGCTCGGCTACCTGATCTTGTCCGTCATCGGCCGCGTGCTCGGGACGCAAGCGCCCGCGAGCACGCCGCCCTTGGTCTTCTCTGGGCTTCTCCAGAGCGATCGTGTCAATACATCTGCAGCGACAATGCCTCGCCGCTCGGCGCGATGATCAGGCCCCAGGCGTCATCAGCGGTGACCTCGACCGTATCGTTTCGTGCCGGACGGCCCGCGAGCTTCACCGAATAGGTGTATTTGCCCGGCGGCAGGTCGAGCATCGGAGGCTTCTGCGATTGCGGCCCGCCGGCGCCGGCAGCGAGCTTGATCGTCTGCTTGTTGATGGTGACGGCAGCCTCGCTGCCGCCCATGTTGCCGAACACCAGCCGGGCCTGACCCGGTTTCGGGATCACGTCAGCCTTCGCGGCGACTTCGGTATATTTCTGTGCGAGGCTGACTGTGGTCTCGTCCTTGGCTCGGCCGAGTTTCAGCTGTGCGGGCCCGTCGGGCGAAGCAAATGCCAGTTGCACGCGGTCTGCCTGCATGACGGCGCGCTCCGCGGATTCCTTCCAGCCGCGTTTGCCAAGCTCGGTGCGATAGAAGGCGAGCACGGAAGCGAGATCCGCAGGAACGCTGATTTCGAGTTCCCTGCGGAATGGAACGTTGCTGCCAGGCAGCTTTCCGCTTCCGCGGGAGATAGTCGAACCACGCTGCTTGGGCATCGGAAACGGCGCGTCGGCATCGGTTTCGGGGTCAACTTCGAGAACCTGCACCGCCGCTTTGGCGGCTGCGCCGCTGGAAGCCTGATCGCCTGCGGTGCCGGGCTTGGCGGCCATCTTGGCATCGGCCGTCACCAGAGCCGATCCATCGGCGCTGATCTTCGACCTCGGACCCATCTGCATGACGGTGAACGACATCGCCTTGCCGCCTTTGGAAAAGTCCATCACGACCATGCGGGGATTGTTGATGACCGAGGGCCGTTCTTTCCAGCCCTGGGCCTGCAGCGCGCCACGGTAGAACGCCGCGACCGCTCTCACGCTTGAGGGGGAATAGAAATCGAGCCGGCCTTTGGCGCCTTCGAACTGCACCTCTTCGGCATTCTCCGGCAGCGGCACGGGCTTCGAATTGTCGGCCAGCGGCCGCAGCGGCGCATCTGACATCTTGGCGGCCTGTTCCACCCGCCGCACTTCGTCGGCCGCGATGATTTCCTTTGCCATTGCCGCCGCATCGCTGAAAAATTTCGCGTCGGCTTCTTTCTTGGCCTTGGCGCGTGCCGCCAGGCCGGCTTCGGTCACCTGCGTGGTGAGGTTGATGATCGTCAGATCGTATTGGGGCTTGAGCCTGAGCGTGGCGGTTTGATCGGGAGAAGAGAAGTTGAGGACGGCCTGGTCCGGCGTCTCAACGGCGCCGCGGGTTTCCTCTTTCCAGTTCCGCACCCCTAGTTCGCGGCGGAAGAATGCGAGTACCACCGGCAACTCAGCCTGAACGGCGCCGTGTACCTTGCGCGAGTTCGAACTCGAATCGCCCTCGCTTCCGAAGCCCGCTGTCTGGTTCGGTACCGGCAGGCCGGCGGTTTCGCGCGCAAGCTCAAGGCTCTGCGGATGCGCGAAGGGCGCAATCCGGACGTCGACACTGGTCTTGCCGTCATCGCGACGCTGCAGCGTCAGCATGATCGGCTGCTGCTGGTAGCCGTCACGTTTTGGAAAGCTGTAGAAGGCGCGTGCGCCGTTGCTGATCGATGCATCGATCGTGGCGCCGGGGTAACGCGCCGCAGCGTCTGGCGCCAACAATGGCGACCAGCCGGCCGCGATCAGTTCCTTGCGGAAGAACTCCAGGCTGGTCTCGACGCTCGCAGCGGTCGTGCAGCCAAGATAGGGCCGGCGCTCGTTGAATATGATGTCGGTCGCATCGTCCGGAAACGGCACGTTCGCATAGATCCTGTCCGCGCCGTAATGCACCTCGGATTGATTGGGCTGGGTTTGCGTGAAAGACACGTTAAGTCCGTGCGGACCCCTCTTGAAGGTCAACGTGCTCCTGACGTTTTCGAACGGGCGCACGTATTGCACCCAGCCGTCGGCGGCCAGCAATTTCTTCGCCGCCGCGGTGGTGGCTGCGACGGTGCCCGGAACGTAGTAGTTCAGTTTGAAAGTTTCGGGACGGCCTTCCACGGCGCCTTCCAGGCGCGGCACGATGCGGACATCGACCATGGTGGGGTCGGCCTTGGCGGCAACCGGCACGCTGGCGATCGCCGCGAGGGCGACAGCAAACAGATGTTTCCGTGCCGGGACCAGCATCCCGCGCGTCATTCCAAACATGGGTATCTCCGGTATTCGCCGACGCCTGACGCGCAGCAGTGATGGCCGCGCATCGATGGCGCGGTTGCTGAAGTCTAGTCGCGCGGGTGGACGTCGAGGTTCAACCGGACGCCCGCCGGCTCAGACGCGCATCGTTCAATACATCTGCATCGACAATGCCTCTCCGCTCGGGAGAATGATCAGACCCCAGCCGTCGTCGGCGGTCACCTCGATCGTATCGTTTCGGGCGGGGCGGCCCGCGACCTTCATCGAATATCGGTACTTGCCCGGCGGCAGTTCGAGGATCGGGGGCCTGGGCGATTGCAGTCCACCTGCGCCGGCGGCGAGCTTGATCGTCTGCTTGTTGATGGTGACGGCCGCTTCGCTTTCACCGACATTGCCGAGCATCAGCTTGGCGTGACCCGGCTTCGGTACGAAGTCCGCTTTTGCGGCGACATCAGGATATTTCTGCGCGAGGATGACCGACGTCTCGTCGTCGCTGCGGCCAAGCTTCAGCAGTGCGGGCCCGTCGGGCGAGGTAAATGACAGCTGCACGCGGTCCGCCTGCACAACGGCGCGTTCCGCCGATTCCTTCCAGCCGCGTTTGCCGAGTTCGCGACGATAGAAGGCGAGCACGGCATTCAGTTCGGCGGGAATGCTGGCGTCAAGTTGCCTGCGGTACACAGCGTTGCTGCCCGGCAGCTTTCCGCTCGCCGACGTGTTCATCGCGCTATGCTGCTTTGGCACCGGAAAGGGCGCGTCGGGATCGGCGTCGGGGTCAACTTCGAGAACCTGCATCGCCGTTTTGGCGCCGGCGCCGTTAGAGGCCTGGGCGACGGCTGCCGCTCCTGGCTTGGCGGCCATCTTGGCATCGGCCGTCACCAGAGCCGATCCAGAGGCGGTGACACTCGCCCTCCGACCCATCTTCATGATGTCGAACCGCATCGCCTTGCCGCCTTTGGAAAACTCCATCACGACCATGCGGGAATCGTTGATGACCGAGGGCCGTTCCTTCCAGCCTTGGGCCTGCAGTGCGTCACGATAGAACGCTGCGACCGCTCTCACGGTCGAGGGGGAATAGAAATCGATTTGGCCGGCAGCGGCTTCGAACTCCACCTCTTCGGCGTTCTCCGGCAGCGGCACGGGCTTCGAATTGTCGGCAAGGGCGCGCAGCGGCGCATCCGACGGCGGCGCATCCAACAGCTTGGCGGCCTGGGCCACCTTGGCGGCCTGGGCCGCGTCGGCTTCCTTCTTGGCCTGGGCGCGTTCGGCGAGGACGGTTTCCTTCATTTGAGTGACGATATTGACCATCGTCATGTCATATCGGCGGCTGAGCTCCAGCGTGGCGGTTTGCTCGGCCGAGGAAAAGTTCGCCGTGACGTTATCAGCCGTGACCACAGCACCGCTGGTTTCTTCGGTCCAGTTTCGCGCCGCGAGTTCGCGACGATAGAAGGCGAGCGTTGCAGGAATTTCGGCAAGGACCGCCACGTCCAGCTGCCGCCGGGCCGAATCGGAATCGCCCGAGCTTCGCGTCGTCCAGGTTAGTTTTGGCGTCGGCAGGTCGGCCGTGTCGTCACCGGCTTCGAGCGTTTCCGGCATCGCAAATGGCGCGACCCGAATTTCCACGTCGGTCCGTCCGTCGTCACGGCGCTGCAGCGTCAGCATCACCGGCTGCTGCCGATGAAAGCCATTGTCGAAATCATGGGTGTAATAGGCCCGCACGCCATTCTCGATCGTCTCGCTGAGCTGCACGTTCGGCCAGCGCGCGGCCGCCTCCGCGGCTTTGAGCGGCTTCCAGCCGCTCGCGGCCATCTCCTTGCGGAAGAAGTCGAGCGTTGCGTCGAGCGCAGTCGGGGCAATACAGCCGAGATAGGGCCGCCACTCCTCGAACACGATGTCGGCAGCATCCGGCGGGAACGGCACGTTCACATGCGCTGCGTTGGCGCTATAAATCACGCTGGATTGATTGGGCTTGCCTGGCGGGACCGACACAAACAGTCCTTGCCGTCCCTTCTTGAATTTTGACGAGAACTTGTCGTTTTCGAGCGGGCCCGCATATCGCACCCAGCCGTCGGCGGCCAGCAATTGCCTCACCGCAGCGGTGGTCGCCGCGAAGCCGGTCGGAACGTCGTAGGTCACTTGATAGGTTTTGGATTGATGGGTCTTGGCAAGGGCCGTTTGTTCCACGGCCCCCTCGAGACGCGGCAGGGTGCTGACATCGACCATGTCGGAGTTGGCACTGGCGGCAACCGGCGCGCAGGCAATCACCGCGAGGGTGACAGCAAACAGATGTTTCCGTGCCGGGACCAGCATCCCGCGCGTCGTTCCAAACATGGGTATCTCCGGATATTGCCGATGCCTGACAGGCGCAGCAGCGATGGCCGCGCGTCGTGGCGCGATTGCTGGAGTCTAGTCGCGCGGGTGGGCGTTGAGGTTCAACCGGGCTCAGGCGCGGCGGGTGACGTGGCCGGAATCCACGTCGAAAACCTCGCCGGATGCGCCGATATCGGCGAATGCCGCCGGATCGGCGCCGGTCATCCAGACCTGCGCGCCGAGTTTTTCCAGCTCATTGAACAGCGCCTTGCGCCTGCCCGGATCGAGATGTGCGATGACCTCGTCGAGCAGCAACAGCGGCACGATGCCGGTCATCTCGGCGACCAGCGTGGCATGGGCCAGCACCAGCCCGATCAGCAGCGCCTTCTGTTCGCCGGTGGAGGCATCGCGCGCCGGCATGTTCTTCGGCGCGTAGACCACTTGCAGGTCGGTCAAATGCGGGCCGTCCAGCGTACGGCCTGCCGCGGCGTCGCGCGGGCGGCTCGCGCGCAGGATCTCGCGGTAGCGATCTTCCACGGCCGTCGCGGGCTCGCCCACCAGCGCATTCTCCATCCAGCCGTCGAGCATGATCTGCGCCGACGGAAACGCGGAAGCCGCGCCCCGTTCGCGCAGCATCGCTGCGAGTTTTGTGACGGTCTGGCCGCGGGTGGCCGCGACCGCGACCGCAAGCTCGGCGGTTTCGCGCTCGATCGCGTCGCACCAATGGTCGTCGTAATTGCGAACTTCGAGCAGCCGGTTGCGCGAGCGCAGCGAACGCTCCAGCGCCGACACGCGGCTGGAATGTTCGCTGTCGATCGCCAGCACCAGCCGGTCGAAGAAGCGCCGCCGTTCCGAGGCTGCGCCAAGAAACAGTCCGTCCATCGCCGGCGTCAGCCACACCATGCGCAAATGATCGCCGAACGCGGTCGCCGAGCCGACCGGCTCGCGGTCGATCCGGCAGCGGCGGCCAGTGGAACTGTTTTCATTTCCGGGCGCATCGATCCCGGTGCCCAGCGTCGCCAGCCCCAGCGCGCCCTCGACTTCGGCGGAGACGGCCCAGGAGCCGTTGCCCTGATTGTCGGCGACATCTTCCAGCGTCGCGCGCCGCAAGCCCCGTCCCGGCGATAGAAACGAGATCGCCTCGAGGCAATTGGTCTTGCCGGCGCCGTTCGGCCCCACCAGCACCACGACGTCGCCGCGCGTCTGCACGCTCCCCGCCCGATAATTGCGAAAATGCGTCAGTGTCAGCTTGTGGATGCGGGAGGGGGTCATAACGAAACTCTTTCGTCATGCCCGGCCTTGTGCCGGGCATCCACGTCTTTACTGCGCCTAAGACGTGGATGGCCGGGACAAGCCCGGCCATGACGCAATTTGGGCAGCAAGCCCGGCAATGACAAGTGGACCGTCACACCCGCATCGGCATCAGCACGTAGAGCGCGCCTTTGTTATCCTTGTCCTGCACCAGGGTCGGGGAGCCGGGATCGGCCAGCCGCAGCACCGCGACCTCGCCTTCGATCTGGGCGGCGATATCAAGGAGATAGCGCGAGTTGAATCCGATATCGAGCGCGTCGGAGGCGTATTCGACTTCGAGTTCTTCGGTGGCGCTGCCGGAATCCGGGTTGGTCACCGAGAGCACCAGCTTGCCGGCCGACAACGCCAGTTTCACCGCGCGGCCGCGTTCGCTCGAAATGGTCGAGACGCGGTCGACCGCGGCCTCGAAATCCTTCTTGTCGACGATCAGTTCCTTGTCGTTGTTCTGCGGAATGACGCGGCCGTAATCCGGGAAGGTGCCATCGATCAGTTTCGAGGTCAGCACCACATTGCCGAGGGTGAAGCGGATCTTGCCCTGCGACAATTCGATCGAGACTTCGGCTTCATTGTCCTCGATCAGCCGCTGCACTTCGCCGACGGTCTTGCGCGGCACGATCACACCGGGCATGCCGACGGCGCCCTTCGGGAGAGCCAGATCGATCTGCGCCAGCCGGTGTCCGTCGGTCGCTACCCCGCGCAAGGTCGCAGCCTTGGCGCTGCCGGCCGAGTGCAAATAGATGCCGTTGAGGTAATAGCGGGTCTCTTCGGTTGAGATCGCAAATTGGGTGCGGTCGATCAGGCGCTTGACGTCAGCGGCGGCCAGCGAGAACGAGTGCGTCATGTCGCCGGCAGCCAGATCGGGGAAATCGCTTTCGGGAAGGGTCTGCAGCGTGAAGCGCGAACGGCCGGCGCGGATCGCCAGCACCGAACGGTCGCCGTCGGCCTCCAGCACGATCTGCGCGCCATCGGGCAGCTTGCGGACGATGTCGTAGAACATGTGCGCCGGCACGGTGGTCGAGCCGGCGGTTCCGGTTTCCGCTGCCAGGGTTTCCGTCACCTCGAGATCGAGGTCGGTCGCCTTCAGCGACAGTTTGGCGTTCTCGGCACGGATCAGCACGTTGCCGAGGATCGGGATGGTGTTGCGGCGCTCGACCACGCGATGGACGTGGCCCAGCGATTTCAGGAGTTGCGCGCGTTCGACGGTGACCTTCATTGCAATACCCGCCTGATCCCTAAGATGGAAAAGCCGGGCGGCCCTGAAGGCACGCCGCGGCCATTGAAACCCGAAAAGCCGGATCAAGATGGGACTTGATCAAACCTTCGGGGGGACCGCAAGGTGGCGCGGATAGGGTTTAAGCGCAAGGGATTACGACGCCGTTTCCCACGGTTTGCGGGCAAATTCACCGTCGTCCCGGCGTGGTGCGCAATTGCGCACCACGGGCCGGGACCCATAACCACAGGCGTTCGTGGCTGCATAAGCCGTCAGCCAAGGTGCCCAAAAGCCCGGCCGCGGAGTATGGGTTCCGGCGCCCGTGCGCAATTGCGCACTAGGCCGGAACGACTGCCGTTCATTCCTGCAATTGGCGCTTCAGCGATTCCACTTCTTCCGACAGCGCCGTATCCCGGGACACCAGTGCCTCGATCTTGCGCACGGCGTGCAGCACCGTGGTGTGGTCGCGTCCGCCGAACCGGCGGCCGATCTCGGGCAGCGAGCGCAGCGTCAGCGTCTTGGCCAGGTACATCGCGACCTGGCGCGGGCGAACCACATTGGCGGTACGCCGGGAGGACAACAGGTCCGAACGGCTGACATTATATTGCCGGGCCACCACGCGCTGGATGTCCTCGATCTTGATCCGCTTCGGTTCCTGCGGACGGATCAGGTCGCGGACTTCGCGCTCGGCCATTTCCAGCGTCACCGGCTGGGCGTTGAGCTTGGAGTGCGCGAGCAGCCGGTTGATGGCGCCTTCGAGATCCCGGCCGTTATGGGTGATGGTGCGCGCGAGATAGTCCAGCACCGGTTCCGGCACGTCGAAGCTCGCATGATGGGCACGGGCCGCGGCGACGCGCGATTTGAGGATGCCGAGCCGAAGCTCTTCGCCGAGCGAACCCATTTCCACGACGAGGCCGCCGGCCAGCCGCGAGCGCACGCGATCATCGAGGCTTTCGAGATCGGACGGCGGGCGGTCGGCCGCGATCACGACCTGGCGGCCGGCATCGATCAGCGCGTTCAGCGTATGGCAGAACTCGGCCTGGGTCGATTTGCCCTGCAGAAACTGCAGATCGTCGATCACGAGCACGTCGATGCCGCGCAGCGCTTCCTTGAAGGCCAGCGCCGTCTGCGTCTTCAGCGCCGCGACGAAGCCGTACATGAACTTCTCGGCGGTGAGATAGAGCACCTTGCGCTCGTTGCCGGAATTGCCGGCCCACGTGACGGCCTGCAGCAGATGGGTTTTGCCGAGGCCGACGCCGGCGTGAATATAGAGAGGATTGAACATCACGGCATCGCCGCGCCGCCCTTCGGCGACCTGGCGGGCCGCCGCATGCGCCAGCGTGTTGGAGCGGCCGATCACGAAACTTGCAAAGGTGAGGCGCGGGTCGAGCGGCGAGCCGCCGAGCGCATCATGGCTCGCGGACACCGGCGCGGTCGCGGTGGCGCGCAGCTCGGGCGCGGGGCGACCGTTGGCATGCTCGACGCGGCGCTGATCGGCCGGCGCGGGAGCTTCCTTCGCGGGTGCGGCGCATCGCATCGCCGTGCGCACGGTGAGGTCGATCCGGTGCACTTCGGGCATCTCGGCCTGCCAGCAGGCGAGAACGCGATCGGCGTAATGCGCCTGGATCCAGCTCTTGAGGAACCGGGTCGGAACCGAAAGATGGACGTTCTCGTCCTGCACGCCTTCCAGATCCATGCGCGCGAACCAGCTCGAATAGACGTCTTCGCCTACCGTCGTCCGCAACCGACCCTTCACCCGCGACCAGCGATCCTGTTCGATATTCGTCATTGCCTGATAACTTTTCTGAAAGAGTAATGTTCGTTGCTAATTCGCCTTGCAGGGTTCCTGCCAACAGGGGTGCTGCAAGGCGCGACCTCACGCGGGGCTTCAACTCCGGACATAGATCGACCGTTCGGCGCGAACGCCGCTGGTCAGATTTTCAGTTGGAGAAGAAGGTTTCCCGCGAGGTCAGCGCGTACTCGACGGCCCGTCCGGAGTTCGCACCGAGGAATGGTTGGAAAAGAAGGCTGGAGCAACCAATACGGTCTGTTGTGAAATGCGTCCGTCTAATGCCGCGATTCCGTAAAGCATAGTGCCTCCCCCTCTCGCCGCGAGAACGCGGCGAGTTGTCATGTCGAAAGTGTTTTCAAAGTCAGTCTGCCGCTACCGGACATCTGCCCGGCGCTGCGCCGCCGCGTAACCTCAGTCTGTCGTCTTCAACACGTTCACGCACTCCGCGTTCCCAACGCTGCGGTTGCCAACACTTGCCTTATCTCCCTAGTCATCGACACGCGAAACCTGCACGCCACGCCTGAGAAATTTAGACACAGAACAACCATTCTCATATTGCTATGAGTTACCAACTTAGCATCGCTTGGAAAGCGTCGCTAACGCGCACACCGCCGCCGATTTGCACGTCCACCCTTGGGTCTCAAACCGCGCTGGTCTGGAGAGCCGTGGGCGTCGCGAACGACACTAGATGTACACCAAGCGGAAATTCTGACAATCCGTGAATCGACGTGTGTGACCGAGTCCTCGGCTGTGTGGCCGGGTTGCAATTGTGACACTCGAAAGCAACGTTTTGGATTCGTGAACAGATTCGCG
The DNA here is from genome assembly GCF_018130125.1 of Bradyrhizobium sp. AUGA SZCCT0177. NCBI lineage: Bacteria > Pseudomonadati > Pseudomonadota > Alphaproteobacteria > Hyphomicrobiales > Nitrobacteraceae > Bradyrhizobium > Bradyrhizobium sp. AUGA SZCCT0177. Next base: position 296,077 of record NZ_JAFCMA010000003.1, on the reverse strand, counting down.
CGCGCTTGCGCATCGTGACAATTTTCGACGCACTCGAGAAAAATTTTAAGAAACCGTTACAATCGCGCTTGCGCAGACCATTTTTCAAACCGCTTGAAGTCGCTATGTGGATAAGTGATTAGCGAGACGAAGTTTTTCGCGATTCTTTTTTAGGGTAACTCTCGCGTGGCTGTTGCGGGCAAACAGCGGGAATCTTTTGGAACCTCGCGCAGCAAAACTCGCTGTGCATCTCGCGTCTGCGCACAGCATTGCCGTTGCAACAAACTGCACCGCGTAAAACTACGGGGCCGAAGAAATATGACACGCGCTCTGCTGTGCAGCAACGGGACAATCGAACTGGAAAAAGAAAAAGCCCGGCCAAGGCCGGGCTTCTTTGACGAATATTTTTTTCGTCAGTTCATTTCGCGAGCTTGGCGATCTGGTGCGTCAGGCGTGACACCTTCCGGCTCGCGTTGTTCTTGTGAATGATGTTGCGCTGCGCGGCTTGCATCAGTTCCGGTTCCGCGTGCGCCATCGCCTTCAACGCTGCATCGCGGTCGCCGCTCTTGATGGCTTCTTCGACGGTGCGAACCGCACCACGCATCTGGGTGCGGCGCGACTTGTTGATGATGGTGCGGCGGGCAATCTTGCGGGTCGCCTTCTTGGCGGAAGTGGTATTGGCCATGTTCTCAACTATCCTTCGGCTGTCATCGCTCGGGTGGTCGGGCTTGAGCGCGCCGGCCGTTCAAATTGCGCTGGTGTGTTTCAGGGTGTCCTTGAGGTCGCCATGCTCGGAAGCCAAAATGCTCCCACCGCGGCGCGGCTCAAAGAACAGCGGCGGCGGGATTGCGCCCGCCGCCATTGGGGGTCTTATAGAGGGCTGGTTCTGCACCGTCAACGCTTTCTGGACCCACCAAAAATCGGAAAATCCAGCCGGAAATGGCGCATAAGGTGCTGACGAGGTTGAATTTATTAGGGGAGCCCGGTATTGGGCTGACGGCCTTCCGGGCCCGACAGGTATAAGGTGACGCATGATCCGCGGTTTCTTCCGGCTAATTGGCCTGCTGCTCCTAGCCGGCGGATTCATCTTTATGGTCTATGACGGCGCACGGTATGTCGCCGACCAGACCCTGCGTTTCACCCGCTTCGGGCAGTTCTGGAACGACATCCACCAGTCCAGCCAGCTGGCGTTTCGCACGTCGGTCGAGGGTGCCGCGCCCTGGCTCTGGAACAGCGTCATCAAGGTCCTGCTGGACCAGCCGGTTTTCGCGGTGCTGGGCGTGTTCGGCATTCTCTTGATGATCCTGTTCCGGCCCCGCAAGCCGTTGATCGGCTATTCGCGGGACTGACAGGCTTTGGTTCAGCAAAGGCCAGGCGTTGCCAAGGCTGCGTAAGGAGGCTTGCTTAACAGGGCTGCGGCAACCCGCGTAAAGCCTTATATAGAAGTCAGCCGGCTGCCGCCGTTTGCGCGCCAGCCGATGTTCCGCCTGGAGGCAATCCATGTTGTTCATGCGCAAGACCACCGCGTTGCCGAGTGCCGCCGAAGCGCTGCCGGGCCGCGCCACGCCGATCCCGACCGCGTCAACCCATTTCGTCAACGGCCGCAAGCTGCAGCCGCCTTATCCCGCAGGTCTCGAGCAGGCGGTGTTCGCGCTCGGCTGTTTCTGGGGCGCCGAACGCAAGTTCTGGCAACTCGGCGAGGGCATTTTTGCGACCGCCGTCGGTTACGCCGGCGGCCACACGCCCAATCCGACCTACGAAGAAGTTTGCTCGGGCCGCACCGGTCACACCGAAGTGGTGCTGGTCGTGTTCGATCCGAAGAAGTTCTCCTACGAAGCGCTGCTGAAGACGTTCTGGGAAAATCACAACCCGACGCAGGGCATGCGCCAGGGCAATGATGTCGGCACCCAATATCGTTCCGCGATCTACACGCTCAGCGATGCGCAACGCAAAGCCGCCGATGCGTCGAAGGCGATGTACCAGAAGGCGCTGGCGGCCAAGGGTCTTGGCGCCATCACTACCGAGATCGCACCGTCAGGCGAATTCTATTTTGCCGAGGACTATCACCAGCAATATCTCGCCAAGAATCCGGCCGGCTATTGCGGGCTGGGTGGCACCGGCGTGTCGTGCCCGATCGGCGTCGGCGTGACCGCTTGATTGACTAGTTCTTTCTTCACCTCTCCCCGCCTGCGGGGAGAGGTCGGATTGCATCGCAGATGCAATCCGGGTGAGGGGGTACAGGTCTAACGATCTACACCACCCTCGCGGTGAGAGCCCCTCACCCCAACCCTCTCCCCGTAAGAACGGGGAGAGGGAGTCTCCCACCGCACCGCACCCCAAAAAAACGCTTTGTTAACCATAACCGGTGCAAGACTAGAGCTGTCTCGCTTTGAGGGATGGCTCCGGTGCGAGTTGCGCGCGCGTTTCGATTTTCGATCACTGCGATGATGGCCGCGCTCGCTCTGTCGGGGTGCATGCGCACGGCTGGACCCGTCGCGGTCGCGCCGCAAGCCGATCTCGACGCCATGACCTATGGCGCGGCGCCGGCGCCGGTCGTCGTCGTGGACAATAGCGGCGGCGGCGCCATCAGCGCGATGCGCGCGTCCTTTGCCAGAACGCCGCGTCCAGTTTACGCGCCCGCTCCCGTGGTTGTCGCGGCGCCCGTCGCCTACGCCGAACCGGTCCGATATGACACGTCGTATCATCTCGATGCCGGCGACAGGCTGCGCGTCGTGGTCTACGGCCAGGAAGGCCTCACCAATACTTACGCGATCGATGCCGGCGGCTCGATCACGATACCGCTGATCGGCTCGGTGCCGGCGCGCGGCCGCACGCCCGCCGGTCTCGCAGCCGAGATCGCAGCCAAACTGCGTGCCGGCTTCATCCGTGATCCCTCCGTCGCGGTCGAGATCGAAGCCTACCGGCCGTTCTTCATCCTCGGCGAAGTGGCGGCGCCCGGGCAATATCCTTACGTGCCCAACATGACCGTCGAAAGCGCGGTTGCGATTGCCGGCGGTTTCTCGCCCCGCGCGCGCCGTGACCGCGTGACTGTGACACACACCGATGCTTCCGGAACCGCGCGCTACGTTGTTCCGCCCGGTACCTCGATCAGCCCGGGCGATACGGTGCTGGTCGGCGAGCGCTGGTTCTAGCGGCGCTGTTCCGATCATTCCGTGCAGCGGCATTACCGTTATCAGTGCCATTGGCTGGCTGTGGTGAATCAGCGCATTCGGCGCGGAGCGCCGGATCGGAACTTGCCTCTCACAGGCCAGCGGCATAAGCCGCCGTCAACGCAATCCAGCGATATCAACCTATCAAAATCACTTGGAGATAAGATGAGCATCCGTTTGCCAACCAAGCTCGTGCGCACTGCAATTTCAGCTGCAATGATCGCAGGCATTGCCATGACGGCCGTGTGCGTGTCCGCGGAACAGGCGGCGGCGCAGTCCTATCCGGAGCGGCGAATAACCTTCGTGGTGCCGTATCCCGCGGGCGGAGCCACCGACGTCTCGGCACGCCTCCTGGCCAACAAACTGTCGGAGGCGTGGAAGCAGCCCGTCGTCGTCGAAAACAAGTCGGGCGGCGGCGGTGTGGTCGGCAATGATTACGTCGCCAAGGCGCAGCCCGACGGCTACACCGTGCTGGTCGCCATCACCCAGATCATCCAGGCGCCGAGCCTGGTTGGGAAACTGCCCTACGACGTCTTCAAGGATCTCGCGCCGGTGACCCAGGTCGGGCTGTCGACGATCGTGCTGACGGTCCCCGAGGCGCAGCCGATCAAGACGGTCAAGGAACTGATCGATCACGCCAAGGCGAACCCCGGCAAGGTGCCGTACGGCTCGTTCGGCAACGCGACGACGTCGCATCTCTACGGCGAACTCTTGAAGAAGAACGCGGGCATCGACATGACCCATGTTCCCTATCGTGGCGCGGCGCCGCTGGTGAACGATCTGCTCAACAACACGGTGACCGCGGGCTTCGTCGATCTGACCACGGCCGGCCCGCAAATCCAGGCAGGCAAGGTCCGGGCGCTGGCGGTCGGCGGCGAAAAGCGCAGGACCCAGTTGCCGAACGTCCCGACGCTGGCCGAACTCGGCTTCCCCGGCTTTGAGGCCGAAGGTTGGGTTGGTGTCTTCGTGCCCGCTGCAACGCCCAAGGACATCGTCACGAAACTGTCCGCGGAGCTGGCCCGCATCATCGCATCCCCTGAGGGCACCGCGGGGCTCGAGACGGTCAGCCTGATGCCCGTCGGCGGTACGGCGGAAACCTTCGAAGCCACCCTGCGCCGCGACTACGCACGCTGGGCGGATGTGGTGAAAGCCACCGGCGTCAAGGGCGAGTAATCATTGTCGCCCCGGCGAAGGCCGGGGCCCATACGCCGCGGCCTATCGATGAGCACGCTGGCGTTAGAGACCTCTGCAACAATGAGGGCTGCGGCGTATGGGTCCCGGCCTTCGCCGGGGCGACGGGTGAATGACGCCGTTGCCGTCACTTCAAATGTTTTGCAAAGAAATCGAGGCTGCGCGGCCAGGCGATGTCGGCGCTGGCTTTGTCGTAGCTGGCCCGCTCGTCGCAGTGAAAGCCGTGCTGCGCGCCGGGATAGACAAAGACTTCGACGTCGGGCCGCTTGGTCTTGATGGTCTCGACGTCGGTCAGCGGAATGCCGGCGTCCTTTTCGCCGAAATGCAGTTGCGTCGGCACTTTCGGTTTGTCGTCGGCGAAGCGGACGACGGCGCCGCCGTAATAGCCGACCGCGGCCGATAGCCCCGTCAGCTTGGTCGCAGCGGCGAAAGCGATGCTGCCGCCGAGGCAGAAGCCGATGATGCCGACCGGGCCCACGCTCTTGACCGTATCGATCGCGGCCTGGGTGTCGAGCAACATCGCCGGCCAATCCGGATTGGCGATGAATTTGCGCGCGTTCGCGACCTCATCCGGCGAATAGCCGCATTGGAAGTTCGGGCTGATACGGTCGAAGATCGACGGCGCGATCGCGACATAGCCGGCGCCTGCAAGGCGATCGCACACCGAACGAATATGGTGATTGACGCCAAAGATCTCCTGGATCACCACGATGGCCGCCTTGGGCGCGCCCGCGGGATCGGCGCGATAGCCGCCGAGTTTGAAACCGTCCGAAGCCGTCAGTGTAATATCCTGTCCCACGGGTCATCCTTTTTGTTGCAGGTTTGCTTTTTGTTGAAGATTTGCTTTTCGTTGAAGGGTTGCACGAAGCCAGTTGCAGCGAAGGCGGCTGCTATTGCCACATCCAGTTGTGACCCCAGTCGCCCTTCCAGCCCGCCAGCCGGCCTTTGCGGAATTGCAGATAGAGCCGGTGCTTGCTGGGAAACAACCCGCTGCCGCCGAGATCGCGGAAGGTGAGGAACACCTCATCGCCCGGCCGTCCCTTGACGTAATTGAGCGGAGTTCCAAGCGCGCGTTCGGCTTCCATCGCATCCATGCCGAACACCAGCGGCGTGGTGTTCGACAGTGTTTCAGTGAACGGGGGCGGGTAGGGGCCGCCGAACGGCGGCAGATGTTGTGCAAGCACGGGTGCCAAAGTGCCTGACACCATCAGAAAGGCCGCGGTGGCAATCGCCTTCATGTCGCGGCCCTCGTGGCGGCCTTTGCATCTAGGCCATCAAGGAACGGCAGCACCGCTTCGATAAAGGCCTGCGGCTGATCGATGTTGACGGCGTGGCCGGCGGCCGGAACCACCACCTTCTTCGCGCCGGGAATTTTTGCCGCCATGTAATCGGATGCGGCCAGGAACGGCGTGTCGTCGGCGCCGACCACGACCAGCGACGGCACCTTGATGTCGGGCAGCGATTCGATCACGCGCGCGTCGCGCTGGATCAGCATGCCGCGCGCGGCCCGCGCCAGTCCCGAGGCATCGCGATGGCTGACGCCCGAGCGTTCGCGGCTGGCGGATTTCAGGACGTCCAGGCCCTCGCGATCGAAGCGGTCGCCGGTGTCACGGGCGCGCTTGTTCCAGACCTCGCGCGCCTCGTCCTTCTTGAAGCCGGGTCCGGTGTCGATGATCAGCAGCGCGCGCACGCGCTCGGGATGGCTGCGATAGAACGCCAGCGACATGTAGCCGCCGAGCGACAGCCCGCCGACGATGGCCTTGTCCGCGCCGACCTCGTCGAGCAATGCTGCCATGTCGGCCACCGTCAGCGCTTCGCTATAGGCTGCGGGATCATCGGGATAATCCGACTGGCCGTGGCCGCGCATGTCCCACAACACGAGTTTGTGATGCTTCGACAGCGCCTCGATCTGGCCCTGCCACATCCCGGAGGTCGAGGAATAACCGTGGGTCAAGAGCAGCGGTGGGCCGCTGCCATGCACCTCGTAATAGATGTTGACGCCGTCACGGTTGATCTTCGGCATTGCGATTTTCCGGCCAGGATAATGTGCGATTTCGATCCGGTGGCATCCTAGCGCGATCTTTCGGCGGTTGGGAAATGCGGAAATGGCGGACCGTGCCCACGCCGGCGCATTCCAAATCAAGGGCACGCGCAACATCTTGCCGCAGCGCACAACCAGATTTTTCAAAATTTTATTCTCTTCGAACGATTCCAAATTGCATTGCCTCTAATTCGGATCGGTATCATTCTGCGCGCCAACTGACATCGAGCCGGTGGGTGCCAGGAATACCCAACAGTGATTGCCGCCGTAAGCGGCTTCATGCACCGGAAGGGGAAGCGCAAATGCCAAATCTGAATATCAACGGGCGGAATATGTCCGTCGAGGCGGCGGGCGATACGCCGCTGCTATGGGTCATCCGCGAGCAATTGCAGATGACCGGCACGAAATTCGGATGCGGCGCCGGCCTGTGTGGCGCCTGCACGATTCACGTCAACGGCGAAGCCGTCAGGTCCTGCCAGACCCCGGTCAGCGAGGCCGTCGGCAAGAAGATCACCACCATCGAAGGCCTCAGCGCCAAGAGCGATCACCCGCTGCAGAAGGCCTGGATCCTCGAGCAGGTTCCGCAATGCGGCTACTGCCAGTCCGGCCAGATCATGCAGGCGGCTTCGCTGCTTTCCAAGAATTCCAATCCGACCAAGGAAGAAGTGGTTGCGCATATGGACGGCAATCTGTGCCGCTGCATGACCTATTCCCGCATCCAGAAGGCGATCCTGCGCGCCGCCGCCGACATGCGCACCGCGTCCAACGCCGGCACCGAGCGGAGGCCCACATGAACACTCACGTGAAAAAGATATCCGGCGAACCCGCCGACCTCAGCCGCCGTTCATTCCTCGTCGGCACCGCCGCCGCAGGCCTCGCGCTCGGCTACTCCGCCGTTCCCGGCCTGCTCGGCGCCGATCAGGCGCTGGCGGCACCGGCCAAGTTCGATCCCAGCGTCTGGTACTCGATCGGACCGGATGGATTGGTCACCGTGACGTGCGGCAAGGCCGATATGGGCCAGCACATCGCCTCGACCATGGCGCAGATCGTTTCCGAAGAGCTCGGCTCGTCCTGGAAGGACATGCGGGTTCAGCTTGCCTCCAACGATCCGAAGTTCAACGATCCCGTCCTGGGCGCGCAGATCACCGGCGGCAGCTGGTCGACGATGATGAACTTCGATGCGATGAGCCGCGCGGGCGCCGCCGGGCGGATCGCGCTGACGCAGGCGGCGGCCACGATCATGGGCGTTCCCGCCGGCGAACTGGTGGTGCGCGATTCCACCGTGTCGCATCCGAAGTCGAAGAAGTCGATGAGCTTCGCCGACATCGTCAAGAGCGGCAAGATCACCAAGACTTTCACGCCCGACGAACTCAAGGCGATCAAGCTCAAGACTCCCGATCAATACACCATGGTCGGCGTTTCCGTTCCGCAGCTCGACATTCCCCCGAAGAGCAACGGCACGGCCAAATACGGCATCGACGTCAATCTGCCGGGCATGGTCTACGGCGCTGTGGTGACCCCGCCGGTGCGCTTTGGCGCCACGGTGAAATCGGTCGATGATTCCGCGGCCAAGAAAGTGCCGGGCTTCATCAAGGCAGTGACGCTCGACGACAAGACCGGCAGCACGACTGGCTGGGTGGTGGCGGTAGCCAATACCTATGCCAATGCGAAGAAAGCGGCGGGAGCGCTGAAGATCGCCTATGACAATGGTCCGAACGCCAAGCTGTCGAGCGAGTCGCTGCTGGAAGAGGCGAAGCGGCTGCAGAAGCTGGATGATTCCGGGCAGTTCTTCGTCAAAGACGGCGATACCGCGGCGGCCTTCGGCACCGCGGCGAAAGTGCTGGAGGCGGAATACACCACCAGCATCAACATCCATGCGCCGCTCGAGCCGATGAACGCCACCGCGGAGTTCAAGGGCGACATCCTGAATATCTATTCCGGCAACCAGTTCGCGACGCGCTCCGGCGCGATCGCGGCGGGCGCCGCCGGTATAGATCCGAAGTTCGTCGTGATGCATCAGATGTGGCTGGGCGGCGGCTTCGGCCGGCGTCTCGATGCCGACATGATGGTGCCCGCGGTGCAGGCGGCGAAAGCCGTCGGCAAGCCGGTCAAGGTGATCTATTCCCGCGAAAACGACATGACCATGGACTATTCGCGGCCGCTGACCTTCCAGAAGGTCAAGGCGGGCCTCGATGGCGACGGCAAACTGATCGCGCTCAATCACGACGTGGTCAGCGCGTGGCCGACCCAGCGCTGGGGCATCCCCGATTTCCTGTCGCCTTCGGTCGACAAGAAGGGGCCGCTGGATGCGTTCACCGTGAACGGGGCGGATTTCTTCTATTCCGTGCCCAATCACAATGTGCGCGCCATCAAGAACGAGATGGCGCACAACGCCACCCCGTCGGGACAGCTGCGGTCGGTCGCACCGGGCTGGACCTTCTGGGCGGTCGAAAGCATGATCGACGAACTCGCCCACGCCGCCGGCAAGGATCCCGCCGAGTACCGGATCTCCCTGCTCGACGGCAAAGGCAAGAACGATGGTGGCGCGCAGCGTCTGCGCAGCACCCTGCTCGCGGCGATGGGCATGGCCGGCTACGGCACCGTCAAACTCCCCAAGGGAGAAGGCATGGGCGTGGCCTGCGTGTCGTCGCAGGAGCGGGCGACCGCGAGCTGGACCGCCTGCGTGGCCCATGTCGCGGTTTCGCCGAGCGGCGAGGTCAAGGTCAAGAAGCTGACCGTGGCCACCGACGTCGGCATGCAGGTGCATCCCGACAACATCCGCGCCCAGGTCGAGGGTGCGGCGCTGTGGGGCCTTTCGCTCGCGATGTATGAAAAGGCGACGCTGAAGGACGGCGGTATCGAGCAGACCAACTTCGATACCTACACCCCGCTCCGCATGAGCCAGATGCCGGAAGTCGCCGTCAACGTCATCGCCAACGGCGAAAAGCCGACCGGCGTCGGCGAGCCGGCGGTGACCGTGATCGCGCCCGCGCTGGGCAACGCCATCTTCAACGCCTGCGGCGCCCGCGTCCGCGCGTTGCCGATCACGGCGGAGGCGGTAAAGGCGAGCATGAAGGCGTAGGACTGCCTCAGGTTACGCAACAACAACGATCCGCCGGAGATTTCTCCGGCGGATTTTTTTGCGTTGTTGGCGCGAAGCTCCCACAACCGTCATTGCGAGCGCAGCGAAGCAATCCATAGCAGCCAAAAAAACAAGTGTGGATTGCTTCGCTCGCAATGACGGCGGAAGCTCCGTTGGCGGGTTCTCTTTAATCCGCCGCACGATTACGAGATGGCGTGTTAAAGAGAGCCCGCCCTACGCGAGCTATGGGTGGTAGCGGAGAGAAAAATGCAGCAAGCGATCAGCGCGCTTCTCGTACTTGGACCGCTTCCGAGCTCTGCGGCTGCTACCGTTCCAACGATGCAAGCATTTGAGGAGCAGATGTCGAAGGTTCAAACGCCTGTCACGGATGAAGAGGCTTGCGCGTTAGTGAAACTCTTCGGTCCAGACGGTTGCTTCGGACTTGCGCGGACCCTGTTGCATCTGATCGAGACAGCGCCCGGTTGGCCGGTTGAACGTGCATTGATTGGCTTCGAAGGCGAATGGATAGATCGCCTTCGCGAGCGAGCCGAGGGCCGGAGGGCGGATTCCCTTCAATCCGCCATCTCGTATGGGCCGGCGGGTTAAAGAGAACCCGCCCTACGCGACCTGCGCCAGCAATATCTCCGTCAGGGCCTCGGGCTGCAGCCGTGCTACATTGTGCCCGCAATCGAGGGCAAAGGTCGACCACTCCGGCTCGCCGCTCAGGCGTTGATAGAGGTCAAGGAACGGACTTCCCTCCCACCCATGCGCACCGATGTAGGTCTTGCGCGGCACCTCACGCCAGCGTCCGCTGAGATTGATCGATTGGAGAAACGTCCCGATCGGATGCGGCCGGCATCGCGGGTCAAGCGTGGGAGGCGGCGCGCAGTTTAGTCCGTCGGCCTTCGCGCCCGCGACGAACATATCTCGAAACCGCGGCGTCGTCAGCGACCAGACCGAGTCATCGGTGTCAGGCACATAGGCGTCCACATAGACCAGCGCCCGGATTTGCGATGGCGCAGCATCAGCTGCGCCGCTCACGACCATCCCGCCGTAGGATTGTCCAACAAGGACCACGTCGCTCTGCTGCGACTTCACGGCACTGACGACCTCACCAATGTGAGTTTCAAGATTGGCCGTTGGGGCGGGCTCATCGCCGAGCCCTGAAAGCGTGATCGGCATGGCTGTGTGCCCGTGGGCGGTCAATATCTCTGCCACCTGTTGGTAGACCCAGCCGCCCTGCCAGCCGCCGGGGATCAGGATAAAGGTGGCCATATGATTCATCCCTGACGTTGACACCTGCGGAAATTCGACATCTCTTTAGTCGAAATCAAGACCACGTGCCGGCTGACTGTGCTGAATTGAAGCTCGTAGAGCGACGTCCCTTTAATCCGCCATCTCGTATCGATCGGCGGGTCCAAGAGAACCCGCCCTACACGCTGATGTCATGAAGCTGTCGTCTCAAATTGAGATCAAGCGCCCCTGATCCGAGGGAGGCTATCATGAACCGGTCCCCGCAGTTTTCCCGGCGCGGCGTGCTGGGTGGCACGGCGGCGACCGTCATCACGGCGAGCAGCGCCAGCGCGCAAAGTGGCCCATCGTTTATTCCGTCGTTCACGCGGACTGGCGACAGCATCTCGCAGGACCGGGCGTTCTGGGAGCAGGTCGCGTCGCTCTACGACGTCGATCGTAGCATGGCCAATCTGGAGAACGGCTATTGGGGCATCATGGCCAGGCCGGTTCTTGCTGAATATTTTCGCCAGACGGAGAGGATCAATCAACAGAATACCGCCTATGCCCGCACCAAATTCGGCGCCGATTCCGACGCGGTCGTCAGCGCGCTCGCGCGTACGGCCGGTGTCGACAAGGACGAGATCGCCATCACCCGGGGGGCGACCGAGGCGCTGCAGAATCTCATTGTCAATTATAACCGTCTCCAGCCCGGCGATTCCGTTCTCTACGCCGATCTCGACTATGACTCGATGCAATTCGCAATGGAGTGGCTGAAAGACCGGCGCGGCGTCGGCGTTTTCAAGATCGCGCTGCCGGAACCCGCCACCAGGCAGGCCATTCTCGATGCCTACGCCAAAGCCATCCGCGAAACGCCGAAGCTGAAGCTGATCCTGCTCACCCATCTGAGCCATCGCACCGGATTGACCATCCCGGTCAAGGAGATCGCCGCGATGGCGCGGGAGAAGAACATCGACGTCATTCTCGATGCCGCGCATTCATGGGGTCAGGTCGATTTTCAAATCGCCGATCTCGGCGTCGATTTCATCGGCTTCAACCTGCACAAATGGATCGGGGCGCCGGTCGGCATTGGCTTCCTCTATATCCGGAAAGGCCGCCTGGATGCGATCGACCGGCACTATGGCGACGGCAGTTTCGATCCGAACGACATCCGCACGCGCGTCCATACCGGTACCGCGAACTTCGCGACCATCCTGACGCTCCCGCTGGCGTTGAAGTTACACGAGACCATCGGCACGGCGGCCAAGGCCGCACGTCTGCGCTATCTGCGCGACCGCTGGGTCGCAAAGGCGCGCGCGTTGCCGAACATCGAGGTGCTGACGCCGGACGAGCCGGGTTTGGCTGCAGGGATCACGTCATTCCGGGTCAAGAACAAGGGATCGCGCGAGGACAACAATGCGTTGGTCGTCGCCTTGCGCGACAGACACAAGGTTCTCACCGTGCGCCGCGATGGCGTAGCCAGGGGGCAGTGCATCCGTGTCAGCCCCGCGCTCTATACGACCGAGGAAGAACTCGATCGCTTCGTCGCCGCTCTCGCGGTTGAGACGAGCATGGGTTGAAGCTCCGTTTCTGGCTTTGTTTTCACAGCGGGGCTTGAATAGGGCCGCAGGGCGGATTCCCTTTAACCCGCCATCTCGCATGGAGCGGCGGGTTAAAGAGAACCGCCTACGCCGTGACTAATCCTCAAGAACGATCTCGTCACCCGGGCGAACCAGACCCTCCACCAGCACAGCGGCGTAGACGCCGGCTCTGTTGTCATGATTCTTGGCTATATACTGCAAGATATCGGGGTTCTCTTCGAGCGACTCCGGATCAAGGTTGATCATGCGACAACGGATGTCGCGTTCCAGAACGTGGACCGTCAGTTTCGGACCGATCCGCAGCCTGCGGCCGACGAATGCGTCTTCGGCGAAGCTTTCACCGGAGTTGAGATCGACATAGAGGTTTTCACGAAAGCGGCGCTTGTCGAGCCTCACACCCACCGCGCGGCCGATGCCGTCGATTGTCCGGGTCGCAAGCAGCGACAGCGGGCGGCAATCCGTGATGGCGCGATCCGACCGTCGCATGGTCAGCGCGCCCGGCGAGGACTCGTCGGTCAGCGCGCCGAGCAACCTGTCATCATCAACCCCGAGAATTTCTCCCGACGGCGTCTCGACATCGACAGCCAGATCCTCAAAGCCCGGAAAAAGCGGGGTGATGCCAGGCCCGCGCGCCTCGGCCTCGGCAAGATTGCTCGGCAGCACGGAACGCGCCGGCTCCCGGAAAAACGGACGATAGCGCAGCATGTCCGGACGAGCCCGTGCCGTCAGATACGGAAATGCGGTGGGCGCGGCCGAGTTATGGACCGCGTAAAGGCGGTCGCCCAAAACTCCGGAGAAACTGACATACGCTTCCGGCAGCATTTCGCCGCGCATGCTCTTCACAGGATAGCGCCAAACACTTTCGACCCGACCAACAACATTCATCCAAATCGACCACGGCTGATTGCATTACTTTTCACACCGTAGTTTCCTTTCAGATGAATTGCAAAAGCTTGACTGAGTCGCCTTGCACGCAAGCGCAATCTCGCGGCTCGCGTGCGACAAATCAACCCGACGGGCAAATCAATTCCGATTTACAGAAATCATGTCAAGTCCTAAATTTCCGAAAATCAAAAACATTTCTCTTCCCTTCCACCCCAAATCACCTGCACATCAATAGCCATCCCGTCCCACTCAGAGGGGCGTTGGCCATCGTCATGACGAGGGGCGGGGATGCGGTGGACGCTGATGTTGCGATTGACGGTCGCGGCAAAGGCGTACGGCGAAAGCGTGTGGTCCTGGCGCCCGTAACGGCGTCAAGTCTTTCGAGAGCTAACGCTTCCGAGGGGCGACGGTGGCAATAGAGGCCGTCTCACCGGGGAGAGCGCGTCATAAGCCGTAAAGCCACTGCGCAGGGAATGTCGGATGTTCTCCGCTGCCCTGTATGCTCGTGTGCAGCTTTCTTAGCACAATCGCACACGAGATCGCGGGTGCAGCGCGCATCCGGCATTCCCTGCGCCCTCTGTTTTTGGAGGGTAAGAAATTCGATAGCAAGCCTCGGGCAGATCAGGCCGCGAGAATGCCAAGTCTTGTCTGGAAGTGTCTTGTCTGGAAGTGTCTTGTCTGAAGGATTTTGGTCCCTTGACGATTAAATCAGAAATCGCGCGAAGCCCTCATCGATCCCGGCGGGTTGCGATATCAGCCTTGACGCGCGCCGAACTTGCGCGACAAATGCCCGCGCCATGAACGCTTCCGAATTGCACCAAATCACCAACTGGCTAATCGACGGCGCAAGGTCCGTGGTCAACTCGCCGCGGCTGATGGCTGAAGTCTGCGAGCGGCTGGTGGAGGCCGGACTGCCGCTCTGGCGCGTCGGCTTCTTCGTTCGAACCCTGCATCCCGATATCTTCGGCCGCAACTTCATCTGGCGGCTCGGCGCGGAGGTCGAGTTCGGAACGGTCGATTTCAAGATTCTCGACTCGCCGGTTTTTCACAACAGTCCCCTGATCCATGTGTTTCAGCAGGGGCTGGAGGTTCGCGCCCGTGTCGATGACCCACAGAGCAGGCGCTTTCCGATCGTCGAGGACATGCGCGCCGAAGGCGTCACGGATTATATCGCGCTGCCGCTGTTGTTCACGGACGGTGCGGTGCACGCGTCGAGCTGGACCACAAAGCAACCGGGGGGCTTCACCGAAGAACAGTTGTCCGCTTTGCGACAAATAACAACGCCGCTGGCGCGGGTGATCGAGATCATCAGTTTGCGCCGTACGGCGTCGAGCCTGCTCGATACCTATGTCGGCAATCGCGCCGGTGAACGGATTCTGGGCGGACAGATTCGCCGTGGTCATACCGAATCGATGAATGCCGCGATCTGGCTGTCCGATCTGCGCGGCTTCACCGCACTGTCCGACCGGCTGCCGTCCGAGACCGTCGTCGACATCCTCAACCAGTATTTTGACTGCCAGGTCGCTGCGATCCGATCCCATGGCGGCGAGGTCCTGAAGTATATGGGCGACGGATTGCTGGCCGTGTTTCCGATCGACGAATATGTCGGTGACGAACAGCAGGTTTGTTCGCGCGTGCTTGAAGCAGCCCGTGAGTCCCGAGCCAACGTCACGGAATTGCAGTATCCGATCGGCGACGCCATCGAACGTTTCCGTTTCGGTGTCGCCCTGCATGTCGGGCGAATTCTCTACGGCAATATCGGCGGCGGCAACCGGCTCGACTTCACCTGCATCGGTCCTGCTGTGAACCTCGCCGCGCGGCTGGAAAAGATCGCCAGCCGCCTGCAGCGCACGGTGGTGGCATCGGAAGGTTTCGCCGGCATGTGCCGGGGAGGGTGGAGCGACCTTGGCGAGTTTCCGATTGCCGGCTTCTCGAAGGCGGAGCGCGTCTTTGGCCTGGCCGACGAAACGTCGGCGGCCTAGCCGCGGTCAACCTGTCCCGCTATTCCTCGGGCTCGGTGGTGAACAGCAGCGGATAGCCCTTGGCGCGGCCGGCGTCGGTGGCGCGCGTCGCCTTGGTCTCGGCGACGTCCTTGGTGAAGACGGCGACCACGCACACCCCGCGGCGGTGCGCGGTGATCATGACCTTGTGGGCCTGATCCTCGGTCATGCGGAATTCGGCCTTCAGCACCGTAACCACGAATTCGCGCGGGGTGTAATCGTCGTTGACGAGAATGACCTTGTGCAGGCGAGGCCGTTCGGTCTTGGTTTTGACCTTTGTTTTTGGCTTGGCGACGGTATCGATCATTCCTGTGGCGGCTCCGAAGCGGCGAAAGCGTTTTCAAGCGAAGTGGATACCGGTTCGCGTAAAGAAAACGCGTCAAAAAATGAGAACGCTCCGACGGGCGCGCTGTTAGCCGGCGCGGCAATCCGCCAGGCGCTGCGTCATGCTCTGATCGCCGCGGCTGACGGCCGTCTCGATCAGTTTACAGGCTCCGGGCCGGTCCTGAAACTGGGCGTTTTTCGACAGTTTCAGGTCGATCAGCGCGGTCATCGCGCCGGGTTCGTCGAGTTCCGCGGCTTCGGTGGCGTAATAGAGCAGATGTTTGGAATTCTTGATCCGGACCTCGGGATTGGCGGCAAGGATCCGCACCACCTCGGTGCGCGCGTCAAGGTCCCACACGCCGGCCTGGTCGAGCAGGTTCGCCGCCTGCTGGACGTCGCGGGGCACCACTTTGCCTGCGAGATAGAGCCGTCCCAGCACGTCCTTGACGCCTGTCGTGTCGGTGCGTGCCGTGAGCAAAGCGAGGGCGCGCTTGGGGTCGGCGGGGCCGCCTTCACCGGCGATCAGCATTTCGGCCAGCGGTGGCGGCGCGCCGCCGGGATCGGGCCGCAGGGACTCTTCGAGCAGCGTTCGCGCGCGAACCGGGTCGTCCTTGCGGATGGCGATCGCCAACTCCCGCTTGGCGCCGAACACGCCCGCCGTTGCCATTCGCTCGAGGATGTCGATGCCGCGGGCGCGTTCGTCCGGCCGGTCCGACGTCACCAGCAATCGGCCGAGCAGCGCCAGAAGGTCTTCCTTGCGGGCGTCCTTCGCCGGGTTGGCGACCGCGCGCTCGGCCCAATACCGCGCGGCAACCGGATCGCGTTTCACCGTCGAACCCCGGTTGAGCAGGATCGCCAGCATCTGCGTGGAAAAGGGATGTCCGAGTTCGGCTGCCTTGTGCAGCGCCTGATCGGCCTCGGCGCGCGTCACCATCGGCACCTTGTCGAGGTCGCCGCGGTCCCAGGATTTGTGATGCTCATAGAGTTCGTAATAGGCCTCGGCGTTGCCTTGTGCGGCGGCCTCGCGCAGCAGGGCCAGCGCCTCGACCTTCCTTGCGTAGGGCATCGATCGCGCCACCGCGACCTTGAAATGGGTATTTTCGGGCTGATTGACGAATGCCAGGGTGCAGCTTTCGCTCCGCAAGGTCCAGCGGCGGCGCAGCGCCTCGTCGCTCATGTAGCCCTTGGGATTCTCGGAAAGGCGCAGACAGAGTTCGCCGGCATTGGCCGAATTCAGCGCTGGTTCCGCTTGCGCAGCCTCGGGCTGCGCCGCGCCCGACAATTTCGGTGGCAGCAACAGCGCCGCCGCGACGGCGAGCGTGGAAAACAGCAGGACCGACGGCACGACCGCGCGCGGCGACATTCGCCGGCGCGCAATTTCGGGACGTTTCGGGGGTATGCCCATGTCCATGCCATCCGCGGCCTGGTCGCCGCACGCCCCTTCTGTCGCGGTGAATGCCGAATTTGTTCAAATCGGACATCACAGCATTGCTCCGCTCCGTGGCTGATCCGTCAAAACGCCATCGCGAATCGAGGCGCGGCAACGCTTGCCTCGAATCGAGGCAGTGGAGAGCTAACCCAAATGTGAAGGACAGATGATATCTGCCCTTTGCGCGGCGCAATTTGCGTGTCACCATTGTCACCAGTCGACGGGAGGGCAGCGATGCGCTGGTATGTCTCGATCGGAGCTGTGCTTGTGGCAGGCGTACTCGCCGGTGGCGACGTCGCGGGGGTCGCCGCGCCGGGCACAAGGAGCCAACTTGGCCATCCACCTGGCTTTGCACCGAGCCGTCAATTGGCGGACAAGGGAGCCACACCGACCGTCGATGTCGAACTGGTTCTTGCCGTCGACGTCTCCTATTCGATGGACATGGATGAGCTGGCGATCCAGCGCGAGGGTTACGCCCAGGCCATCGTCTCCAAGGAGTTCCTGCAGGCGCTGAAGAGCGGCCCGCACGGCAAGATCTCGGTGACGTATTTCGAGTGGGCGGCTTCCACAGACCAGAAGATTATCATTCCGTGGCGATTGATCGATGGTCCGGAAACGGCGGATGCCGTTGCCAACGAGATCATGAAAACCCCGATCCGCCGGGCGTCGCGCACCTCGATATCGGGTGCGATCAATTTCGCGATGCCGCTGTTCGACGAGAATCCGCATCGCGGGTTGCGGCGCGTGATCGATATTTCCGGCGATGGTCCGAACAACAACGGTGGTCCTGTCGTCGTCGCCCGCGATGCTGCACTGGAAAAGGGGGTCGTCATCAATGGTCTGCCGATCATGGTGAAGGAGCCGTCTTACTCGACCATGGATATCGACAATCTGGATGCCTACTACGAGGATTGCGTGATCGGTGGTCCCGGCTCGTTCGTGGTGACGATCAAGGAGCGCGAGAAATTCAAGGAAGCGATCCGGACCAAACTATTGCTCGAAATCGCGGGCCGCACGCCGGAACGCCCGGTGGTGCCGGTTGCAGCCAAGGAGAAGGAGCCGCGGGTCAATTGCCTGATCGGTGAGAAGATCTGGCAGGACCGCTGGGGGCGGTAGGTTCCCGGCTGCTGGTTCAGCGCTTGCGCACGAAGCGCGCCACCAGTTCGATATGCGGCGTGTGACGAAACTGGTCGACCGGGGTCACGCCCTCGATCGTATAGCCGCCGTCGATCAGGATTTTGGCGTCGCGGGCGAAGGTCGTGACGTTGCAGGACACCGCTACCACTGTCGGGATTTTGCTCGCCGCGAGTTGCGTCACCTGGGCCTGCGCGCCCTGCCGCGGCGGATCGAACACGATCGCATCGTAATCGCGCAGCTCCTGTGGCATCAGCGGCCGGCGGAACAGATCGCGCGCCTCGGCCTTGACCGGCTTCAGGCCCGACGTCGATGTCGCGGCCTTCTGCAAGGCGGTAACCGCGCCCGCGTCGCTGTCGAAGGCGGCGATCCGCGATTTGCTGGCGAGGCGAAGCGCGAACGGGCCGACGCCGCAAAACAGGTCGGCGATATGCTTGGCGCGCTTGCAGTGGCCGGCGACCAATGCTGCGAGCGCTTCCTCGCCGGCCACGGTCGCCTGCAGGAACGATCCAGGTGGCAGGGCTACCTGGGCGGCACCGATGCTGACGACCGGCGGCGTTCGCATCAGCACCAGTTCGCCATGGCGCGTCAGCCGCGCCAGTTTGTGCCGCTCGGCGACATCAGACAACCTTGCGATCAGCGCTGTCGCGAGCGCGCCGGAGCCACGCACGTCGACATCGAGGCCGCTGCTGGTGGCCGTGATCTGAATGTCGAGCGGCTTTCCAACCGAGATCAGCGGTTCAGCGATCGCCCAGGCAGCCTCAAGCGCGCCGTTCAGATGCGGGTCGAGGATCGGGCAACGGTCGATCGGGATGATGTCGTGCGAACCGGCCGCTGCAAAACCAACCTTGAGCACTTCATGCGTACCCATCCGCGCGTGCAGGGTGATGCGGCGTCGGCCAAGGCCATGGGCGTCGATCAGGGGCGCGACGTCGCAAGCAATCCCGGCCTGCGCCAGCGTCGTGACCACGATTTCCCGTTTCCAGGCGCGATAGTGCTCGGCGTCCCAATGCTGGATGGCGCAGCCGCCGCAGACGCCGAAATGCGGACAGAAGGGTGCTATGCGCTCCGCGCTGGCGCGTTCGACCTTGATCAGCCGCCGGCGATCGGGATGACCCGGCACGTGCTCGACCTCGACCGTTTCGGCGCCGAGCGCGTAGGGCACATAGACGTTGATGCCGCCCGCCGTGACGACGCCGTCACCGCGATGGCCAACATGGTCGATTACAAGGTGTTCGGCTTCAGCCACGGCGCGCACCGAGGAAGAATTCGATGTTGCCGTCGCCGCCGGTGATCGAGGATGGAAATATCTGGATGTTGGTGCAGCCCTGCGAGGTCGCGAATGCCGCGATGTCGTCGCAAATTTCCTGATGCACCATCGCATTGCGGATGATGCCGCGCTTGGAGTGCTTTCGTGCCGCCTCGAACTGCGGCTTGATCAACGCCAGCAGATGCATGGGGGCGGCCGCCAGCGACAGCGCCACCGGCAGCACGGCTTTCAGCGAGATGAAGCTGACGTCGATCACGACGATGTCGGGTCGTGCGGGCAGGCGCTTGCCTTCGAAGGCGCGAATATCGGTCGCTTCCATCGACACGAGCTTGGGATGGCCCTGCAGCGAGGGATGCAACTGGCCGTGGCCGACATCGATCGCGAACACGAGGCTGGCGCCGTTCGCGAGCAACACCTCGGTGAAGCCGCCGGTCGATGCGCCGACGTCGAGGCAGACATGGTCTTCGATTTCGATCGGATATTGTTCCAGCGCGCCCGCCAGCTTGACGCCGCCGCGCGAAACATAGGGATGCGCGGGTTGCGCGGCGAGATTCGCGTCGGCGGCGATCAGGTCGGACGCCTTTGCGACTGGTTTGCCGTCGGCCGTTACGCCGCCGGCCTCGATCGCGGCGCGGGCGCGAGCCCGGCTTTCGAACAGGCCGCGTTCGACCAGCAGCACGTCCGCGCGCTTGCGGGAAGCAGTCTTGTTGTCGTGCGTGTCAGCCAATTTCAGCTCGGTTTGCCTTTGACGTGATCCACCGCCAAGCCGACGCAGGCCTCGAACGCGGTGAGGTCGTGCCAGATATCCGCAGATAGCTGACGCGGTGTCACCAGCGGGCAACCGTGCAGATCGAGCGCGTGAATCATCATGAGATTATCCGGCCAGCCGAAATCTTCCACGGTAAGCCCCTCCGGGTCGACGAGCCGCCCGTCGGCAGATGTCGTCACGTCGCAAATTCGCGCGACGCGATCGCGATAGACCGTCGGGTCGTTGCTGTAGGCGAGACAGAACTTGCCGCGACCCGCCGCATAACCAAGTTCATAGACCGTACCAGCGTCGGCACTGGGGCCCCGAAATGGCGTCAAATTGGCAATAATGGCATCCGCCGCATCCATCATCGCTTCATTGGCCTTGAAGATCGTAAGCGACGCCGAACTGGCCGACAGGTCGACGATATTGTCGAGCGGGTAAAGCCCGGTCAGGCCATGGCGTGCGCAGATTTCGGCCTTGCGCCGTCCGATCTCGATCGCGTCTGGCAGGAATACATCGGGGCCTGCCAGATAGATCTTCATGGGATCACCGGTCATTTCAGACGCGTTTTCTTGACGCGACCCGGTTCCCACCCCGGATCAAATCCGGGGCAGGCTTTCGCCCGAAAACGCCATGCAATCTCAGGCGAGCTTGACCGTCTCGGCCTTGTAATCCTTGCCGAGCGCCTCGAACACCTTGGCCACGATGCCCTTGGCGTCGAGGCCGGCATAGGCATACATCGCGTTCGGCGAGTCATGGTCGATGAACTCGTCGGGGAGGATCATCGCGCGCATCCGCAGTCCGCCGTCGAGCATACCGTTGTCGGACAACGTCTGCATGACGTGCGAGCCGAAGCCGCCGATCGAGCCTTCCTCGATCGTGAGCAGCACTTCGTGTTCGCGCGCCAGCTTCAGCACCAAATCGACGTCCAGCGGCTTCATGAAGCGGGCGTCGGCAATCGTGGTGGAAAGGCCGTGGGCTGCGAGTTCGTCGGCGGCCTTTTCGCATTCGGCCATGCGCGTGCCGAACGACAACAACGCGATTTTGCTGCCCTGGCGGACGACGCGGCCCTTGCCGATTTCGAAGGGAATGCCGACTTCGGGCATCTCGACGCCGCGGCCTTCGCCGCGGGGATAGCGCACCGCGCTCGGGCGGTCGTTGATCGCAACCTGCGTGGCGACCATGTGAACCAGCTCGGCTTCATCGGAGGCTGCCATGATCACGAAGTTGGGCAGACAGCCCAGATAGGCATTGTCGAACGAGCCGGCATGGGTGGCGCCGTCGGCGCCAACGAGACCGGCGCGATCGATCGCGAAACGAACCGGCAGGCTCTGGATCGCCACGTCGTGGACCACCTGGTCATAGCCGCGCTGCAGGAAGGTCGAGTAAATCGCGCAGAACGGCTTGTAACCTTCGGTGGCGAGGCCGGCCGCGAACGTCACCGCGTGCTGCTCGGCGATACCGACGTCGAAAGTGCGGTTGGGGAAGGCCTTGTTGAAGATGTCGACGCCGGTGCCCGACGGCATCGCCGCAGTGATAGCGACGATCTTGTCGTCCTTCTCGGCTTCCTTGACGAGGCTCTGGCCGAATACGTTCTGGTAGGCGGGCGCGTTCGGCTTGGCCTTGGCCTGCGCGCCGGTGGCAACGTCGAACTTGACGACGGCGTGGTATTTGTCGGCGGAGGCTTCGGCCGGGCCATAGCCCTTGCCTTTCTGCGTCACGACATGAACCAGGATCGGGCCGGTCTCCATGTCGCGCACGTTTTTCAGCACCGGCAGCAGATGGTCGAGGTTGTGACCGTCAATCGGGCCGACGTAGTAGAAGCCGAGTTCCTCGAACAGCGTGCCGCCGTCCATCATGAAGCCGCGGGAATATTCCTCGACGCGGTTGGCGCGGTTGGCGATGATCTTCGGCAGGCGCTTGTTGATCTGCTTTGCCGCCTCGCGCAGCGTGCGGTAGGTCTTGCCGGAGTAGAGCCGCGACAAATACGCGCTCATCGCCCCAACCGGGGGCGCAATCGACATGTCATTGTCGTTGAGGATGACGATCAGGCGCGAGTTCATGGCGCCCGCATTGTTCATCGCCTCATAGGCCATGCCCGCAGACATCGAGCCGTCACCGATCACGGCGATGATGTTGTTCTTGCCGCCGGAGAGGTCGCGCGCCACGGCCATGCCGAGGCCGGCCGAAATCGAGGTCGAGGAGTGCGCGGCGCCGAACGGATCGTAGTCGCTCTCGCTGCGCTTGGTGAAGCCGGACAGACCGCCGGCGGTGCGCAGCGTGCGGATGCGATCACGGCGGCCGGTGAGGATCTTGTGCGGATAGGCCTGGTGGCCGACGTCCCAGATCAGACGGTCGCGGGGCGTATCGAAGACGTAATGGATGGCGGTGGTCAGTTCGACGACGCCGAGGCCGGCGCCAAAGTGACCGCCGGTTACCGAAACCGCGTCGATGGTTTCCTGGCGAAGCTCGTCGGCAACCTGCTGGACCTGCTCGATCTTGAGCTTGCGAAGGTCATCGGGCGTGCGGATGGTATCGAGAAGGGGCGTCTTACTAAATTCGGTCACAGCGATATTCCAATTTTGCATGTCGGAGCGAATGGTCCGACGCGAGATGGGTTGCGCGTTAACCGCGCAGCGAAAATCCAGACCCCGGGTGCCATCTCGGCAGGCCGATTTCTGATTTGAAAGCCAAGATACACTCCGGATCGAGCCATGTGATCTACATCACGCTGGTCCGTTTAACCCTTACCGGTCAGTTTTCTTCAGCCATTTGAAGAACTTGCTTTCCGTCGGCAATGACCGGCAGACCCGCTCTCCACAGCCCATAGAATTGCAAGCTTTACACCAAAGCGGCGGCCAAAGCCAACCCGCTGCTAGGTCAGGGTTCCCGGCCGTTTGGTTCAAAAACCTCGATTTTTTAACCGCTCCGGCGGGCGGAAGGTTCCATGCCGCCTAAATCGTCGGCATCCAGCGCGCCGGTCTTGGCGGTTTCGATCCGTTTCCAGGCCCATTCGCGCGCGGCCGGGTCGCCGGTTGCAACCGCCAGCGCGGCATCCGGAACGGCCATGCGCGCGCTCAGGGGGATCGGTCCGCAGACGATCATGAAGAAATCGTAGGCGTCGGGCTGCTCGTTGGCCATCACGAACTGGAAATGGACCTTGAAGAACTGCCAGCGGAAGGTCTCGTAATGATCGGCCCGGACGATGTCGCGAAAACGCACCGCCACGACGGTGGGATTGCGCCGGGCGTTCCCGACCTCGATGCCGTGGCTCTTGATCGGATCGAACTGGTAGAAGTTCATCACGTCCTTGCGGGCCTGGCAGTCGATCCAGTCGATCGACGGCTCGACGGCGAGCTGGCGCAGATGCTCGCGGAAATCCTTCGCCGCCGCGTGGAAGCCGATGATGGGTAAATTGCCGCCGATCGTCAGCAGCACGATGCGCGGACCGTGACGCCCCAGTGCGGGATCGAGCTTAAGCGCACGCGCCAGCATTTCGGTGCCCAGGAATGATCCGGAACTGTGGCCGACAACGATGATCTCTTCGGCGTCACTTGAATACGCCACATTGACGAGGTGCTGCGCGAAGCGGTCGAGGCGCTGGTCCCAGTCGGGGCGGGCGCGGTGCGCAAAGTCCCAGGTCCAGATCCAGTCGGACAGCAGATAGAGCACGTAAGTGCTGTTTTCGGTGTATTTCAGCACGGTGCCGAGCAGCGCCACGAATATCGCGACAGAAGCGGCAATGCTGAACGGCGCCGGGATACCCAGCGCGTCGAGGCCCTTCATGAATACGAAGGCGATACCGGCCGAGCCCAGGGCTTCCAGCAGCAGCACGAAATGCGGATAGGTGATGAAGGCCGCGAAACGCCAGTTCGCACGTGTGAACCGCGCGAGCGTGCCGTTGAACACCAGCCGCCAATAGATCCAGACTGCGTTGAAAACCGTGCGCCAGATCGGCGAGGCGAGGTCGCGCTGGATGAAGTCTTCGAAACGCAGGAAGTCGTAGCTGGTACGGGTCTGCCAGTCGTCCGCCTTGGTCTCGATGGTCCAGGACGCCATCTCGTCGTCGGCTGCAACCTTGGGCCGGCTGATGGTGGCGGAAAGCTGGTACAGCCGGCCGAATTTCCGCAGTTCGGTACGGAACATGCGGTAGTATTGCGCCAATCCGCGCGGATCGTACCCCTGTATGTAGATGATATGGCGGTGCTGAACGCGCACGAACTGTCCCCGGGTGCTGGCCGGACTATATCAGGCCGTTTTGCGCGCCAAGAACTAATTCGGCGGCTAATTAGGTAGCTAATTCGGTCGCTATTTCGGGCCCTTGCGGGATGGCGGGTGTCAAATTCGCCTAATGTTCTCGATTATTGAACATCGAGCGGCTCGGTGCCCGTCACCTGTCCGCTGGCGTCGGTGGTGATCTTGTCGACGCGGGCCTCGGCCTGCCGCAGCAGTTCCTCGCAGCGCCGCTTCAGGGCCTCGCCGCGCTCGTAGATCGCAACCGATTCCTCAAGCGGCACCTTGCCGTCCTCGAGCCGCTTGACGATCGATTCAAGTTCCTCGATCGCGCGCTCGAAGCTCAGCTTTTTGACGTCCACTTGGGTGTTTTCAGCCATATTGTGTTCCCGGATGCGCAGATCAAATCGTGATGCGCAGAATCAAGCGAAGTTTTGCGGGCGTATTGTGGCGGGGATTTACGTGCCCATCAATGCGGTGACATGGGATGCGACCGACTCTTTCAGCCCCTGCAGGTCGTAGCCGCCCTCCAGTACCGAGACCACCCGGCCACCGGCGCTGCTGTCCGCGACATCCATCAGCTTGCGCGTGACCCAGCCGAAATCCTCCGCCTTCACGTTGAGCGAGGCCAGGGGATCGCGGAAATGCGCGTCGAAGCCGGCCGAGATGATGATGAGTTCGGGGCTGAATTTCTGCAGCTGCGGCAGGATCAGGTTTTCGAACGCCATGCGGAACTTGACGCTGCCGTCCTCCGACGCCAGCGGCGCGTTGACGATGGTGTCGTGCTCGCCGCGCTCGCCGGAGGCGCCGGTGCCGGGAAACAGCGGCATCTGGTGCGTCGAGCAATACATCACGGTCGGATCGGACCAGAAAATATCCTGCGTGCCGTTGCCGTGATGGACGTCGAAATCGACCACCGCCGCGCGCGCGATGCCGTATTTGCGCTGGGCATGGCGTGCGGCGATTGCGGCATTGTCGAAGAAGCAGAAGCCCATCGGCTTGCTCACTTCAGCATGATGGCCGGGCGGGCGGACTGCGACGAACGCGTTGTGATGGGCGCCGGACATGACCGCGTCGGTCGCGGCCACCGCGCCGCCGACGCCGCGCATGACGGCTTCCCAGGTGCCCGGCGACATCGAGGTGTCGCCGTCGATATAGATCAGGCCGCTGGTGGGCGCGATGTGGCGGAGCTCGCCGACATAATGCTCGCCATGGCACAGCGTCACGGAATCGAGACTGCCTTCCGGCGCTTCGCCGCGCGCCAGCGCCTTGAAGCGATCCTCGCCGAGCACCTCGGCGACCGCGCGCAGCCGGTCGGGACGCTCGGGATGTCCCGGCGGCGTCAGATGGTCGAGACAGGCGGAATGCGTCAGTAACAGCGTCATGCGAAATCCTGGCGTGCGGGCGGGCCGCGAACGCACAATCTAGGCGCTCGGCGGCCGCTCGGAAAGGGGCCATGGTTCCACCCCGCGCGGCGGTGGGCTGGCTCAGTTGATTCGGGCGATGCGATTGACGGCACCGGGGGCGACCGGACTGTTGGCCAGGAAATAGCTGTTCAACGCGTCGATGTCGTAGACGCCGATTCGCGGGGCGGTTCCTTGCGTCAGGATCGTAAAGCCGTCGCCGCCGACGGCGAGGAAATTGTTGACGGTCACGCGATAGTTCCCGGCGGGTTCGATCGGCGCGCCGTTCAGCGCCATCCGCTCAGGGAGAATGCGCTCGCCGTCCGGCCTGGTGTTGTCCCAGGCGTAGCTGAAGCCCTTCGAGACCTGCAGGATCCGCGGCCGTTTCGGATCGAACCATTGCTGCTCCAGCATGTCCTTGATCTGCTTTCCGGTCAGCGTCAGCGTCACCAGTTGGTTGCGGAACGGCTGGCTCGCGAACAGGTCCGCATAGGTCACCGCGCCATCTTCCTTGCGCGTGATGTCGATGCGCACGCCGCCGGGATTGGTGAACGCCATCACCGCGCCGCCGTTCGCAGGCGCACTGGTCGCCGCCAGCTGCGCGTCGGCGATGACATCGCCGAGCGGGCTCTCGCCGGCATTGTTGGGCACGCGCGACAGCGTTTCCGTGATCGAGCCCGCCGGACGGTTGGCGATCGGCGCGGCAACCCTGTCATAGGCTTCGATAAGCGCGGTCTGCTCGGGATTCTTCGCATAGGCCTCGGTGCGGACGATGGTGTTGTTGGCCCTGGCGCTGACGATGTCGCGGCTGACGGGATCGAGCTTGACGTCGATGGCGGTAACGATGGTGCCGTATTTGTCGCCTGACGTGACCAGCCTGCTGTCGATCTCGCAGACATAAGCCTGATGGGTGTGGCCGGAGACGACGATGTCGACCGCTCGGTCGAACTTCCTGACGATATCGACGATCGGGCCTGATATGCCCGGGCACTCATTGTAGTCGCCGGTCGGCAGGCCGCCTTCATGGATCAGCACCACGATGGCCTCGACGCCGCGCGCCTTCAGTTCGGGGATCAGCGCATTCACCGTCTCGGCCTCGTCGCGGAATTCGAGGCCGGCGGCGCTCTCCGGCGAGATGACGTTGGGCGTGCCCTTCAGGGTCAGGCCGATGAAGGCCACCGGAATGCCCTCGAACGTCTTGATTTCATAGGCGGGAAGCACGGTTTTTCCGGTCGCCTTCTCGAAGGTGCTGGCGGCGAGATAGCGGAATTTCGCGCCGAGGAAGGGATGCGGTCCCTGGCACTTGTCGACCGGATGGCAGCCACCGTTCTGCATGCGCAGCAGTTCGGCCTTGCCCTCGTCGAACTCGTGATTGCCGACCGAGGAAATATCCAGCCCCATCATCGACAGCGCCTCGATGGTGGGCTCGTCATGGAACATCGCCGACAGGAACGGACTGGCGCCGATCAGATCGCCGGCCGCGACGAAGATCGAGTTCTTGTGGCCGTCGCGAAGTTCCTTGACCAGTGTTGCCATGTGTTCGGCCCCGCCGGCGGCGACGAAGGTTTTTTTGGTCTTGTCCTCGGGATCGGCTATCCGGATCCCGAGCTGCGGCGGGCGGAGATAGCCGTGGAAATCATTGATCGCGAGAATGCGCAGATCGATGGGGGCGGGGGTCTGGGCGTGCGATGATGTGGCAAGCGCGGCCGTGATCGCCAAGGCAAGAATAGGATTGAAGAGAATTCTCATGGCACCGTCATTGCCTGCAACAAACGCGATGCGTTTGTACAAGGGAGCGTAGCGACGAAGCAATCCATTCTTTCTTCATGCGGCGCGATGGATTGCTTCCGCCTTCGCTCGTTGAGCTACGGCGGACAAGTCGCTGCGCTCGCAATGACGGCGGGTGAGTATCACGCCTTGCCGGCTACCCCTTCTTGCGTTCCATGAAGGCCTTGAACGCTGATATCGCTTCCTTGGAGCGCATCCGTTCGCCGAACAGATGGCCTTCCTGGTCGATCCGGCGGGTCAGGTCTTCCGGCGGCAGTTTTAGCAGCTTGCGCGAGATCGCCACCGCTTCGGCCGGCAGCGCGCAGATTTCGCGCGCCACCTTGCGCGCTTCGGCCTCGGTATGCCCCGGCGCCACCACGACGTTGACGAAGCCGGCGGCGTGCGCATCGTCGGCGCTGAATTTGCGTCCCATCACCAGCATCGCGAATGCGCGCTGGTGGCCCATGGCGCGCGGCACCAACAGGCTGGAGGCGCCTTCCGGCACCAGCCCGAGATTGATGAACGGTGTCGAGAACGTTGCGGTACTGCTGGCGAGCACGTGGTCGCAATGGAACAGCATGGTGGTGCCGATGCCGATCGCGATGCCGTCGACGGCGGCGATGAGCGGCTTGGTGTTGTGCGCCAGCGAATAGAGAAACTTTGCGGCGTTGGAGGCGCGCGGCACATCGGCATTGGAGGTGCCGTCTTTCAGGAAATCCTCCAGGTCGTTGCCGGCGGTGAACACGCCGGAGCCGCCGGTGATGATGATGCAGCGGATGGCCGGATTGTCCTGCGCCTTGTCGATCGCATCGCTCATCGCGCGATACATGTCCTGGGTGATCGCGTTCTTCTTTTCGGGCCGCCGCATCGTGATCACGCGCGTCGCGTCTTCGTCAGACACTATGAGGTGTTCGGTCATGGAAATTGTCCCTGAACAGGCCGGCGACAGGGCCGCTGGCGAATAATCACACTATATCCTACATGATCCCGCAGAAGACCCAAATCGCCGCACCTGTTTTTCTCGCGATAAGGATGATGCCATGCAGCTTACCGGAATTCACCATTTGACCGCGATCTCGGCGAAGCCGCGCGACAATCTGGCCTTCTACACCGGCCTGCTCGGCATGCGGCTGGTCAAGAAGACGGTCAACCAGGACGACGTCAGCGCCTACCATCTGTTCTATGCCGACGGCAAAGCCAATCCCGGCACGGACCTTACCTTCTTCGATTTTCCGGCGGCGCCGGAGCGGCGCGGCACCAATTCGATCTCGCGCACCGGCCTGCGGGTCGCCGGTGAAAAGACGCTCGGGTTCTGGCGCGACCGCCTGAAGGCGGCGGGCGGCGTGACCGGGGATGTGATCGAAGTAGACGGCCGGCTGACGCTGCCGTTCGAGGATGGCGAAGGGCAGCGCCTGGTATTGATCGATGACGGCGGGGCGGGCGCTTCCTCGCCCTGGGAGCGCAGTACGGTTCCGGCGGAGCATCAGATCCGCGGCCTCGGCCCGATCGTGCTCACCGTGCACGATCTGCCCCGCACCGCGTTCGTGCTGACCGAGGTCATGAACATGCGCCGCGTGCGCGACTACGCCGCGCACGGCGCGCAAATTCACGTGTTCGCGATGGGCGAGGCAAAGGACGAGCGCAATCCCGCCGCCGAACTGCATGTACTCGAGGACAAGGCGTCGCCGATGGCGCGCCAAGGCGCGGGCGGCGTGCACCACGTCGCGTTCCGCACGCCCGACGAGACGCAGTATCACGCCTGGACGCAGCGGCTGACGGATTTGCGGGTGCCCAACAGCGGTGAGGTCGACCGGTTTTATTTTCGCAGCCTTTATTTTCGCGAGCCCAACGGCATCCTGTTCGAGATCGCAACCGACGGCCCCGGCTTTGCGACCGACGAGCCGATGGAGACGCTCGGCGAGAGGCTGGCGCTGCCGCCGTTCCTCGAACCGCGCCGCGCGGTGATCGAGGCGGGGCTGAAGCCGATCGGGTAGGGTGGTTTTCGGGGACGGTGTTTCAACCATCGTCGTCCCGGCGAAGGCCGGGACCCATACCGCGTGATCTCTCGGTGAAGTTACGGTAACAGAGACCATTCGCAAAACTTCTTCCTGTGGCTATGGGTCCCGGCCTTCGCCGGGACGACGCGGATATAGTTTCGCGTTCCCGCGACGCATTGCGCCCGAGCTATTGAAAATTCTTCACCCTCTCAATTCAGAGGGCGCAGGGAATGCCGGATGCGCGCTGCACCCGCGGTCTCATGTGCGATTGTGCATAAGAATGCTGCACATGAGCATACAGGGCAGCGGAGAGCATCCGACATTCCCTGCGCAGTGGCTTTACGGCTTATAACGCGCTCTCCCCGGTGAGACGGCCTCTATTGCCACCGTCGCCCCTCGGAAGCGTCAGCTCCCGAAAGACTTGACGCCGTTACGGGCGCCAGGACCACACGCTTTCGCCGTACGCTTCAGCTGCGACCGTCAATCGCAACGTCAGCGTCCACCGCGACCCGCCCCTCGTCATGACGACGGCCGACGCCCCTCTGAGTGGGACGGGATGGGCAAGGATATGCACCTGATTTGTCCTTTTGGAAAAGCGAAATATTTTTTATTTCGGGGCTTGACATAATTTCCGTAAATCGGAAGTGATTTGCCCGTCGGGCAAAGTGGGTAGTCGAAAGTCTACCGACAGGAACCGATATTCGATACGATTTGAATCAAGCCTCTCATTAGTCGGAAAGAGAGCTTCGCCTATGAATCGGCCAATGCGGTGGAGCCCCGAAGAAGGTCGACGCTTGGAGCAACGGAAGAAGCGGCGGGATTTGCAGGACAGAAAGCCTGCTGTCATCGACAGGCTGGAACTATGGTCCTCGACAAGCCGAAACATTGACGGGCTTTGGGTGGGAACGATGGAAGGCAGGCCTCACTCCGGCTTGCGCCGTATCGAGGAAGCGCTCCAGCTGATCAAGAACCATGCTCCTCTACACCACGCCCGCGTCATCAATAATTTGGAGCGAATATGGGTGCGGTTACTGCCAGGTGATATTGCACACTACGAGCGGTCGCTGAAGGCGTGCGTGTTTGACGAGCGCTATCTCCTCCAGGAAGCAACGACGATCGAATGGATCGCATCGACGATTGTCCATGAGGCAACCCATGCAAGGCTGGAGCAGTGGGGCGTCATGTACGAGGAGAAGAAGCGCGTCCGGATTGAAGCGATTTGCATTCGCAGAGAACGCAACTTCATTGCCAAACTGCCGCAAGGCGAGGCGTTGCAGGAGGAAGTTGCACGCAGATTGGAATGGTGTGCAGTCGACCATGACCACTATTCCGATGCGAGCTTTGCGCAACGCGAGGCCGAGGGGCAGATGGAAATGTTGCGCTATCTGGGAGCGCCCGACTGGGTCTTCGGGTTCGCGATGAAGCTGCGGGCAGTGCGTCTTTGGGCTTACCACGTCGTTGGACGAATTCGGCGGCTGGCGCAGGATGGGTGATGCGATAGCGAGGTCAAGTATGAGCAAGGTTGGGTTACCAGTTGAATCCCTCATCCTGGAGCGTCTGGCGGAGGGCGGCTGGCGTGTGACGGAGCGTCGCGCCGACATTGCGGACATTCCGATCGCGGATTTTGTGTCGCTGCGGGACGCTGAGGAATGGGTCAATTGGAAACAGGGGCTTCCTAGGTTGAACCCATATGCCCAATAGCGAGTCCAACGATGCGGTAATCCTCACGAAGCCAAGCCCATAGGTCTTGGGTCTGGTGGGTTTCGCGGCGCTCTACGGGCACGAAATATGCGTCGTGTGAGTGCCTGGTGCAAAACGAGGCGGAGGACGATGATGCCGAACTGGTTGGGACCCCTGCTGGCGTTGTGCGCGCTGGTGGGATTTATCGCCTTCGCCGTTCGTCAGGGGACGAAGGTGAAGCCGAATGCAGACGGCAATCCCGACAACTCGGTGGGCGGTCCTGGTGGGGATACATAGCACCACAATCGATCACGCTGTGCGCGGCCTCGCCAGAAAACGCGCGATGGCGCGGCCGAGGTCGGGGCTGTCGAGGGGCTGCTCGAGCGAAGCCTTGGCCGCCGTGACCAGCGGTTCGGGAGCGTTGTTCTGACCGGCTTTTTCGCAACAGACATGCGCAAAGGCCGTGGTGAATTCGGGATGCGGCTGCACGGACAGCGTTACGCCGTTCGCATAGAGAAGGCCCGCGTGCGGCGTGAACGGCGAATGGAATATGGTTGTTGCCCCCGTAGGCGGCGCGATGACCTGGTCCTGATGCGAGGCGGGAATCGCTAGCCTATCGCCGTCGATCACGCCGTTGCCGGGCACGACGTCATAGACGTGACGTCCGATGCCCCAGCCCTTTTCCGATTTGCGCACCGTTCCGCCGAGCGCCTGCGCGATCAATTGATGGCCGAAGCAGATTCCGGCCATTGGAACTCTCGCCTCATATGCCGCGCGTACAAAGCGCTCGAGCGGTGCGATCCAGTCGAGATCGTCGTAGACACCGGCTGGCGATCCCGTGAGCAGAATGGCTTCGAGGCTGGCGGGATCGGGCAGCGCTTCGCCGTCAGCAAGCCGGACCGTCGCAAAGCTCGCCGAGGCATCCGCCTCGCCAAGCAGCCGTTCGAACATCTGCGGAAAGGAGCCGTGCCGCGCGCGATTGGCAGGCGAAATGACGCCGGTTTCAATGATCGTGATTTTCGGCATGAAAGTTTTCCAGGGCACCACAACATAGAAGGACCTCAGCTCCTTGGGGAAAGAGCTGAGGCCCGACGCGGCTTCTTGGGGTTCGCGGCCAGGTTTTTTACAGGGGGGCGATGTCCGGCAGCGTTTGAAAATGATGTCGAGATTTCGGGGGTTCCGCAACAAACATCGTGGAACGATACCGCTTCTTTGGGGGTAGTCCGAATTGGCTTTACCATCGCGCGCTTCAAGACTTGACCAGGCGAAATTCAGGTTAATGCTTAGGGTGGGTTGCCGGCGGGTCCGTGCAAAGCGCGGCCCGGAGACAAACTCCGCGTAACCCACCGCTGTTCGTATTCGCGTCGGCGGTGGGTTACGGCTTACGCCTTCTCTCTGCGAGCTGCGGCGGACAAGTCACCTGACCCACCCTACGCAAGCTGCGCAGCCGCCGTCAGCCGACGACGACTTCGCTGATCTGCATGACCGGGGCGATGTCGGTGTAGTTCTTGATGTCGCCCATGATCTCCTTGGCGTGAGGCCCAAAGCCGGCCTGGAAGGCCTCGACCGAGTCGGCGAAGATGTGACACATCCCGACATAGGTCGCGGGCGCACCGGGCGCGCCACCCGCAAGGCCCTTGTCCACCGTGTAGGACTTGCAGGCATCGCCCATGCGCGCCTTCAGGAGCGGCATGTGTTTGTCGCGGTAATAATCGTGGTCGAAGCGCGCCCCCGGCGTGTTTGGATACATAACGCTTACCTTGATCATGGCGTGCTCCTCGTTTGATACTCGCCGGTTGATTTCCGGCACAGGCCCAAACTGTGCGTCAGTTTTGCCGATCCCGCAACTCCGAAACGCAAACTTACAATTGTGTCAGCCGCAAATTACCCCGGGACGAAGATTTCGAGTATTGTGCGAGCAGCCGGAGGAACAGCGATGCAATTGCGAATTTTTGGGCGCACGGGAATGCAGCTCTCGGTGCTGGGCTTTGGTTGCGGCGCTGTCGGCGGCGTGATGGTGCGCGGCGATCCTGCGGACCAGGAGCGCGCCGTGGCGCGGGCGCTCGAAGTCGGCGTGAATTATTTCGACACCGCGGTGCTGTACGGCGACGGTGAATCGGAAAAGAACCTTGGCCGTGTCTTGCAAAAGCTGAAGCCGGCCAACGCGATCGTCGGCACCAAGGTCCGAATACCGCCCGACGCGTTCGGCCGCATTGCCGATGCCGTCACGACGTCGCTCGAAGGCAGCCTGACGCGGCTGGGTCTTGAGCACGTCGACATCTTTCACCTGCACAATCCGATTACCGTTTCCGGCGGCGGATCGGCGCTGAGCGCGCGGCAGGTGCTGGGCGAGGTGGTGCCGGCGTTCGAGCGGCTGCGTCAGCACGGCAAGATTCGTTTCCTCGGGATTTCGGCGGTCGGCGACACCGCGGCGCTGCATCAGGTGATCGATGCCGGCGTCTTCGACAGCGCGCAAATCGTCTACAACATGCTCAATCCATCCGCCGCCGAAGAACTGCCGAAAAATTATCCGGCGCAGGATTATGCAGGGTTGTTCGATCGCACGAGGGCGGCCGGCGTCGGCGTCGTCGGCATCCGCGTGCTGGCGGGCGGCGCCTTGTCGGGCTCGGCCGCGCGGCATCCGATTGCAAGCCCGGCGCCCGAGCCGATCGGATCGAGCATGAGCTACGATGCCGATATCGAGCGCGCCCGCCGCCTGATGCCGCTGGTGGAGGAGGGGTTTGCTTCCAGCCTGACCGAGGCCGCGACGCGGTTTGCGCTGTCGCACCCGGCGATGGGCACCATCCTGGTCGGCATGGCGACGCCGCAGGAGTTCGAGGGCGCATTCGCCGCGGTCGAAAAAGGTCCATTGCCGCAAGCGGCGCTCGAACGGCTGTCGACATTGCGGCAGGCGTTCTCCGGCGAACCGCGGTGATCGGCGAGCATGGTCGCCAGCGCCACCTATGCCGAATTCCTGAGCGAGCAGCTGGCGCCGCTGGGCCGCGTCACCATGCGGCGCATGTTCGGCAAGACCGGCGTGTTCTGCGACGGCGTGATGCTTGCCGTGGTGACGGAGAATACGCTCTATTTCCGGGTCGATGACCAGAACCGTGAGATATTCAAGGAAGCCGAGGCGTTTCCGCCGCTCAACTATGCGAAGAAGGGCGCCATGATCGACCTCTCCTTCTGGCGCGTGCCGGAGCGGCTGTTCGACGAACCCGATGAGCTGATCGTCTGGGCGCGAGCCGCGCTCGCGGCGGCGCACCGGGTTGCGGCGAAGCGGGGGCGGGCGGTACCAAGCAAACCCAACCGCCGTCGTCCCGGCGAACGCCGGGACCCATAACCACAAATGCTTATTGTCCGAGCCGATGTCGCTCCAGCCTCGTGCACGATGACCTTCGGCGGCTATGGGTCCCGGCATTCGCCGGGACGACATGGAATTTGTTGCACGCCCGCTCACCGCCCCGGGCTGGAAATCAGCGGCGGTGCGGTTGAACCGGCGGCAAGCGAACGTTGCACCATGACGGTGTCGGCCCAGCGGCCGTAGCGGTAGGCGACGCCCGGCAGCAGGCCGGCGCGGGCAAAGCCGAACCTTTCATGCAGCGCGAGCGAGGCCGTGTTGTCGGAATCGATATAGCCGATCATCTGCCGGAACCCGGCCGCGGCGCAGACATCGATCAGCTCCTGCAACAACAGCCGTCCGACGCCGCGTCCCTGATGCTCGCGATGCACATAGATCGAATGCTTGACCGCGTAGCGATAGGCCGGCCGCTTGCGAAACAGCACGACATAAGCGTAGCCCACCACCTCGCCGCCGCAGGTCGCCACCAGATGCGGCAGGCGCTGGCTGCGCAGGTTCTTGCGCCGGTCGCGCAAATCCTCCGGCTCCGGCGTGCCGCTGTCGTCGACGCCTTCTTCAATGCCGCGGCGGATATGATGCCGGTAGATCGCCAGCATCGCCTCGACATCGCCATCGCGCGAGGCCCGGACCAGCACCGGTTGGTCGCTCGTCATGGCCGGACCTGCGGTTTCGTTTGGCCGGTTCATTCGGCGACCACGTAGGTATAGAGCCGGATGCGGCCGGACGGATCGACTTCCTTGTAGACGCCCTGGATTTCGACGTCGAAGCCGGGGAATGTGTTGAAGCAGGTTTCGAACATCTTGAGATAGTCGATCATCGGTTGCGCACGCTCGGTCAACCGTTCGCCCGGTACGATGGTGGCGATGCCGGGCGGATAGACCACGAACGGCGTCGTGGCAATGCGGCCGGGGATGGCGTCGATCGGCAGATAGTCGACGTCGTTGCGAACCAGATAGCGCGCGGCGTCGCGCGGCGACATCGCGATGTCAGGCAGATGCTCGGCGAGGAATTGCTTGGCCTGCAGCGCGCTGACGCCGGCGTTGCGGAAGAAGCCGTGCATCTCGGCGCAGAGATCACGTAAGCGCACGCCGGCATAGCGCTTCGGCCGGCGCTGATGGAATTCCGGGATCACCTCTTCCAGCAGCGCGTTGTCGTCGTGCAGTTTCTTGAACGCGACGAGGCCCGAGATCAGCGTGCCGGCCTTGCTGGCCTCGACGCCGGGGGTGAGCAGGAACAGCAGCGAGTTGAGATCGTTCTTTTCCGCCACGATGCGATTTTCGCGCAGATACTGCGCGACGACGGGGGCGGGGATGCCGTGGTCGGCATAGCGGCCGGTGGCATGGTCGAAGCCGGGGGTCAGCACCGTCAGCTTGTTCGGGTCGGTCATGGCGAAGCCCGCGGTCAGATCGGGAAAACCGTGCCAGCGCGCGTCCGGCG
Organism: Bradyrhizobium sp. AUGA SZCCT0177; assembly: GCF_018130125.1. Taxonomy (NCBI): domain Bacteria; kingdom Pseudomonadati; phylum Pseudomonadota; class Alphaproteobacteria; order Hyphomicrobiales; family Nitrobacteraceae; genus Bradyrhizobium; species Bradyrhizobium sp. AUGA SZCCT0177. The sequence continues at coordinate 260,112 of NZ_JAFCMA010000003.1, read as the reverse complement.
AAAGCTGCCAATAAACGGGATCGGTGACCAGCATGTCGGTGGAGATGGTCTCCCAGGCCACATTGTGCACGGCGCCCGCGCGGGAAACGTCCGGGATCGCGACGCGGTCGGGCACGAACGGTTCGAAGAACCAGCGGCGTTCGGGCCGCGCTTCCTTCTCCTCGAATTCGCGGCGGACCGCGCGCATCTTCTTGCGCAGTTCGATGCCGAGCCGGATCGTGTCGTCCCACAGCACCTCGCCGGAGCGGCCCTTCATCATCTGCGCGCCGACATCGAGCGAGGCGAAGATCGGATAGAACGGCGAGGTCGATGCGTGCTGCATGAAGCTCTCGTTGAAGCGCCGGTGTTCGATGCGGCGCTTCTGGCCGGTGATGTGGCGGTCCTTGATGTGGATCTGCGAGGCCTGCGAGAAGCTCGCCAGCTGCTTGTGGGTCGACTGGGTCGCGATGATGCCGGGCGCGTCGGGGCCGAGACCGGACAGTCCCATCGCGAAACGTCCGGCATAGAGCGGATGAAACTTCATGAATCCGGCCCAGGCCTCATCGAACAGGATATAGTCGCAGAGATGGCCGATCGCTTTCAGGATCATCTCGGCACTGTGGATCGTGCCGTCATAGGTGCACTGCTCGACCACGGCGACCCGGAAAGGACGCGGCTTGCGCCAGGCCACGGGGTCCTTGACCAGCGGATGGCTGCGGATGCGTTCGCGCAAACTCGTCTCGTCGATCGCGTCCCAGCGCATCGGGCCGATCAAGCCCCAGGCGTTGCGGACGGTCGGGATATAAACCGGAATGCCGCCGGCCATCATCAGCGCGCCGTGATGGGCCGCCTTGTGGTTGTTGCGGTCGAACAGCACGAGGTCGCCGTCGGTGACCAGCGCGCCCAACACCACCTTGTTGGAGGTCGAGGTGCCGTTGAGCACGAAATAGGTCTTTTCGGCGCCGAAGATTTGCGCCGCTTCCTTTTGCGCCTTCAGCGCCGGGCCCTCATGGGTGAGGAGATCGCCGAGGTCGAGCACGGAATTGTCGAGGTCGTCGCGAAAGACAGCTTCGCCGAGATGTTCGACGAACACCCGGCCGATCGGGCTGCGGCTGTAAAACACACCGCCATTGTGGCCCGGGCAGGTCCATAGCTGGTTGCCCTCTTCGGCATAGTCGACCAGCGCCCCGAAGAACGGCGTCTTCAGGGTTTCGGCATATTGCTTCAGGCGGCTGATCAGGTTCTTGGCAATGAAGGGCGGCGTTTCCTCGGACAGGAACACATAGCCGTCGATGAAATCCAGCACCTCGACCGGCAGGTCCTCGAACCGCTTGCGGCGGATCAAAAGGATGATCGGAAAATCGAGGCCGCGCCGCCGCATCAGATTGATCAGGGCCATGGTCTTGCCCTCGAGGCCCTTTTTGCCCCAGTCGACCACCATGCAGCCGATCGCGGCGTCGGTCTGCACCTGGATCTCCGCATCCTCGAGCTTGCGCGCCCGGACCACTTCAAAGCCGGACCGCTCGATCTCGGTGATGATCTGGTTGAAACGGAGGCCTTCGAGATCGTCGGTATCAAAGACCGGTGCGGCGAACAGAAAGGTGAAGCGTCGGAAATAGTCCATCGGTGCCCTCGAATGTGTGTCCAGCAAGCTGTTGGCGCATTCGATGACATCTGGATGACGGATGGGTTCCGGCCCGGCCGCCCGAAACCCTGCCGCTCGATCGGGGGCTGCCCATCACCCCCGGTATCGCAGCGCCTCCACCAGCACTGCAAACGCCGGCGTGGGTTGCCGGCGGCTCGGGTAATAGAGGTGATACCCGGAAAACGGCGCGCACCAGTCGTCGAGCACGCGGATCAGACGGCCGTCGGCGAGATGCTTCTTGACTTGGTCCTCGGGCAGATAGGCGAGGCCGTGCCCCGCCAGTACCGCGTTCAGCCGGAGCGGGATGCTGTTGAACACCAGCTGCCCATCGACGCGCACCTTGACTTCGCGACCGCGTTTCTCGAATTCCCAGGCGTAGATTCCACCTGATGTCGGCAGGCGGACAGTGATGCAGTCGTGCGCCGTAAGATCCTGCGGCTTCTTCGGCTTCGGCTTTCGTTCGAAATACGAGGGCGAGCCGACCACGGTCATGCAGAAGTCCGGTCCGATGCGCACGGCGATCATGTCCTTGGCCACTTGTTCACCGAGGCGAACGCCGGCGTCGTATCGCTCCGCGACGATGTCGGTCAGGCCGTAATCGATGGTCAGCTCGACCTTGATGTCGGGGTAACGCGGCAGCAGCGTCGTCAAGGCAGGCCAGAGCACGGCCAGGGCCGCATGCTCGCCGGCCGTGATCCGGATGGTACCGGCGGGTTTTTCCCGAAGCTCGGTCAGCGCTGATAGTTCGGAATCGATTTGCTCGAACTTGGGGCCCACCGTCCGAACCAGCCGCTCTCCGGCCTCGGTCGTTGCCACGCTGCGGGTGGTGCGGGTCAACAACCGCAAGCCGAGCCGCTCCTCAAGTCCTCGAATGGTGTGACTGAGCGCCGATTGCGAAACCCCGAGCTGCGCTGCCGCCCGCGTAAAACTGCGTTCTCGCGCCACGGCCAGGAACGCCATGAGGTCGTTGGTGTTTTTGCCGAGCATTCATGAGCCAGTTTCATAAGTCCATGCCGATTATTAGGCCTAATCCGGCGGCGTTGCACCCGTTAAATGCCTGAAGGCACGCGGTCGTGACCTGCGCGATGTCGGCTGCGCGCAACCCCGGGTCATGATCGGCGTTAGTGGCCGAGGCGGGCGCAAAACGAGCGACAAGCGGCAAAAAGGGATTGATGGCATGCGAAGCCCCGGTGATTTCAGATTCTCTCGGCGCGACCTGTTGGTCGTCGGCGCCGCTTCTCTCACGGCGCCGGCCCTCGGGGTGACGACGTCGACCTTCGTGGCCAAGGCCGAGATCGCCCTGAAGCCTGCGGTTTCCGGAGCCCCGGTGATGTCGAAAGTTTCCTTCAACGTGAACGGCAAGGCGCGCGAACTCGAGGTCGATACAAGGACCACGCTGCTCGATGCCTTGCGCGAGAATTTGCATTTCACCGGCACCAAGAAGGGCTGCGATCACGGCCAGTGCGGCGCATGCACGGTGATCGTCGGCGGTCGCAGGATCAATTCATGCCTGACGCTGGCTGTCATGCACGAGGGTGAGAGCGTCACCACCATCGAGGGCCTTGGCACGCCGGAGAATATGCACCCGATGCAGGCGGCGTTCGTCAAGCATGACGGCTATCAATGCGGCTATTGCACGCCCGGGCAGATCTGCTCGGCGGTCGCCGTGCTCGACGAGATCAAGGCCGGCATACCGAGCCATGTCAGCGCCGATCTGAACGCAGTCCCGCAACTCACCAATGCCGAATTGCGCGAGCGCATGAGCGGCAACATCTGCCGCTGCGGCGCCTATTCCAACATCGCCGAAGCCATCAGCGAAGTCGCCGGGAGGCAGGCATGAGATCCTTTACCTATGAGCGCGCCAATTCGCCGGCCGAGGCCGCCGCCGCGGCTGCGCGCCAGCAGGGCGCCAAATTCATCGCTGGTGGTACCAACCTGCTCGACCTGATGAAGCTCGAAATCGAGACGCCGGCGCATCTGATCGACGTCAACCGTCTCGGGCTCGACAAGATCGAGCCGACCGCCGATGGCGGACTGCGGGTTGGCGCGCTGGTGCGCAACACCGATCTTGCTGCGGACGAACGGGTGCGGCGCGATTACGGCGTGCTGTCGCGCGCGCTGCTCGCCGGCGCTTCGGGCCAGTTGCGCAACAAGGCGACGACCGCGGGCAATCTGCTGCAGCGGACCCGCTGCCCCTATTTCTACGACACCAACCAGCCCTGCAACAAACGTCAGCCCGGCAGCGGCTGTTCGGCGATCGGCGGCTTCAGCCGTCAGCACGCCGTGATCGGCGCCAGCGAAGCGTGCATCGCGACCCATCCGAGCGACATGGCGGTGGCCATGCGCGCGCTCGACGCCACGGTGGAAACAATTCAGCCCGATGGAGCCGCGCGAAAAATTCCGATCGCGGAATTCCACCGGCTGCCCGGCAATACGCCTGAGGTTGAGACCTCACTGGCGCCGGGCGAACTGATCACCGCCGTGACGTTGCCGAAACCCGTTGGCGGCAAGCAGATCTATCGCAAGGTGCGTGACCGCGCGTCTTATGCGTTCGCTCTGGTCGCGGTCGCCGCCATCGTGCAGCGCGACGGCTCCGGACGCGTCGCGCTCGGCGGCGTCGCCCACAAGCCCTGGCGCGTCGAAGCCGCCGAGGCCGAACTGCCGCGCGGCGCGAAAGCAGTGACGGCAAAACTGCTCGCCGAGGCCAAACCTACCCATGAGAACGCCTTCAAGCTGCTGCTGGCCGAGCGGACGCTCGGCGCGGTGCTGGCAGAGGCGAGGGGATAGACCATGAAATTCGAAACCCCGGCGACCACCAACCCGATCGACCAGTTGAAGATCATCGGCAAGCCCGCGGACCGCATCGATGGTCCGTTCAAGACCACGGGCACTGCGCCCTATGCCTATGAGCGGCACGACAACATCGCGAACCCGGCCTGCGGCTATGTGGTCGGTTCAGCGATTGCCAAGGGCCGGATCGCCTCGATGGATCTGACAGCCGCCAAAACAGCATCCGGCGTGCTTGCCATCGTCACGGCTGACAATGCCGGCAAGCTCGCCAAGGGCAACCTCAACTTCGCCACGCTGCTCGGCGGTCCCGAGATCGAGCATTATCACCAGGCGATCGCGCTCGTGGTGGCGGAGACCTTCGAGCAGGCCCGCGCCGCCGCGCAACTGGTCCGCGTCGATTATGTCAGGACTGATGGCGTCTACGATCTCGCAGCGGTCAAGGATTCCGGCAAGCCCGCGCGCATCACCGGCGGTCCGGCCGATACCGCGGTCGGCGATTTCGCCGGCGCATTCGCCGCGGCACCGGTTCAGCTCGACGCGACCTACACCACGCCCGATCACGCCCATGCGATGATGGAACCGCATGCCTCGATGGCCGCCTGGGACGGCGACAAGCTGATCGTGTGGACCTCAAACCAGATGATCGACTGGAGCGTTGGCGAACTGGCCAAGACGCTCGGCATGCCCAAGGAAAAGGTCCGCCTGATATCGCCCTTCATCGGCGGCGGGTTCGGCGGCAAACTGTTCGTGCGCGCCGATGCGTTGCTCGCGGCATTGGGCGCCCGCGCGGCCGGACGGCCGGTCAAGGTGGCGCTGACGCGTCCGATGATGTTCAACAACACCGTGCATCGGCCGGCCACGATCCAGCGCATCCGTATCGGCGCGACCAGGGACGGCAAGATCACGGCCATCGGCCATGAGGGCTGGTCCGGCAACCTGCCCGGCGGCAAGCCGGAGGCTGCGGTGCAGGCGACACGGCTGCTCTATGCCGGCGCCAACCGCATGACGGCGACGCGGCTTGCGGTGCTCGACCTGCCGGAAGGCAATGCGATGCGTGCGCCAGGCGAGGCGCCCGGCATGATGGCGCTGGAGATCGCGATCGACGAGATGGCGGAAAAGCTCGGGCTCGATCCGATCGAGTTCCGCATCCTCAATGACACCCAGGTCGATCCCGAAAAGCCGGAGCGGGCGTATTCGCACCGGCCGCTGATCGCGTGCATGGGGCTCGGCGCCAACCGCTTCGACTGGAGCAAGCGCAATCCCCAGCCGGGGCAGGTTCGCGCCGGGCGATGGCTGGTCGGCATCGGCATGGCGGCTGCCTTCCGCAACAATCCGGTGATGAAATCGGCGGCGCGCGTGCGGCTCGACAACCGCGGCGTCGTTGTTGTCGAGACCGACATGACCGATATCGGCACCGGCACCTACACCATCATCGCGCAGACCGCAGCCGAGATGATGGGCCTGCCGCTCGACAAGATCATCGTACGCCTCGGCGACTCGGCCTTTCCGGTTTCGGCCGGATCGGGCGGGCAATGGGGCGCCAACAGCTCGACGTCCGGCGTCTATGCCGCGTGCGTCAAGCTGCGCGAGGCCGTGGCGCAGAAGCTCGGGTTCAATTCCACCGAGGCAGATTTCGCCGACGGGCAGGTCCGTTCGGGCAATCGCAGCGTGCCGCTGGCGCAGGCCGCGGGCGAGAGCGGCATCGTGGCCGAGGATGTGATGGAGTTCGGCGATCTCGGCAAGAAGTATCAGCAATCGACCTTCGGCGCGCATTTCGTCGAGGTTGGCGTCGATGCCGCGACCGCCGAAATTCGGGTGCGCCGAATGCTGGCGGTGTGTGCCGCGGGCCGCATCCTCAACCCCAAATCGGCGCGCAGCCAGGTGATCGGCGCGATGACGATGGGCGCCGGTGCCGCGCTGATGGAAGAACTGGCGGTCGACAAGCGCGCCGGTTTCTTCGTCAACCATGACCTCGCCGGCTACGAAGTGCCCGTGCATGCCGACATTCCGCATCAGGACGTGATCTTCCTCGACGAGACCGATCCGATGTCGTCGCCGATGAAGGCCAAGGGCGTCGGCGAACTCGGCATCTGCGGCGTCGGTGCCGCCATCGCCAACGCGATCTACAACGCGACCGGTGTGCGGGTGCGCGATTATCCGATCACGCTCGACAAGCTGCTTGCCCGGCTGCCGGAAGTGGCATGAGCGCCGAGCCCGCGCACCGACCGCGATGATCACGCGCAGACGCATGCTTACAGCCGGTGGCGGCCTTGCCGTGCTGGCAGCGGGCGCTGCTGGCGCAAACGCGCCGGTAACACCACCACGAAGGATCAGTACCATGGACATCAAACGAAGCGGCTCGCAGCCGTCCGGCAAGGGACCTTCAGATTATTTCACCGGTACCGTCCGCGTCGATCCGCTGTTCAAGGCGACCGAACCGGCACGCGTGGTGGGCGCCAGCGTCACCTTCGAGCCCGGCGCGCGCACCGCCTGGCACACCCATCCGCTCGGACAGACATTGATTGTCACGTCCGGCTTTGGCCGGGTGCAGCATTGGGGCGGGCGGATCGAGGAGATCCGGCCCGGCGACGTGGTCTGGTTTCCGCCCGGCGAGAAGCACTGGCACGGCGCGGGACCCACGACGGCGATGACGCATCTGGCGATTCAGGAAGCGCTCGACGGCAAGACCGTCGACTGGATGGAAAAGGTCAGCGACGAACAGTACGCGCGATGATTTGTCGAACAATTGGAGAAGAAGAGAGTGCAGAAGCGTAAACTTGGCAAGAGCGGCCTCGAAGTCTCGGCGATCGGGCTCGGCTGCATGGGACTCAGCTTCGGCTATGGCCCGGCGGTCGAAAAGCAGGCGGGAATCGCGCTGATCCGCGCCGCCGTCGAGCGCGGTGTGACGTTTTTCGACACCGCCGAAGTGTATGGACCGTTCACGTCGGAGGAACTGGTCGGCGAGGCGCTGGCGCCGGTCCGCGACCAGGTCGTGATCGCCACCAAATTCGGTTTCGACATCGATCCGAAGACGGGCGCGCAGAGCGGTCTGAGCAGCCGGCCGGAGCACATCAAGCAAGTGGCGGAGGCTTCGCTGAAGCGGCTCAGGACCAACGTCATCGATCTGTTCTATCAGCACCGCGTCGATCCCAACGTGCCGATCGAGGATGTGGCGGGTGCGGTCAAGGATCTCATTCGCGAAGGCAAGGTCAGGCACTTTGGACTCTCCGAGGCCGCCGCGCCGACGATCCGGCGTGCCCATGCCGTGCAACCGGTCGCCGCACTTCAGAGCGAGTATTCGCTGTGGTGGCGCGAACCTGAAGAGGTGATCGTGCCGACGCTCGAAGAACTCGGCATCGGCTTCGTTCCCTTCAGCCCGCTCGGCAAGGGGTTCCTCACCGGCGCGATCAGCGAGACGACGACGTTCGACAAATCAGACTTCCGTAACGTGGTGCCGCGGTTCTCGCCGGAAGCGCGAAAAGCGAACCAGGCCTTGGTCGACCTGCTCGGCAAAATCGCCGCAGGCAAAAAGGCGACCTCGGCGCAGATCGCGCTCGCCTGGCTGCTGGCGCAGAAGCCGTGGATCGTTCCGATCCCCGGCACCACCAAGCTGCATCGGCTGGATGAGAACATCGGCGCGGCGGCGGTGACGCTCACATCAGGCGATCTCGGCGAGATCGAGCGTGCGATCTCTGCCGTGGCGGTGCAGGGCGCGCGGTACCCGGAACGTCTGCAGCAGCTGGTAGGCCGCTGAGAATCGGGCTTCAGCGACGTCCGTATCCACGTCATGCGAGGAGCGCCAGCGACGCAGCAATCCATCTGTCCTTCGCGCGGCGAGATGGATTGCTTCGCGGAGCCTGTCATCGGGCGCGCATTCGCGCGACCCGTTGGCTCGCAATGACGACGGAGAGCGCAGTCGGGTGTGGCACAGGCAGGCGCGCCTTTGTCACCTGACAAGTTCCCTCGGCCGCAACCTCTCCATGGTACTGCCTTGCTTTGGTCAAACCGGAATGGGGTAAGGGGAACGACGTGTGGGGGAATTCTGGGGGCTGGAAGTCGTCGATCTCACGCAAATCCGCCGGTCGCTCTTGGGGTAAATCTTGGGCAGGGTCTTAGGCAAAAGCTTGGGACAGGCTCTTGGGGCGCAGGCGACATTGGATGGAGTACGGAGCGCCGATGCAATCGATGCAGAAACCGAAGCCAACCGATGATCCGCACGATATCCTCGTGGTCGCACCCGATGCCGTCAGGGTCGTACCCGATGCCGTCAGGGTCGCATCAGATCCCGTCAGGGTCGCGCCCGATCCCGTCAAGGTAGCGCCCGCGGAAGAAGAATTTTTCGGCCCGGCGCCGGATCCCGTGCGCGCTCCTACGGTGGGTCCGCAGCCTCACATCGAGCCGGTCTTCCGGGACGGCGCAGCGGTGCCGCCGGTCGACGCCACGTTTCGCGCAATCGCCGTCGATGAAATCACGTTTCGCGCAGCCGCCGTCGAAGATGCCCTGATCAACAGCCGCCGCCGGCCGAGGTCGTCGATGGCGAGGCGCGCCATGCGTGCCGTCACGGCGCTGCTGCTGGCGGGCTGTATCGGCGGGGCCGCCATGGCCTGGCATTACCATGCCGAGGCGGCTCAACAGGTAATCGCAGAATGGGCGCCGCTGTTTGCCCGGAAATCATCGCTGGCCCCGGAAAAAACCGGGCTCACCGCGCAGCCGGTTCTGGCTGCCGCGGATGTCGACGCGTCGAATACTTCACCGGCTCAACCGGCGCCCCAGGCGCCGGCCGCAGCGCAGGCTGCTGCAGCGGAGGCTGCGACTGCCGCGCCGGCCGCTGCCGCCCCGCCGGCCGCCGCCGCGCCCGATCAGTCGCAATCGCTCGAGACGATGGCGCGCGATCTTGCCAGCGCAAGCCGGGAGATCGAACAGCTCAAGGCCAGCATCGAGCAGCTCAAGGCCAGCCAGCAGCAGCTCGTGGCGATGGTTTCGGAGAAATCTGCCGCGCAAAACGCGCAAGCCAAAAAACCGGCGCCGCCGCCGCGGCCAGTCGCCGCGATAGCGCCGGCGCGGACGCCGGTGCCGCCGCGGCCGGTCCGGCAGCAAGCCATGCCGTCGGCCGCGCCGTTGTCAGCGACTTCGGCACCCTACGTGCCGCGACAGCTTGAGGCGCAATCACCAACCACCGCTGAAACACTGAGCGATCCGGAACTGGCGTCGGTGCCGAGGCCGCCGATGCCGCTGCGGTAGGACCCTCGTCCGCAGCCTAAGCTCGGAGGTCTCGAAAGGCGTCATCCAGGCGATCAAGCGCCTCGGTGAGAATCGGACGCGGCGTGGCGAAGTTGAAACGCAGCCAGGTTTCGCCGCCGGGCCCAAACTGCTCGCCGGGGCTGGCGAAGATGCGTGCCCGATCCTTTACCCGTGCGGCCACGTCCGCGGCCGCCAATCCGGTTCCGGAGAAGTCGACCCAGGCGAGATAGGTCGCATCGAGCCGCATCGAGCGTGCGCCGGGCGCGGCTTTTTCTATTCGTGTGGCGAGCGTATCGCGGTTGCCGGCCAGATAGGGCAGCAGCGCATCGAGCCAGGCCTCGCCGGTTCGCCAGGCTGCCTCGGTCGCGATCATGCCGAAGGCGTTGTAGGAGGCGAGCCCGCTTGCCGCGATCCGCGCGTCGATCCGCTGCTTCAACACCGGGTTCGACGTGACGCAGGCGCCGACATGGGCGCCGGCGAGATTGAAGGTCTTGGTCGCGGCAAGGCAGGTGATCAGGCGATCGGCGATCTCGGGTGCGGCTGACAGCGTCGGCGTGTGTTTGACGTCGCCCAGCAATAGGTCGCAATGGATCTCGTCGGAAACCAGAATCAGATTGCGTTCGGCACAGAAGGCGGCGAGCTCACGGATCTCCTCGATCGACCACACGGTGCCGCCCGGATTGTGCGGGCTGCAGAAGAAGACGATTTTGGTTCGCGGCGTGAGTTGTTTTCCCAGCGCATCGAGGTCCATCTCGTAGCGGCCCTGACGCTGGACCAGCTGCGCGTCGAGGATGCGCCGCTCATTGGCGAGAATGATCTTGCGGAACGCATGATAGGCCGGTGGAAACACCACGACCTCATCACCCACTTCAGTGACAGCTTGCAGGATCAGACCGAGGCCCGAGACGACACCGGGCGTCGGGCTGACCCAGGCCGGGTCGATCGCGAGATCATGCCGGCGCGCCATCCATTCGGCGAGCGCTGCCGCCCAGCTGCCGGTGTCGGCATAATAGCCGTGGACGCCGCGGGTAACGAGCGTGGACAGTGCTTCCGTGACGCCGGGAGGTGCCGCAAAATCCATGTCGGCGACCCACATCGGAATTCCGTCCGCTGCCGTGATCCCCGAATTCTTGGCCATCATGTCCCATTTCGACGCGTGCGTGCCGCGGCGATTAATAACGCGATCGAAATCAAACATCGGGACAGTGGCTCCTGCGTTGGCAGCTTTGCGGCGCTGGATGCGCCTGGATGGATGGTGGGATGGCCTATGCCAGCAACACCGCATCCGCGCCGTTGACGGCGTCGGCGCTGTCGATGACGGTCTTTTCCAGCGAGGTGGCCTGCACCGAAATGTTTTCGGCAAAGAACCTCGCCAGCGTGACGTAGCGCTGCGGATCGCCGCTCTCGCCATTGCTCTTGGCGGCGAGCGCCTCGCCGGCCAGCATGCAGCCGCCGAGCGTCGAGCCGAACAGCCGCAAATAGGGCGTCGCACCCGCGAGCGCATCGTTCGGCGCGGAAGCGACCTTCTCCAGCAGCCATTTGCTGGAGCGCTCGAGCGAGCCGAGCGCGTCGCGCAGTTTTGCCCCCGTGGTGCCGAAGGCCGGATCGTTGGAAGCTTCCACCTGCTTGACGATGCCGGAGAGCTCGTCGATCAGGGCCCAGACCGACGCACCGCCATTGGCCGCGAGTTTTCGCGTGACGAGGTCGATCGACTGGATGCCGTTGGTGCCTTCATAAATCGAGGTGATGCGGGCGTCGCGATAATGCTGGGCGGCGCCGGTTTCCTCGATGAAGCCCATGCCGCCGTGAACCTGCACGCCGAGATAGGCCACCTCATTGCCGATATCGGTAGAGAAGGCTTTTGCAATCGGCGTCAGCAGCGCGCCGCGGGCAGCGGCGTCGGCGCGCACCTTGGCATCCTTGGCGCGCACCGAGACATCGAGCGCCACCGCGGTGGCGTAGCAAATCGTACGCGCGGCTGCCGTCATGGCGCGCATCTGCAGCAACATGCGCTTGACGTCCGGATGCACGATAATCGCGTCCATCCCGTCGCCCTTGGCGCCGACGGCGCGGCCCTGGCGGCGCTCCTGCGCATAGGCCAGCGCCTGCTGATAGGCGCGGTCGGCGATGCCGACGCCCTCGAGGCCGACGCCGAGGCGGGCCTGGTTCATCATCGTGAACATGCAGAGCATGCCGCGGTTTTCTTCGCCGATCAAATAACCGATCGCGCCGCCCTTATCGCCCATCGTCATGGTGCAGGTTGGCGAAGCATGCATGCCGAGCTTGTGCTCGACGCCGCTCGGATAGATGTCGTTCTGCGCGCCGAGCGAGCCGTCGGCATTGACGAGGAATTTTGGAATAAGAAAGAGCGAGATACCTTTGGTGCCCGCGGGCGCATCGGGCAAACGTGCCAGCACGAAATGCACGATGTTATCGGTCATGTCGTGGTCGCCATAGGTGATGAAGATCTTTGTGCCTTTGATGCGATAGCTGCCGTCAGGTGCGCGTTCGGCGCGGGTGCGCAGCGCGCCGACGTCGGAGCCCGCTTGGGGTTCAGTCAGCTGCATGGTGCCGGTCCATTCACCCGACACCAGTTTTTCCAGATAGATCTTTTTCAGCTCCTCGCTGCCATGGGCGTCGAGCGCCTCGATCGCCGACAGCGTCAAGAGCGGGCAGAGGCCGAACGCGATGTTCGACGCGCTCCAGATTTCGGTGCAGGCGGCGTTGATCGCCATCGGCAGGCCCTGTCCGCCGAAATCTTCCGGGCCCGACACCGCGTTCCATCCGCCCGCGATCCAGCGCTGGTACGCATCCGGCCAGCCGGGCGCGGTCGTCACCTTGTTGTCGGCGAGCTTGATACCGTGTTCGTCGCCCACCGCGTTCAAGGGCGCCAGCACGTCGGAAGCGAATTTGCCGGCTTCCTCCAGCACGGCTGCGGTAATATCGCCGTCGAAATCGCCGTAATGACCGGCCTGCACGGCGGCCTTGAGGCCGGCGCCATGGTTGAGGGCGAGCAGGATGTCGTTGATCGGCGCGCGGTAGGTCATGTCGGTTACTCGCCTCAGTCGGGAAAGCGGGGGGGCCGTCTTCCCACGAAACCGGCCTTCTCTCAACTCTCCGATGGACTGGAGGGCCGGCATGGCGAGGCGGGCGGTTTGAGGCCATCGCGAGCCCGGGGCGTCCACATCGGACGAACCGTCAAGCCTATTATAGAGGGTCGTGTTTCCGGAGCCGATTTAGGCCCGAATCCGAAGCCTATCCATTTGTTTGAGCGTGATCTTTCCGGAAAACGGGTGCCCACAGCGCATCCCGTGCGGGACATGCCCTTTCGGATCATGCTCTAGCCGGTTGAAATGGCTCACCTCTCCCTATAGACCCACGTTGCCGGAGGGAATCCGCAGCGGGTTTCCTGCCGTGTTCCCGGTCTGTTGGGGCGTAGCCAAGCGGTAAGGCAGCGGATTTTGATTCCGCCATTCGGAGGTTCGATCCCTCCCGCCCCAGCCAGCAAACACCTAACCCTTTGAAATAATGCAATTCGCTGGCTTTGGCTGGGAGTTGCGTCGCGACTGTATCACGCGCCTGTATCACAGGGGTGTTTACGTGCGCGTGGTCCAGCATGTCTTCAGGCGAGGTGCCGTTTACTGGTGGCGCCGGCGGCTTCTCAAGAAAGCAGGGGAGAGAGAACTCGCGCCGATTGCGATCAGCCTGAGAACGCGGGACCTTTCCAAGGCCCGCACCATCGCCGCCCATTTGGCCGTGGCGAGTGATGGCATCTTGCGCCAGGAGGAGGGAAGAGAAGTGCTTTCGGCTGTTCAGGTCCGGTCGATGCTGGAGTCGGTCGCGCGCACCCACCTGGCCAAGCTCGATCGGCTGGCCGCGTTGGAGACGGCTGATGGCATCACTGCGGGTGACGGGCGCTCATCTGATCGTATCATGGGCTGGGCTCGACGCCTCCAGGCTTCCCAGGGTATCGCCGCAAGAGTTGGAGATGCGGAACGCGGCGTGTTGGCGGCGAACGGCCTCAGTCTGGAGGAGATCGCGGAGGTGAACTGGACACTCGATCTTCTGCGGAAGAGTTCGGGGGGCAGTTTTCCGCGTCAGAAGCTGATGGCGCTGCTGGAAGCCTTCCGGGCTCCCCAAGGGGAGGGCGACATCCAGCAGGCGGAGCGGATATTTTACCGTGGGCAGGCCGCCGCCTTGCTGTCAGTTGATCGGCGATGGTCTGGGGAGTATCGCGAAGACGACAACCTGATTGAACGGCTTACCTTGGTTAGACTTCGCGATCTTGCATGAAGCGCAGACAGCCATATCGACGCAGCAATTGTCACGAAAATCAAACCGAACAGGGAGTATAAATCGCCCTCGAAAGAGTTTATCTTTCCCGGGTTGCCAATATTGGCCGATAAACCCGGATGAAGGCCTAGCTGCCGCGTCGAATCGAGGAACTTTTGCCCGCTATGTAAGGCGAGGTTTCGCGCCAGTGCAACCGATGCCGTGACGAAAGGAATTGTGCAGGGTGGGCACACGATGCTGTCTATTCCGCCGCCTCGCTCTTCGTCTCGATCATCAACACGTCCAGGCTCTCGATCTCCTGCATCGCGCGGCCTGCAATGCCTTGCAAGTCGCCGTAGAGCCCGGCGGTGGAGTCAAGCACGCCCCTGAGCTGTTCCTCCCTCTTCGCCCACAACCGCGTCATGGTCTTGCGTTCGCGATCGAGGTCGGCCTGCATGTCGGTGAACTTTTCGACGATGGCGTCAATGCGGTGGCGGAAGCGGGGGCCGGTCAGGTAGGCGTAGACCATCTCCATCTTGGTCTGCTGGCCTTCCTGTGCCTGGCGGCTGGCGGCGACGTCGATCAGCGACTGACGGAGCGCGATGGCGAGCGGAATCGCGAATTTGGGCTCCGTGACCCAGACGTTATCAACAAGATCAAAAGTCTCGATCCCCTTGGGAAGCGCGGTTGAAACGATCAGCGCGACCTCCGCTTTGGCGGTGCGCTGGTCATCGCGCAGTTTGGTGAGCCAAGCGTCATTCCAGTTCCGCGTGCGCTTGGACTCCCAGAGAATGGTCCCGCAGGTTTGACCGCCGGGGCCAAGCACGCGGTGGATCACATCGCCGCCGAACTCGCCCTTCGCCACCGGCTCGATCAGGTCACGCGGGAAGCGGGCGCGGAGCAGGGATTCGAGTTCGATCTCGAGAGCTTCGCCCTGCAGCTGCTGCGAGCCCTGGTCGGCCCTGCGACGCAGTTCTTCGATCTGGCGCGCCATGCCGGCAATCTGGGTCTCCTTTTCGGTGACCTTGGACTTCAGCGCGTCCTCTGCTTCCAGCCTGGCCTTGTCGCGAACGGTCGCAAGGTTCTCCTGCACCTTTTTCTCTACGGTCAGCTCGACCTCGCGCTTGGCGTCTTCGAGCTCACGCTGCTTGCGCAGCGTGTCGGTCTGCGCCTGCTGGGCTTCCGCGAGCTTCGCGTTGTTCGTGGTCAGCATCTGCTGCAGTTCCGCAAGCTGCCGGTCGCGCTTGCCGAGATCATCCGCCAGCGCCAGGCGGGCTTTCTTTGCCTCGGCGTCGGCGATGGCCACACGTTCGGCGCTCAGCTTGGCGGCCACCTGTTCGTCGAGGGTCTCGCGCGCCTTGGCGAGGTCGTCCTGCGTCTGCTTGAGGCGGGCCTCACGACGGCCGAAATCGGCTTCCTTGGCCGCGAGCTGCGCCTCGAACTGCTTGCGGGACGCGGCGACGATCGGGGCCGCCAACGATTCGGTCAGCTTGATCTCGGTGCCGCAGTTCGTGCAGATGATCTGAGGGTCGGTCACGGTGTCGGTCCTGTGGTGATTGCTCGGGATTGTATCGGGATTTCCGGCGCCAATCGGGGCGGGTCGCGGCGTTATCCCCGGCAATCGCGCCGGTCGTGGCAATGGCGATACCCTGTTTGGTGCTGTCGGTTTCGGCTTCTCGCCGGGATCATGCGTCATGCTCAGTTCCTCGTAGCGCGGAGGGCATCATCGCGGCGGAGCGGCGGCCCCAGCCGGTAGGAGCGGGACAGGGTGCGCGCCCAGGTGCCGTCAGGATCGGCGAACCAGACGGGGGAGGTGACGATGACGGTATCGCCGCGCAGGGGATGGTCGGAGACGCGTCCAACCAGTTGCACGCCCAGCGCCGTCACCGTCGGCACCCAATCTTCGAGCAGCGGCGCCTCCGCCAGCAGGGTGGGCGACACCGGGCGGCCGAGCGAGCGAGTCGTTCGCAGTCGTCAGCCAAGGTGCGCAGCCGGCGGGCCAGGTCGGGCTCGATGCGAGCGGGGTCGAGGAAGGGGAATTGGCGGGTAAGCATGGGGCAACTCTCAACAAGACGAAGCGTGAGCGGAGAAAGGCGGGCGCGCGGCGGCGGAAGTGAAAGGTTTCACTCGCCGACCTCCACCACTAGGGCGCCATCGAAGGTGGCGTTCTCGGTCCCGTAGCCGTGCGGGTTACACAGGACCCTCGTCTTGCCGACGAGATAGTCGGACGAGTTGTGGACGTGACCATGTACCCACAGCGTCGGCTGATAGGTCTCGATCAGCTCGGACAAGTCCGAGACGAACGCGCCGGTCACGAGATCGCTGCGGAACCGGGGATGGATCGAGTCCCAATGCACCGCGTGATGGCTGACCACCACGGTCGGCCCGGCAAACGGCGCCGCGAGCGTCTCGGTGATGGCGGCCTTCGACCGGTGATGTAGCAACGCCGCTTCCTGCGGCCGGAATCTCCGCCACGGCTTCTTCTGCCAACCGATAAGGCGGTGGTCGTTCATGCCCTTGGCGCAGGCGTTCATCACCCTGGCCTGGTTGGCCTCGCCCATGATGCGGTAGTCGGTCCAGAGCGTGGCGCCGGCGAAGCGGACTCCGCTCAGTTCGAGAGCGGTGCCGTTCAAAATGTGGAGGTTGAACGCACCGGCATGAGCGAGAGCCAACGCCAACTCGTCGGGGATGAACCTCCGGTAATATTCGTGATTTCCGGGCACCATTACGATCGGGATGTCCATCGGGACGATCCGGCGCAAATGCTCGAAGGCACGGAGCAACCCTTCGCAGACATCGCCGGCGACGATCACGAGATCGACGCCGGGCACGACCGTGATCGGCTTGATCGGATAGACGTCGATATGAAGATCCGAGAAGATCTGAATCTTCATGCATCGTCACCGTAACGGCGACGGTCCCGAAATGCCTCCAGCAGTACGGTCTCGGCCTCGTGGAACTTGCGCGGATCGGCCGCGTAGCGCCGCCCGTAGACGAGCCACGACGCGGCGAGATCCGTAGCGAGGGAGTGGCCAAGGTCGGTCAAGCCCACGATCTGCGCCAACACCAGCGCCGCCGCCGCGTTGCGATCCAGTGCACACAGCAGCAACGCCGTCATGGCGATGTCGGCCCTCAGGGTCAGTTCCTCGATCGGCATCAGGGCAATGGCGACGCCGATCGCGGCCGACGGATCGCCCTCGAGCGCGGCTGCGAAGTCGTCGCCGCCGTGGAGCACGTCGATCTGTTTGAGCGTCGTCAGCAGGTGCAGGCGCTCGGCTTCCCCGAACGCGTCCGACGGCAGCGTCCGCCACCACGCCAAGGGCGAGGTGTCGGAAGGAGCGAACGGCCAAGGGCGCCGAGCCGGATTGTCCAACACGGTACGCTCGCCCTGGCGGACGCTCGGCGCATTGCCGATCCCGTGGTCGTTCGTCTTCTCATGCTGAGGCTCGCCCTTCACCACCTTCAGCTTATCGCTCATCGTTGTGCTCCCAAACCAAGAAAGCTCCACCAACAGGTCCTTCCGCAGAAGCCGGCAGAGCGGAGGTTGCGTAGCGGACTAGCGTGCGAGACTGGCGTGCCACTGGTCCGGGCCGCGCGGCCGGGCCTGCAAAATGTCGGCGACCCGCGTGCGCTGGTCCGGCGCGGTACGCTCCGGTTGTTCCACCGCGACCTTGGTGCGAGAGGTGGTCAACTTGGCAATCATCGGCTCCAGAATCTGGAGGAGGCCCGCAAGAACTTCGTCACAGAGCGCGGCCGTCATGCTATCGATCTTGGTCGCCATCGGAACTCCGAAGTGCCGATCGAGTTCTTCGCCATTGATCTTGATGTTGCGGGGGAAGCCGGAGTACCCGTAATAGTCGATCACGGCAGAATCGACATGATCGACGTCATGTCCGAGCTTCTTGAGATGGGATTGAAGCACCAGACGTGCCGCGCGCAGGTCGTTCTCGATCGGCTTGCGCGACTTCCACGTCGTCTCCCCGTTTCCGCGCTTCACGTCGTAGACGCCGGCCCAGCGCTTTTCCTGGTCAATGACAATGATGTCCATCATCGCCGACCGCACCACGCGGGAGTCCGATTTCAGTTTGATGCTGGCGAGATGTTTTTCGGAGTTTTCGGACGTTAACAGGTCAAGTGCAGCGGCCGTGATCGGAATGGGGCTTTCAGTCAGGACTTCGAAGCGTTCACTGGCCGCCAAAGTATCAGCAAGGACCCTTTGGATCAGGAGGCCATGTTGCTGAACGACCAATCCAACGAATGAGAATGCGCGAGAAAATTCGGGGCCGATAATCGGGTCGATCGAAGAGGTCGAGCCGAGGGCGCTGGCAACGACCTGCTTGGTCGCGCGCGAGATGGCTTCGTCCGTCGTCAGCAATCCAAAGGCCGGGTCGATCTGCATGTTTCTCTCATCGTGTGACGTTAGGGTGCGTCGAGCAGTTCAATACGTTATAACGTATAGACCGTAAGATGTCAAGGATCTTTCTAGGGGCGACCCTGCATCGGCAACGAGGCCTCTGAGTAGAGGTGCCCACGTCGTGAGGTAGAACCAGCGATAGTGGGAGTTGGGCCGACAACCGAATGCGTGACCACTCGCTCAAGGGCGGCGCGATCGGTAGCGGGGGGCGGCCGGCTAAAGATTAGGCCGGATTACCGGCCACTATCGAACAGCCTGGCTAGGTCCACTTTCAGCGCTTCAGCCAATTTCACGAGCGACTCGAGGGTAGGATTTGCTTCGCCTCGTTCTATCTCGCTGATCAACGCTTGTCTGATTTCGGCCGCCTCGGCGAGGTCTTGCTGGGATAAACCGGCATCTTGCCTAAGCTGCCTTACATTGGCAGCCAGCCATCGTGCGTGACGAGCAAGCTTTGCAGGCATCTTTTTGCTGGGCCGAGCCATTCCGTACGGGGCTCATTGTCGTGAGCGGACAGTCACTTTCGGTGATTCCCGGGGCCAAGTCCAATCGGCGACTGAGGTTCAAATGAACCCGTTGATCGGGGAACTCCCTGTATCCAGCGTTCTGAGCTGAGGGACTAGCGCCGAGAACATCTCCGTCCTGCCCCGCGGCGTCGTCAACTTGGCCATGAAACCAACGCGCGCTTTGTAGATCACGTGGGCTCTAGGTTGCTCAGTTCGCCGTGGATGAAGCGCCTGACGTAATCGGCAACGACAAGATCGCGGTCCGCTGGCATTAGTGTCCCATGTATGAATGTCCGCACCGCGATGTAGAAAATTCGACCGTCGAGACCCCAAACTGCCTCGCTCTCACGTTTCGGAGACAGCTCGCCCGAGTTGCGAGCTTTTGAAGCGCTTCACCTTACGTATCTCCAGGCAACGGGCAGGTTTCCTCGTTTTTCGATCAGCGCCAAATAACGCGGAGCCACACGCGTTGCCCCCGATCTCTGCGGCTCGACCGACTGGACCAAAATTACTCCGACTTCATCCCTGACGCCGAGATGACCTGGCGTCAGTTGTCGCTTTCCTGCGTCATAAAGGTGGCCGTCTCTTCAGGCGAACTTCCAACGGGGACGAACGTCAAAACCGTCTTGACCTTTGATCTCGCCCAAGCGGCCGTTTCTGATCGGCCGCTTGTGGCGCAAAGCGGCCGGTCGGAGGAATGTCTGCTCCTGGGGTGCCGGGTAGACCGGAAGTCGCCGTGGTCCGGCCAGATCGACGCGAGTGACCCGGAACGGACAAGAGCAGCACCTCTGACCCAACGCGGCGAGCCTTCCGCCGACGCTAACGTGTCGCAGCCACAGACATTGCAGTTGACTTGCGGAAAGGACGGAAACGTCTGAAAATTCGTTCAGGGGTCTCTTTGGATCCGGTTCCGGCGACCCGTTGAAGTCCCGGATCCGGCAGATTTCTCCGTCCGATTTTGGAGCCCATCATGGCCACATTTACGCGATCGCGAAGCCTGCTGGTTTCCGCAAGTCTTGCCGCACTCGGCGGCACGGCACTGGCGGCGCTGCTGGCCGGGAGCGGTTTTATTCTCGCAGACGCACGCGCAACCGCCGTGGATGTATCGTTGCCGGTCGCCGACGCCGATATTCCGATCTGCGGCACGCCGACGGCAACCGCCCGGCCGAACATGATGTTTCGCCTGGTGCAGACGGAAGTGCCGCGCGCCGAGATGAGCGCAGCCAGTCCCGCGCCGGCATTCGCGGACACCGAGCCGCCGCTGTGGACCGGCATCGGCTCCATCACCTGGAAGATCACGACCGCGAACGAGCGCGCACAGGCCTATTTCGATCAGGGCCTGCGTCTCGCCTTCGCCTTCAATCACGATGAGGCGCGACGCGCGTTTCGCATGGCGCAAAAACTCGACCCTGACTGCGCCATGTGTTTCTGGGGGGAGGCGCTGGTGCTCGGTCCCAACATCAATCTCCCGATGCCGGAAGACGCGGTCGCGCCAGCCTATGCCGCCGCGCAGAAGGCGAAGGCGCTGGCCGGGAAAGCGAGCCCGCGTGAGCAGGCGCTGATCGGCGCCATCGCAGTGCGCTACGATAGCGATCCCAAGGCCGCTCGCGCACCACTCGACGCGGCCTACGCGGCGGAAATGGCGAAGGCCGCAAAACAGTTTGCCGAAGACGACGAGATTGCCACGCTCTATGCCGAGGCGGTGATGGATCTCAGCCCCTGGGACTATTGGAAGCCGGGCGGCCGCGACGCCAAGCCACAAAGCGTGCCGATCGTGCCGACGCTGGAGCGCGTGCTGGCGCGTAATCCCAATCATGCCGGCGCTATTCACCTTTATATTCATGCCGTCGAGGCGTCGGACCGCCCCAAGCGCGCCGAGCCCTATGCCGACAAGTTGCGCGGCGCGATTCCCGGCGCAGGCCATCTCGTGCACATGCCGAGCCACATCTATTATCGGGTCGGCCGCTATCTCGACGCGCTGGAAGACAACAAGACCGCGGTCAAGGTCGATGAAAACTACCTGACCGAGACCAACGCGCCGATGGGCGTCTACAGGCTCGGCTATTATCCGCACAACGTGCACTTCGTGATGGCGTCGGCGCAGATGGCCGGCGACGGCCCGACCGTGATCGCGGCTGCGGAGAAGCTCGGCCAGCTCATTCCGAGCGAGGCAGCCAAGGGCATTGCGATGGTGCAGCCGGTCAAGGCGGCGCCATACTTCGCGCACGCGCAGTTCAGCACGCCCGAGACCATTTTGGCGCTGCCGGATCCCGGCGATGCGATTCCCTATGTCAAGGCGATGTGGCTCTACGTGCGCGGCGTCGCGCTGGTGGCGAACCGTGACTTCGCGGGCGCTACTGCCGCAGCGAGCGCCATCGAGACGATCGAGCGCACCGCGGACTTCAAGCTGCTGAAGGATTCAGGCGTCCCGGCGCAGGAGGTGCTCCGCATCGCGCGCACGGTGATCCTCGCACGCGTAGCCCAGGCCAGGGGCGACTATCGCACCGCCATCATCCGGTTCGAACGGGCGGCGGCATTGCAGGACGCGTTGGCCTACACCGAGCCGCCCTATTGGTATTATCCGATCCGGCAGTCGCTTGCCGCCGCCCTGCTGCAGGCCGGCCGTTACGCCGCGGCGGAGCGGCAATTCCAGCGCGCGCTCAGCCGGGCGCCCGCCAATGGCTGGTCGTATTACGGGCTGGCGGAACTGCACAAGTCACGCGGTGATGGCTCCGCAGCCCGCAAGGCCGAGGCAGACCTTGCCAGAACCTGGATCGGCGACCGCAAGCTGTTGCAGATTTCAAATCTCTGAAGCGCGCGCCTGACTCGTGCCGATGAGGTGATCGAATGAGGTCGCGACTTCCGTTCCTGGCACTTTTCGGACATGCCCCAATTTCTGAGTTGTTCTGCTTTCGGGTGTAAAGCGGAAGTTGGATCTCGAAAATTCGAAGGGCGGCTATTGGCGCAAAGCGGGCCGCTCGCAACGAGGCCGGGCCTAATCTCCTAGTCTAATTAGTTGCTTCGCAACGGTTCCCAGGGCCAAGCGTAGAGGGGAAGTGATTTCAAAGGGGGCGGTGGATATCCAAGCGAGCGCAATTTCAACGGATGGCCCGAGAAGGTGCGTCGGCGGGTCGGAGGCGGCGCCGATCGGCTCATCAAACAGTTCGAGCAGATTTCGCATGGCGTTTCACCAGATCATTCGAGACCGTTTCGATGATCTCACCGGATAGTGCGGGATCCGGCACCACGCGGGAGAGGACAACCGAACCGATCATCTCGGCGAGCGCCGCTATCGCCGCGCTCCGCTTCGCTTTTGCACTTCTTCCTGGCACGAGCTTGGTGAGAAGCCCGATATAGTTGCTGACGATGCTGCCGAAGCACTCCCGCAGCGCCGGATCGTCGTGACGTGCCGCGTCGGCAGCCATTGCTGCAAGGCCGCACCCTTGCCCCGGATCATCGCGGTGGTAGTCCGACACGTAATGACGCACGAGGGTCTCCAGCGGATCATGGCTCGTTGCAATACGGCCCGCGATATCCTCGCTCATATCCTCGTATGCCCGCTTGACCGCCTGAACGATTAGGTCGTCCTTTGACTTGAACTGCCGGTAGAAGCCTCCGGGAGTGAGCCCGGCAGCCTTCATCAAGTCGACAAGCCCGATACCGTCGATCCCACGTTCCCGGAACAGCCTTGCGGCGGTCGCGATCACCCGCTCGCGATTCTGTTCGACCGTTTCCTTGCTGACCTTCACAAGCCCGTTCCTTCCGATGGCGGCGGCCGACACACAACGCCGGCGTTACCTCTTTCAACGGCCCGGATCGTCGTCCAAAAGGCCCTTGACAATGATTATATACATAATCATAACTGGATGATGATTACGAACATAATCATTAGTGGCACTGACAAGGGAATTCGAGATGGCACAGGCACAATCGCGCACAGCCGAAGAAAAGGTCGCCCTGATCACGGCGCTTCCGGGGGCATCGGGCTTGCGGCCGGACTTGCCCTGATCCGTGCGGGATATCGGGTGTTCGGTACCAGCCGTCAGGCCGCGCCCGACGAGGTGCGACAGGGCATTCATATGCTCCGCTGCGATGTCACTGATGATGAGTCCGTCAAGCAACTGATTAAGGACGTCGTTGGGCTTGCAGGCCGGATCGACGTGCTTGTGAACAATGCCGGCCGCAGCTTGATCGGCGCCGCCGAGGAATCATCTCTCGATCAAGCCCAGAGCCTGTTCGACATCAACGTCTTCGGCATCCTTCGCACCACCGCTGAAGTGCTGCCCATCATGCGCAAGCAGGGCCAGGGCCGGATCATCAACATCAGTTCGGTGGCCGGCTTCCTGCCCGGACCATATACAGCGCTCGACAACGCCACCAAGCACGCCGTCGAAGGCTATTCCGAATCGCTCGATCACGAACTGCGAACATTCGGCATTCGTGTCTCGCTGGTCGAGCCAGTCTTCACCCGCACCGCGCTGGAAGAGAATGGCGATAAGCCCGATCGGATTCTGAGCGTCTACGACAAGGGACGCGCGGCCATGAACGCGACCTGGCGCAACGGCATCGCGGCCGGCGATCCCGTGGAAGCCGTGGCGGACAAGGTGGTGCAGGCTGCCACCGAAAAGGAGCCGAGCATTCGGTACACGCCCGGAAAGGTGGCGGGCCGTCTCCGCCTGATGCGGCGCTTTGTTCCCGAAAAGACCTTCGAGAAGAGTTTTCGCAAGCAGATGGGCGTGGCTGATTGATCCCTGAAATCGAGAGATCTCCAAGCGAGCTGAAATGTCTCTTTCACCGAGGAGCGACCCATGAAGTACTACTTGTGCAAGTACATCCCGCCGCGCGCCGATTTTCTCGCGACCATGACCGCCGATGAGAAAGCATGGATGAAGCAGCACGGCGCGTTCCTGGATGAGCAGCTCGAAAAGGGGCAGATCGTCGCGCACGGCCCAGTCATGGACCCGAGTGGCGGTTATGGCGTGTCGCTCTATCAGATCGCCGATGACCAAGAGATCAAGGCGATTACCTCGGAAGACCCCATCGTGAAAAACGGCGCCGGTCACTATGAGCATCACCCGATGCTTCATCTGAAGGCGCGCAGCTGACCGTGCCGCTCCGACGATTTGTCACCACCGATACCCGGCAGGGCATCCCGATGCTCGAAATTCATTCAGGACAACATCCATGACCATCGCACTCGTTACCGGCGCCTCGAGCGGCATCGGCGCAGTTTACGCACGCCGCCTGGCCGCACGCGGCCACGATCTCGTGCTCGTCGCTCGCGCAACTGACAGGCTCAACGCCCTCGCCACCGAACTGCGCAATGCGCATGGCATTGCAGTCGAAGTCATCACGGCCGATCTGATCGACGGCTCCCAACTCGAACCGGTTCTCCAGCGCCTCCGCTCCGACCCGCCCATCGACATCCTCGTCAACAATGCAGGCGCGGCGCTGATCGGTGATTTCGCGACGGCCGATCCAGTCAGGATGGACGAGCTGGTGCGGCTGAACGTGGTCGCGCCGACGTTGCTCGCGTCCGCCGTCGTCGGCCGCATGGTTGAACGCGGCAACGGCGCGATCATCAACATCGCGTCGGTGCTGGCTCTGCTCCCCGAATATTCCCGGGGCATCTACTCCGCCACCAAGTCCTACCTGATGACGCTGTCGCAAGGCCTTGCTGCCGAAGTCGCGTCGAAGGGCGTCTATGTGCAGGCCGTGCTGCCTGCGGCCACGCGCACCGAGATCTACGAACGAGCTGGTGGCGACACCAGCAAGGTGCCCAATGTCATGGAGGTTGAAGATCTCGTGGATGCGGCCCTGGTCGGCTTCGATCGCAAGGAATTGGTGACAATTCCGCCGGTGCCCGATGTGGCGGCGTGGGACGCCTTTGAAAAGGCGCGCGGCGTTTTGGCGGCAGGCTTCGGCAACTCCAGGCCCGCCGCGCGTTATCGCGCCTGACGGCAAAGTTGTTCGTCGTCGCTCGCTGATTGGCGCGAGGAAATCGGACATCCGCTCGATCAGAGTGGTCACCATTTGGGAGCGCGCCGCTGGAACTCGAGTGCTTCCCCCGCCACCACGGGCCGATTTTGTACGACAACCAGCCTGGACGTGTTATTCGGCGTCCGAGCTATCGATTCATTTTCATTGCCAACGGCGAAAGATGACGCTGGCATTGACACCTCCGAAGCCGAAACCATTCGAAATTGCATGCTCCATCGCCATGCGTCTCGGCTCGCGAGAGACGAGGTCGACGCCTTCGGCTGCCGCGTCGCTATTTTCGAGATTGAGGGTGGGCGGTGCGATATGGTCGCGTAATGCGAGGATCGTAAAGATCGCTTCCGCTCCCCCGGCTGCGCCGAGCAGATGACCGGTCGCCGATTTGGTGGCGCTCACGGCAATTTTACCGTCGCGGCCGAACACGGCTTTGATCGCTTCAAGTTCGGAAGCGTCGCCAACCGGCGTCGAAGTGGAATGGGCGTTGAGATGCTGGATATCACCGGGCTCGAGGCCGGCCTGCCGCAATGCGCCTGCCATCGCACGTCGCGCGCCGTCGCCGTCCTCGGGCCCTGACGTGATGTGGTAGGCATCCGCAGTCGTGCCATAGCCGACGATTTCGGCGATGGGTTGGGCTCCGCGGCGGAGTGCATGTTCGAGCTCTTCGATGACGAGGATACCGGCACCTTCACCCATGACGAAGCCGTCGCGGTCGCGGTCGAAGGGCCGGGACGCACACGCTGGGGTTTCGTTGAAGCCGGTCGAAAGGGCGCGGGCGGCGGCGAAGCCACCGAGGCTTACGAGATCGATGCAGGCTTCCGAGCCACCGCAAATCGCGACATCCGCTTCGTCGGTTCGAATGAGGCGTGCGGCATCGCCGATCGCCTGCACGCTCGCGGCGCAAGCGGTAACGGGCGTACCGATGGGACCCTTGAAGCCGTAGCGGATGGAAATATGACCGGCCGCGAGATTTGCGAGAAAGGAGGGCACCGTGAAGGGTGAGAGGCGCCTGATCCCGCGCTGATCGGTCGTGCGAACTGCCTCGACGATTGCCGGAAAGCCTCCGATGCCGGATGCGATCACGGTCGCCGTGCGCTCGAGCGAGTGTGCGTCGGAAGGAGTCCATGCCGCTTGTGCGACGGCCTCGGCTGTGGCGACCAGTGCGAACAGGATGAAGCGATCCATCCGCCGCTGATCCTTGGGAGGAACGACCAGATCCGGATCGAAGCCGCCATCCGGATCGTCGGCCTTTGTAGACACGATTCCAGCGACCCGCGCGGGCAGGACAGCCGCCCATTCGGGAAGGGCGGCCAGCCCTGAACGGGCCGCGAGCAGGCGGGACCATGCCAACTCGCTGCCGCAACCCAGCGGTGATACCAGTCCCAACCCTGTAACGACGACACGACGCATAATGAGATTACCTTCCGATCTTGGTCCATCGTCGCTGATGGCAGCTAAGCGGCCATTCGCAGCAGATCGATGATCTCGGCTTCGTTTCTGAAAGGCCGCGGATTGGCCTGTACGAAGCGATGATTGATTGCAATCTTGCTGATCTGATCGAATTTGTCTTCACCGATGCCGACGTCAGCGAGGCGGCCAGGTAGTCCAAGCGCTCTTGTGAATGCTTCAAAGGCGTCTGCGGCTTCGATTCCCGAGGCGCCAAGTGCTGTCGCCAACCGCTTCTGCGCATCCTCGGTAAACGGTTTGTTGTAGCGCAGAAGGCTCGGCATGATGACAGGTGTGCAATAGTAGTGGGGAACGTCAAAGGTGCCTCCAAGCACGTGGCCAATGCCGTGGCTTGCTCCCATCGGGACGCGTGCCTGGAGGCCATAAGACGCGAGCCATGAGCCGTATTGAGATAGTCGACGCGCCTCCAGGTCATCAGGTTGCTGCAAGGTCCGGAGCATTCCCTCGCGCAGAATGCGGATGCCCGCCAATACGACTTCGTCAGCCAACGGGGTGCCGGCGGGTGAGCATAACGCTTCGATACCGTGATCCATCGAGCGTGTTCCCGATCCCATCCAAAGGTTTGACGGCGTTTGAAGGGTGAGGGCAGGGTCGAGGATAATCGCCAGCGGCATCATTTGGGGATGGAAGAAGATTTGCTTTAACTTATGGCGCTCATCCGTAACGAGCGCTGCTGCATTGTATTCGCCACCATTTAGAGTCGATGGTACCGCGATCTGTCGGACTGTGGGCGGAAGGAACGGAGAGAAGTTTACGCCCGGGCCCATAGGAAATGGATCGAAACCCGCTTCATCGCGGATATCATGTTCCATCGCCATGATGACTATCTTAGCGAGATCGATAGCGGAACCTCCCCCAACGGCCACGATTAGATCAGCTTCTGCATCATTAGCTTGACGGGCCACCTCGGCAGCTTGCTTGCGCGTCGTATGCTGCGCAATTCCATCAAAGGTCGCCGCGTGTTTGTCGCCAAGAGCACGGCGAATCTTCTCGATCTCATCGGTCTTGGTGTTCAAGGTTCGACTGACGATGAGGAAGACGCGCTTAACATCCAGTCGCGCCGCCTCATCTTTCAAAGAGTCAGCCGCAGCTTTGCCATAAACGACACGATCGATTGCTGGAAAATTATGGATCCCGGATTTGCGCATTTCGTGTCCTCCATGAATTCTAAAATCAACTAGCTCTCAAGCGGCGGCGGTTTCGCGAACCTGTTTGGCCGCCGCCTTCAGAATGGCCTGAGCCAGATCGGGGTCGTTGACGACGCGCGATAGCATCAGCGCACCGACCATCGTCGAGAGAATGTTCATCGCTTTGCTTTTGGGCTTCTCGCCGTTGGTTTCGGCAATCAATCGGCTGAGGATTTCGAGATGGTCTTTGATCCCGGTTTCGAATGACGCTTTCACGTCGCTGCCCTGTCTGGCGGCATCTGAGCCGAGCGCCACGATCGGGCAGCCGTCCATCTTTTCATCGCGATGGTCGGCGCTGAGGTAGAACGCGACCACTGCGCCGAGTGGATCCTTGGGTTTCGCCGCGGTCGCGGCCGACCATCGGAGGGTGGCGCTCTCCAATGCCCGCCTGGACGCCTGCGCGGCCAAGTCCTCCTTTGACGCGAACTGCTTGTAAAAGGCGCCTTGGGTGAGCCCGGCACCCTTCATCAGATCCTTGAGGCCGATGCCATCAAAGCCGCATTCCCGAAAAAGGCGACTTGCAACATTGATTACAGTTTCGCGGTTTTCCGCGGCCTGAATGCGACTCACGCGCATTATAAATCTCCAATTGGTTTAGATTGCATTCGAAATCTATATCAGATATAGAGTTCGAGTGCAATCTATTTGGTGAGGCTGTGCCATGAAAAAAAGACCCATTATCGTGCTGGGGAGCATCCTGATCGCGGTGTTCGGGGCGGCCGGATTCGTTACGCTTTCCATCCGCACGCAGGCAGCCTCTGCCGTGAGCGACCCGAGACAGGAACCCCCGATCGTCAGATTGGCGACGGCAGCGCGGGTGACCGGATCCGAACGCGGCTTCACGGGCATCATCGGGGCGAGGGTGCAGAGCAATCTCGGTTTTCGCGTCGCCGGCAAGATCGTGGAACGGTTTGTGAATGCTGGTCAGCCGGTCAAAGCCGGTCAGCCGCTGATGCGGATCGACGAAACCGATCTTCGCCTTGCGGTCACAGCGAAGCGCAACGCCGTTGCCGCAGCGCGCGCATCTTTCGTTCAGACCGAAGCGGATGAACAGCGATACGCCAGGTTGGTGAGCCACGGATGGGCTTCCCGACAGCGCTACGAGCAAGCGAAGGCCGCGTTGGATACCGCCGAGGCCCAACTGGCCACCGCTGAAGCTGATGCGCGCGTCTCCGAGAATGAGGCGACCTACTCGATCCTGGTAGCGGACGCGGACGGAACGGTGGTCGAAACGCTTGGCGAGCCCGGGCAGGTCGTCTCCGCGGGCCAGACAGTCGTTCGGATCGCGAAGGCCGGCCCCCGCGAAGCGGTGGTTGCGCTTCCCGAAACAATCCGGCCAGCGATCGGCTCCGTGGCCGAGGCCAGCGTGTATGGGGCCGACGGGCGGCGCGATGCGGCGCATCTGCGGCAGTTGTCGGATGCAGCCGATGCTCAGACCCGCACCTATGAGGCCCGGTATGTGCTCGACGGTGAGGCTGCCGCAGCCCCTCTTGGCGCGACGGTGACCATTCGACTGGCAAGCCAGGCGAGCCAGCCGGAAGTTCAGGTGCCGCTGGGAGCCGTGCTCGACGACGGCCGGAAGACGGGTGTGTGGGTCCTGGACAGCGCCACATCAACCGTCCGCTTTCGGACCGTCAAACTTGTTCGGCTGAGCGGCGAAAGCGCGGTGATCTCTGGATTGAGTTCTGGTGATCCGATTGTTTCTCTCGGCGCTCATCTCCTGCAGGAGGGCGCTCGCGTCAGGACTGCGTCTGAAAGCAGGGGCAACTGATGAGCTTCAATCTTTCCGCGATCACCGTTGGAGACCAACAATGCTATACGGTTACATTGTCAAGAACGAAATCCGAAAGACCTTCGATCACGTCAACAACCATCGCTGGGATGAAGCGGTGAAAGCAGTCGCGCCGCATATCCATCACCGCGTTTCCGGCGCCCACGCGCTTGGTGGTGAGCGCCACCACAAAGAAGCCCTGCGCCGCTGGTTTGAGCGCCTCGGCCGCGTCCAGCCCACTCTCCATCTCACGGTCAACAATATCTGGGTGAAGGGCTGGCCGTGGAATACCACCGTGTTTGTCCAGTGGGACGGCACCGCAACGCTGCCCCACGGCGACGCGTCGTACGTCAACCGTGGTCTCCACGTGTTCACCCTGCGGTGGGGTAGGGTCCATGCACTCGAGGAATTTCAGGATTCACAGGAAGCGGCCCGTGGGCTTGCTGCCCAAGCGGCAGCTGGCCTCAAAGAAGCTGCCGCCGAACCCATCGTAAGTTAGCAGAAGCGCAGTCAGAGGCCCGCGTTCTTTAGGTTAGCGCGGTTCACTCGGCGCCCCACCTGCCGCAAGACGGCGAACGCCAGGACGTCGCGGCATAGGAGTCGCCAAATGCTGAATTTCAATCTTTCCGCGATCGCCGTTCGCGAACGGGCCGTAACCCTGTTTTTCATCCTCCTGATGGCGGCCGCAGGCGCCTACGCCTTCCTCATGCTCGGGCGGGCGGAGGACCCCTCCTTTACCATCAAGACCCTGACGGTCACGACGGTATGGCCAGGCGCGACGGCGCGCGAGATGCAGGACCAGGTCGCCGAACCGTTGGAGAAACGGCTTCAGGAACTGACCTGGTACGACCGGGTGGAGACGACCACACGGCCAGGCTACGCGTACATGACGGTTACGCTGAAGGACAGCACACCGCCATCTAGCGTGCAGGAGGAGTTCTACCAGGCCCGCAAGAAGCTTGGGGATGAAGCGCGCAAGCTGCCGTCCGGTGTGCTCGGCCCCTTCGTCAACGACGAATATTCGGACGTGAGCTTCGTCCTTTATGCCCTCAAGGCGAAGGGCATGCCGATGCGGGAACTCGCCAGGCAAGCCGAAACCATTCGCCAGGACCTCCTGCATGTGTCCGGCGTCAAGAAGATCAACATCCTCGGCGAACGTCCCCAACAGATATTCATCGAGTTTTCCTACGCCAAATTGGCAACCCTCGGCGTATCGGCACAGGATATCGTTGCCGCCGTGCAGCGGCAGAACACCGTCACACCGGCAGGCTCGATCGACACCAAGGGGCCGCAGGTTTTCATCCGGGTCGACGGCGCTTATGACAGCGTCCAGGCGATCGCCGACACGCCCATCGTCGCTGCGGGACGGACGCTGAAGCTCGCCGACATCGCCGATGTCCGCCGAGGCTACGAGGACCCTCCCACCTACCTCATCCGACACCAGGGTGAGCCCTCCATCATGCTCGCGGCGGTTATGCAGGAAGGCTGGGATGGCCTCGCGCTCGGCAAGGCGCTGGAGGAGAGGTCCGCAGCTATCGCGCGGACGCTGCCACTCGGGATGACTCTGGCCAAAGTCAGCGACCAGGCCGTCAACATCACCTCGGCGGTTGACGAATTCATGATGAAATTCGCGATGGCGCTCGGCGTGGTGCTGCTGGTTTGCCTGCTCAGCCTCGGCTGGCGCGTCGGCATCGTCGTGGCGGCTGCCGTCCCTCTGACGCTTGCCGTCGTGTTCCTGATCATGCTGGAAACCGGCCGGTTCTTCGACCGCATCACGCTCGGCGCCCTGATCCTGGCGCTTGGTCTTCTCGTGGACGACGCCATCATCGCCATCGAGGTGATGGTGGTGAAAATGGAAGAGGGCATGGACCGCATCAAGGCGGCGGCCTATGCGTGGAGCCATACTGCGGCGCCGATGCTGTCCGGTACACTCGTGACGGTCGCCGGATTCCTGCCGGTCGGCTTCGCGCGCTCGACAGCCGGCGAATACGCCGGCAACATCTTTTGGGTCGTGGGGTTCGCCCTCATTGTCTCCTGGATCGTCGCGGTGGTCTTCACGCCCTATCTTGGCGTCAAGATGCTTCCGGCGATCAAACCGATCGAAGGCGGTCACCACGCGATCTACGGCACACCGAACTATCGACGCCTGCGAGGGATCATCACCTTCGCCGTGCGCCACAAGTTCGTTACCTGCAGCATCGTCGCTATCGCTTTCGCGCTTTCCGGCGTCGGCATGGGCGCCATCAAACAGCAATTCTTCCCGACGTCCGACCGCCCCGAGGTGCTGGTGGAAATTCGTTTACCGGAAGGCACCAGCATTGAGACGACGACCGCCGCAGTCGAAAAGCTCGAGCACTGGCTGGACCACCAGTCGGAGGCTAAGATCGTCACGAGCTATGTCGGTCAGGGCGCTCCCCGATTCTTCTTCGCGATGGCGCCTGAGCTGCCTGATCCGGCCTTCGCCAAGATCGTCGTGCTTACACCGGACGCGGACGCGCGCGAGGCTTTGAAGCATCGCCTCCGACAGGCGGTGTCAGATGGGCTTGCGCCTGAGGCTCGCGTGCGCGTCACTCAGCTTGTGTTCGGACCCTACACGCCGTTCCCGGTCGAGTTTCGCGTCATGGGGCCTGACCCCGCGCAATTGTACGCCATCTCTGAAAAAGCTCTTGGTGTCATGCGTGGCGTTCCCGATGTGCGGCAAGCGAACCGCGATTGGGGTAATCGCACACCCGTGCTCCGCTTCATCCCCGATCAGGATCGACTGAACCTCATCGGCCTCTCGTCGGCGGAGGTGGGCCGGCAGCTACAGTTCCTCCTCACTGGCATCGTCGTTACGCAGGTCCGTGAGGACATCCGCAATGTCCCCATCGTGGCACGCAGCGCAGGCGGCGAGCGGATGGATCCAACGCGTCTGGCGGATTTCTCACTGATGAGCCGGGACGGCCGCCCGATTCCGCTCGACCAGATCGGCCATGCTCTGGTCGGTCTCGAAGAGCCGATTATGAAGCGCCGCGATCGCACACCCGTCGTCACGATTCGCTCGGACATCAACGAGGCGACCCAGCCTCCAGAGGTCTCTAAGGAGATCAAGACGGCCCTTGAGCCGCTGATCGCATCCCTTCCGGCCGGATATCGCATCGAATTGGGCGGATCGATCGAAGAGGCAACCAAGGCCAATGACGCGTTGGCGACGGTCTTTCCCGCCATGATCGCCGCCATGCTGATCGTCACCATGCTTCAGGTGCGATCCTTCTCGACGATGGCGATGGTCACGCTGACGGCACCGCTTGGCCTCGTCGGCGTCGTACCGATATTGCTCGCCTTTAACCAGCCCTTCGGATTCAATGCCATTCTGGGCCTGATAGGACTGGCGGGCATCCTGATGCGCAATACCCTCATCCTGACCGAACAAATCAAGGAGAACCGGGCTGCCGGCCTTGATGACTATCACGCGGTCATCGAGGCCACGGTGCAACGTACGAGGCCCGTGATCCTGACCGCACTTGCCGCCGTGCTGGCTTTCATCCCTCTCACGCACTCCGTCTTCTGGGGATCGATGGCCTATACGCTGATTGGCGGCACGGCGGTCGGCACGGTGCTGATCCTGCTGTTTCTTCCTGCGCTTTATGCCGCGTGGTTTCGGATCAAGCCGACTGCAGATGAGATCCATGAGGGTTCGACGGAGGAACCGGATTGCGAACAGCAATGGCCGCCGAGTAGGGCGCTCTTGTCGGAGGAGATACTTCAATCCGCGACGGCGTGATCACCGAATCTTCAAACTACCAGAACCTCGATGGAGAATCTTGAGAACTGCCTCTGCAACCGCACCGCGTTTCGCGTGTAGTCCCCCGGTAGACTGGCTGACGCCTTCATCATCGACAGCAAACGCCACCGAAATACTGCATGAGGCCAAAGGCGGCTCGCCTACGGGTTTTGTTTTCTCCAAAGGCGGCGGATGAGTTTTAAAATGGAATGCTAGTGATACCTCTTCGGCGAGCAGCGCCTCGTCACTTCTGCCCTACCTTGCCCTACGGGCACGCGTTGTCCTTTCCGCGGGATTATGATCTAAGTGCTTGACGAGTTCTAAAAAAGAACTGTATTATCTCCTGAGGCGACGTGCCGCGGAAAGGTGCGCGTTTGGGAGGACGAGCGATGTTGGTGAACTGGAAGGCCGTTGCGGCTGTGGCTCTGCTTTTGAGCGGCCCGGCATTCGCGGCGGACGAGCCGGGAATCTCTGCTACCGAGATCAAGATCGGTGGCGTCTTTCCCTTCAGCGGACCGGCGTCATCGATCGGCCTCGTGGGCAAGGGAGTTATCGCCTACATCCAGTCGGTCAACGATCGCGGCGGCATCAACGGACGCAAGATCAATTACATCGCGTATGACGATGCCTACAGCCCTCCCAAAGCCGTGGAGCATGTCCGCAAACTCGTTGAGAGCGACGAAGTGTCGTTCATGTTCGGCCAACTCGGCACCCCCGGTATCTCGGCTACGGCAAAATACCTGCGGTCGAAAGGAGTGCCCAGCGTCGCAATTATCAGCGGGTCCTCCAAGTTTACGGATGTCGCCAGTTACCCGATGACCACGACAGGTCTTGTCAGCTACGACACCGAAGGAAAGATCTACGCCAAATATCTGACGAAGACATTGCCGAACGCCAAGTATGCCATCCTCTATCAGAATGACGATCTCGGCAAAGACTATGTCAGCGCCTTCAAGGCGTTTCTCGGAAAGGATTTCGACCGAAAGGTCGTGACCGCTTCCTATGAGGTCACCGAACCGACGGTTGATTCACAGGTGGTCAATCTGAAGAGCTCCGGTGCGGATGCCCTCGTGATCGCCGGCACACCGAAGTTCGCCGCTCAGGCCATCCGGCAGGCGTCGGTGATCGGCTGGAAGGCGACCGTCATCATCAATTTCCCATCCGGCTCTGTCGGAGGCACGCTCGCTCCCGCCGGTCTCGACAAATCGGTCGGCGTGATCGTCGGCACGACCAACAAGGATATCCTGGATCCGACATGGAAAGATGACCCGGGCATGCAGACCTACCGGGCATTTCTGGACAAGTATTTGCCGGGCGTCGATATCACCAATGGCAGCTACCTGACCGGCTACCAGCAAGGCGTCCTGCTTGAGCAGATTCTAAAGCAATGCGGCAATGATCTGTCCCGCAAGAATATTCTCGCGCAGGCCAAGAACCTCAGGGATTTCGTGGTGCCGACTGTGCTGCCTGGCGTCAAGGTCAACACCACCGACACGGTGAACATGATCTGGACACAGATGCGACTGCAGCGATGGACCGGTACAAGTTGGGAAGGCTTCGGGGAAGTGCTGGATGCCAAGTCCGAGTGAATTCACTGGGCGAGGCGACGGGGGCGGCAGTTGGCGGGCTGGTTGCCAACTACCGGCTGGTCTGGCCCGAAAGCTCGATTGATCGTTCGCGCGATCCAGGCAGGTAGGTCCAGCGGACATGGCATCAGAAGCGACGAATCGTGCCCCCGCGCGCTTGTCGACCATCACAGCGGTTCAGGAGATTGTTTCGATGTCGACGAAGCCACTGACGTTCGCGCCGAGGGAGCTTTCCATAGAGCGTCGAACCGACGGCACGCTCATATTGAGCTCGCCACTTGAGTTAGGAAAGTGCGACTGGCGTATCACGGATTTTCTTCCGAACTGGGCAAATTCTGTTCCCGATAGAATTTTTCTTGCGCAACGCAATGCGGAAGGGGGATGGGACGAGATCACCTATCGCGAGGCATGGTCGCAGGTTCAGGCGGTTGGCCAAAGCTTGATCGACATGGGCGCAAAGCCGGCCGACAAGCTGGCGATACTTTCAGGAAACTCGATCGAGAACGCGGTGATCTCGTTTGCCGCGATGTCGATAGGGGTAGTTCTGGCGCCGATATCCCCAAACTACACGCTGATGCCCGGCGGCCTGGCTCGGCTCAAGGATATAGCGGAAGCGCTGCGCCCGAAATTTGTTTTTGTTCAGAGCGCGCGCGACTTTTCCGCGGGACGTTCTATTCCCGAACTGGCAGCATCGACCTGGATCAGTGTCGATGGGGCGCCGGATACCGTGCCTTTCGGTGCGCTGAAATCCCGAACGGGGAGCGAAGGATTTGCAGACGCTTCACTGGCGGTTTCTTGCGACGCTGTCGCAAAGATTCTCTTCACATCCGGTTCGACAGGGTTTCCCAAAGGCGTGCTCAACACTCACCGCATGATGGCGAGCTCCTTGCAAATGGGGAGTCGGCTGGTGTCTCCTCCGGACGCGCCGGTGCAGGTCGAGTGGCTGCCATGGCACCATACGATGGGCAGCAACGTCATCCTTCACGGCATTCTTAAGAATGGCGGTACGCTCTACATCGACGATGGCCGGCCGCTGCCTCAGCTCTTCCACAAGACGGTCGCGAATCTCAAAGAGATTTCGCCCACCGCCATGTTCAACGTACCTGCCGGCTACAATCTCCTATGTGGTGCAATCGAGAACGACCTCGATCTTGGCGCCAGCGTATTCAAGCGGGTGGATCGATTGAGCTATGCCGGGGCTGCAATCTCGCAGGCCACGCTTGAGAAACTCTATCGGCTGACATCGTCGATCACTGGCCGGCGAATTCCCGTCATGTCGGGCTACGGCACTACCGAAACGGCCCCGACAATCAGTACGACCCATTGGGCGACCGACCAGACGGGAGAGATCGGTCTTCCTGCGCCGGGTCTGCAGCTAAAACTGATCCCTGTTTCCGATACGTACGAGGCGAGGGTCAAGGGACCCAACGTTACGTCAGGTTATCTCGGAAGGCCGGATTTGACGGAACAGGCCTTCGATGAGGAAGGATTCTATCGCATCGGCGATACCGTCTCGTTTCTGGATCCTCAGAAGCCGGAGCTTGGGTTGCGCTTTACATGCAGAATTTCCGAGAACTTCAAACTCGCGAACGGCACGTGGGTCTCGATCGGGAATATGCGAGCGGCAATTCTGGCTGCAACCCGGGGCGTATTGCTGGACCTCGTCGTTGCGGGAGAAAATCGTGAATCGTGCGCGCTGCTCTGCTGGTTGAATCCGGCCGAGGCAGCACGGATATCGAAGACTCCAGCGCTGGATTTGACCTGCGACCCTCTCGTAGTTCAGTTCCTGAAAGACCGTTTTCGGGAATACAATGAAACCGTCGGAAGCAGCGAAAGAATTTGTTCGTTCTCCCTGCTCAAGGATCCGCCGTCGATGGCGGCAGGCGAGATCACCGACAAGGCCTACGTCAATCAGCGGGCCGTGTTGAGCCACCGATCGTGGTGCGTCGAAAGGCTGTATGCAGAGCCGCCAAGCGAAGACGTGATAGTGATTTGAGCGTGAGCGCCCTGACGGGCAATCACGCCGCTTGTTTGCGGGTCTTTGGCTTTGCGGGCTTGTCGCGAGAAATCCGTTCTGAAGGGGCGCGGGCCCCGGGGCCGGGGTGGGTGTGTACCTCCTTGGCCAAAAGCGGCTCTCCGCATTCGGAGCACACCATGACCGGATCGAAGTTCTTGCCGCATTTGCGGTGCTGATGCAGCAACGGCCGCCCGCGTTCGTCGACCATGTGGGTGTCGCCCCAATGGACGAGCGCCATCATGATCGGATAGAGGTCGAGACCCTTCTGCGTCAGGATATACTCATGGCGCTTAGGTGACTCCTGGTATGGAATGCGGCGCAGCACGCCCTGCCGAACCAGCTTTTTCAGCCGCTCTGCGAGCAAATGGCGCGTGATTCCAAGCGCTGACTGAAAACCCTCGAAGCGGCGCGTACGCAGAAAGCATTCGCGGAGGATCAGAAGCGTCCAACGGTCACCGATCACACCGATGGTTCGAGCCATCGAACATGGCTCTTGCTCAAGTTCATCCCATTTCATTCCTGCTCTCCGGTCGGCAGGCGCCTGTTCCCCTCGAATCAATCCCGGGAACCGCAGCCGCCTCTTCCATTCTAGATAGGTACTAAATGCCAAACAATACCCCGCGACTAGTTAAAATCAGCAGAATTCAGCGCAGATTTGACAGTTCGATTTTAGAACTGTATGACCGAATGGTAGCCGCAGTTCGGCTGGACGATCACCAAACCTGACCATCACTGCGCTCTGCGGGAGGAACCGACATGCCCCTGAAAGTTGAATTCCTGTTCGATTTCGGCAGCCCGAACGCTTACCTCGCGGAACTGGTCCTGCCGGGAATTGAATGGCGCACCGGCGTGAAATTCGAATATGTCCCGGTTCTGCTCGGCGGCATCTTCAAGGGGACCGGCAACATGTCGCCGTTCGACTCGCTTCGCGGAATCAAGAACAAGCCGGAATACCAGGCGCTTGAGACCCAGCGCTTTATCCGCCGCCATAACATCACGAAATTTCGCCAGAATCCCTTCTTTCCGGTCAACACGCTGATGCTGATGCGCGGCGCCGTCGCGGCTCAGTTTGAAGGCGTGTTTGAGCCCTATTTTCGTGCGGCCTATCATCATATGTGGGAAGAGCCCAAGAAGATGGATGACCTCGAAACCTTCCGGAACGCCTTCATCTCCTCAGGCATCGATATCGACCGATTGATTGCGCGTGCGCAGCAGGATGACGTCAAGAAGGGGTTGATCGATCGGACGACCGACGCGGTTGGCCGTGGAGCATTCGGCTCACCGACTTTCTTCGTCGGAAAGGAAATGTTCTTCGGCAAGGACCAGCTCCGTGACGTCGAGGAGTCGATCGTCGAACAAACCAGTCAGCTGGTTTCGAAAACGGCCTAAGGTTGCGAATTGAGGCCTGCAGAGCCAGGCCGATGTTCCGGGCTTGCATGGGGAAAATTCAGTCGGCCCCACAACGAAGTAAACTCAGGGAGAATGCCCATGCCTGGCCCACTTAGCGGTGTTCGAGTCCTCGATTTGGCAGGCGTGGTGTCCGGTCCCTACGCGACCATGTTTCTGGCGGATCAAGGCGCTGACGTCCTGAAGATCGAGCCGATTGGCGGCGATATCACGCGGCGCAGCCGCGCCACCATCGATAAGGATGGCGAGTTCTCCGCACTTTTTATCTCTTCGAACCGCGGCAAGCGCTCACTGTCGATCGACGTCAAGAGCGCGGCCGGCCGAGAGGTTCTCGCCAAGCTGGTCGCGCAGGCGGATGTCTTGGTGCAGAATTTCCGCCCCGGCACCATGGAGCGCCTCGGTCTCGGCGTCGATGAGTTGCGCCAACGCCATCCGCGCTTGATCTATGTCTCGATCAGCGGCGTCGGCGAGACCGGCCCGTATGTGAAGAAGCGCGTCTATGATCCGATCATTCAAGCGCTGTCGGGGTTTGCCGATATCCAGTCGCAGCCGGTAACCAACCGTCCGCAGATGATCCGCACGATCGTATGCGACAAGACTACCGCTGTGTTCACCGCGCAGGCGGTGGCAGCGGCGCTCTACGCCCGCGAGAAGACTGGGCAGGGCGATCATATTCAGGTCGCAATGCTGGATGCGATGATTTCATACCTGTGGCCTGAGGGCATGATGCAATACACGGTGGTAGGAGCCGAGGCCACCGCCGCAGATCCCAACGACCGGCCGGATCTCGTGTTCAAGACCAGCGATGGCTACATTACGGCCGGTACCATTTCGGATTCCGAATGGCAGGGCTTTTGCCGGGCCTCCGGCGATCCCGAGCTTGCCAACGATCCCCGCTTTGCGACTCCGGGCGCGCGCTCGGTCAATGCCACGGCCCGCATCAACAAGATGGCGGAGTATATCGGCCAGCACACCACTGCCGAATGGCTGGAGCGCCTGGACGCTGCCGACGTGCCTTGTGCGCCGATCCTGCGGCGAGGCGAAATCATTCACAATGAACAGGTAATCGCGCGCGGTATCATCGCGGAGTTCGATCAACCGAAGGTCGGACGGGTGCGGCAGCCGAAGCCGGCGGCCCGCTTTGAGATCAATGAGGCCGCGATTGGCGGGCCAGCTCCCCGCGTCGGCGAGCACTCCCGCGACGTGTTGCGCGAGCTGGGTTACGACGACGGCGCCATCGACAAGATGGTCGCCGAGCGTAGCGTGCGTGTGGCGATCTAACCTCGAACCCCTGCGCGAGGTGGTGGTCGGTCTTTAAACCTTCGCCGGCACCGGCGTGATTGGTGCCATCGGGACATTCGCCGCGACGGCTCGCTGGAAGGCCTCCCGTTTCTTGATGCGTTCGAGATAGGGCTGCGCATTGTCGCAAATGCCAACGCCATAGGCGACGGCCCACTCAAGGCAGGTCGTGAGCAGGATGTCAGCGCTGGTAAACCGGTCGCCCATCAGGAATTGCCGGCCGTCTGCAAGTGCTACTTCGACATGGCGCAACTGCTGGCGGAAATACTCGCCGGCCTGGGCAACGACCTCGGGCGCAATACCGTAGATTGGACCGAGCGCGTCGGCCCGATGGCGGCGCATCACGTAAAGGCTGGTTGAATCCAGCTCCGCGACGATAAAGAAACACCATTCCAGCCACGCGGCATACTCACGGGTGGTTTCAGGAATCAGCGAGCGCTCCGTCGTGGAGTACATTCGCGACAGGTAGGCAACGATCGCGGCGCTCTCGCCGATAGAGAAGTCGCCGTCCTGAAGCAGCGGAATCTTCTGGCGCGGATTGAGCTTGGTATATTCCGCGGTCTTGGTCTCGCCCGTTCGCGGCCCGATCGGCTTAGTCTCGTAAGCCAAGCCCAACTCGTGCATGGCCCAATGCGGACGGATGGTGCGGCTTGTCCCAACGCCCCACAGGGTCAGGTTTGGTGTAGCGCTCATGTTACCACTTCTCCACGGACGGACGGAGGTCGAGTTCGTGGGTCCAGCCATCCCTGCTTTGCTGGTGGGTGAACCAATAGGCCTCAGCAATGGAAGATGTCTTTGTCAGGCTATCTGGGGGAATTTCGCTTGCCTCGATCCCCTTCGCCGCTTTCATGCGCTGATGAATCGCCTCGCTGTCGACGCCAGCGTCGATCAGGAGATGCACGACAT
Source organism: Bradyrhizobium sp. AUGA SZCCT0177 (assembly GCF_018130125.1). Classification (NCBI taxonomy): domain Bacteria; kingdom Pseudomonadati; phylum Pseudomonadota; class Alphaproteobacteria; order Hyphomicrobiales; family Nitrobacteraceae; genus Bradyrhizobium; species Bradyrhizobium sp. AUGA SZCCT0177. The sequence continues at coordinate 219,871 of NZ_JAFCMA010000003.1, read as the reverse complement.
GAATGTTCTTCGGCCCCAACTCGCGCGCCATCGCCTGGGCCACGGCTCGAAGTCCGAACTTCGCTGATGAAAATGCCGCAAACCCCTGGCCGCCGCGCACGCTGGCCGTCGCACCCGTAAAGAAGATGGTGCCGTGTCCACGCGGAAGCATGACGCGCGCAGCCTCACGCCCGACCAGGAAGCCGCCATAGCAGGCCAGTTCCCAGGCCTTGAAGAACAGCTTCTCTGTGGTGTCCAGCAGAGGCTTGTTGACGTTCGAACCGGCATTGTAGAGACAGACCTCGATCGGTCCGAGCTCTTTTTCGATCCGCGCGAATATCCCCTGGACCTCTGCTTCCTGACGGGCGTCGACGCTGAACGCGTGAATCTTATGTCCAGCATCCCTCAGCTCGGCCACAAGTCGCTGCGATTTGGACGCATCACGCCTGCAGATGCAAACCGTATAGCCGCCCTTGGCAAAACGCCGCGCGACTGCCGCCCCAATGGCATCGCCTGCGCCCACAAGTATCGCTACGCCGCGGTTCGCCGTCATTGCGTTCCTCCCATAAAGTTCCTATTTGATACTTTTATCGTAACGATCAGATGGCGCTCTGTAAACGACGGCGTTCAACAATGATCCAATCATGATAGGGCAGCCTAGTTGCCCCTTCGGACCTCGTAAAGCCCGGACGATGATTTAATCATTGACGAGTTCTAAAAAAGAACGTTAGGTTCGGCCAAGCATCCGCGCGTTGCGAGAGCGGGCAATCGTTGATGGGGAGGTCAGTCGTGGCGGAGCTTTCAGAGACGATCGATCTCGACGAGATTGCTGTCGGCTTGCCGCGTCGTATCCATGAAGTAACGGCAAGACAGGTTGCCAAAGCCCCCGACCGGATCGCGCTGGTCGAAGACGGGGCATCCTGGAGCTACCGCGATCTGGATCAGCGTGTCAGCGAGATCGCCACCGTCCTGTCGTCGCTGGGAATCAGAGCGGGCGACCGGATGATCATTGTCAGCGAAAACTGTATTGCGCTCGCCGCATTGCTGCTGGCGGTGAGCCGGCTCGACGCCTGGGCGATCGTCGCCAACCCGCGACTGTCCGCACGGGAGCTGGATCAGATCCGCGACCATAGTGGCGCGCGTCGGATGTTCTTCACATCAGGTATCTCGAAGGAGGCCGCGGCTCATGCGTCGCGCTATGCCAACGAGAACCAGCGAATAGGCCCACTGCTGGATGTTGGTGTCGGCCCGCTCAACGAAAGCGCAGCCGCCGAGCCGGTGGAGGCAGATCCCCAGAAACAAGTCGCGGTGCTGATCTACACCTCGGGAACGACGGGGACCCCGAAGGGCGTGATGCTCTCGCATGACAACCTGCTGATGAGCGCAAAGACCACGGCGCATATCCGAAAAATGAACGAAGACGACCAGATCTATCTCGTCTTGCCGATCTCCCATATCGTCGGCATCTCGCTCCTGATCATGACATTGATGACCGGCGGCACGGTGCAGCTGGTAAGCAAATACGATCCTGCCGCGACCGCCAGGGCGATCGCGGAAGAGGGCGTTACCATCCTCAATGGGGTGCCGGCTACCTATCAACGGTTGCTGGAGTACAAGAGCGTGTCGGGTGTGGAGCAATTCGCCCGAGGCTCATTACGGTTGGTTACTGTTGCCGGCGCGCCGCTCGATTTGAATCTGAAGTTGCGTGTGGAAAAAGAGTTCGGCCTTCCGCTGCTTAACGGCTACGGGATCACCGAATGTTCGCCGGGTATATCGGGCGTACGCTTCGATGCGCCACGTGCCGACCAGTCAGTAGGCACAGTGCTGCCGGGCGTAGAGGCGCGGGTCAGAACGCTCGACGGAATTCCGACGGCAAGAGGTGAAGTCGGAGAGCTGCATGTCCGCGGCCGCAACGTGATGCTCGGCTACTATCGTGCCCCCGACCTTACCGCCAAGGCAATCGACAGCGAGGGGTGGTTCAACACCGGCGATCTGGCGCGCTATGACGGCGATTGCCTGTACATTGTCGGCCGCACCAAGGAAATGATCATCCGTTCGGGCTTCAACGTCTATCCCGCCGAAGTCGAAGCGGTCCTCAGTTCACACAAGGACGTCGTGCAATGCGCCGTGGTCGGCCGTGCTGTCGACGGCAATGAAGAGATTGTCGGGTTCGTGCAACTGCTGCCAGGGTCGCGGGCGACGCCGGAGGATCTGATGGGCTTTATCCGATTTCAGCTCACCTCATACAAGCGGCCGTCCAAGATCATCATCCTCGATGCTTTGCCGGCCACCACAACCGGCAAGATACTCAAGCACAAGCTCGGGGAGTCCTTGCGTGGCCAAGGTGGCGAGACCGCTCCGGCGCAGACCGCCGAACCTCGCAGACAACAGATCTAACCTGACCGGGAGAATACCCTTGCAAAAGAGAAACGCGACCGTGGCCGTGATCGGTGCTGGCGACTATATCGGCAGCGAGATTGCAAAGAAGTTCGCCTCCGAGGGCTTCACGGTGTTCGCCGGGCGGCGCAACGGCGCCAAGCTCGAACCGCTCGTGAAGGAGATCGAGAAGGCCGGCGGCGAAATTCACACGCGCTCGCTCGATGCACGCAAGGAGGAGGAAATCATTTCCTTCCTCGGCGACGCCGACAAGCACGCGCCGCTGGAGGTGTGCATCTTCAACATTGGTGCCAACGTCAACTATCCGATTCTGGATACGACCGAACGCGTATTCCGCAAGGTCTGGGAAATGGCCTGCTATTCCGGCTTTCTCGCCGGCCGCGAGGCAGCCCGCCTGATGCTTCCCCGTGGCAAAGGCAATATCTTCTTTACTGGCGCAACAGCGAGCCTCCGTGGCGGGACGGGATATGCGGCCTTCGCCAGCGCGAAGTTCGGCCTGCGGGCCGTTGCACAGGCGACCGCACGCGAGTTGGGCCCCAAGAATATCCATGTCGCGCATCTCATTATCGACTCCGGTGTCGACACCGAATGGGTGCGGCAGCGACGAGTCGAAGCGCTGGGCCCGAACGCACTGGATGATCCTGATCTGCTAATGCCGCCATCCTCGGTCGCGGAGTCCTACTGGCTGCTTTATCAGCAGCCCAAAAGCGCCTGGACGTTTGAACTGGAGATTCGTCCGTTTGGCGAGAAGTGGTAGCGGGAGCCTCTCACAATGGAACTCAATCTTTCCAGTGAGGAGGCTGCGTTTCGTGACGAGGTTCGCGCCTTCATCGCGGAGAACTATCCCGCGGAAATGCGCGTTCCCAATCCGGAAACCGACCTTTCCAAGGAGCAGATGCTGCTCTGGCACCGTATTCTCCACCAGAAGGGATGGATCGCGCCGCTCTGGCCCAAGGAGCATGGCGGGCCGGGCTGGTCGATCACGCAGCGCTTTATCTTCGAGCAGGAAACGTCACGTGCCGGGACGCTGCCGCCACTCGCGTTCAGCGTAACCATGGTCGGCCCGGTTATCTACACATTCGGCAACGACGCGCAGAAACAGAAGTTTCTGCCGCGAATCCTCTCCGGTGAGGATTGGTGGTGCCAGGGTTATTCGGAGCCGGGATCCGGCTCCGACCTCGCGTCGGTCCGCACCAAGGCCGTACGCGACGGCGATCACTACGTTGTCAACGGACACAAGACCTGGACGACACTGGCCCAGCATGCCGACTGGATATTCTGCCTGGTGCGGACCGATCCTTCGGCAAAACCTCAGGCCGGCATCTCCTTCCTGCTGATCGACATGAAGTCGCCCGGCGTCACCGTGCGGCCCATCATCACCATCGACGGATCGCACGAGGTGAACGACGTTTTCCTCGAGGACGTGCGCGTCGCCGTCGAGAATTTGATCGGCGAGGAAAACAAGGGCTGGACCTACGCGAAGTTTCTGCTCGGCAACGAGCGTACCAGCATGGCCGGGATCGGCCGGTCGACACGGTATCTTGCGCGCCTCAAACATATTGTGAAGACCGAGATCGGCGAGGACGACCCGACCTTCGGGGAATTCATCAAGGAAATTGCGCGCGTCGAGCTGGATGTGCTCGCGCTGGAGGCAACCGAGCTGCGGATCGTCGCGCAGATGGCGCGTGGCATCGATCCGGGACCGGCCGCATCGCTGTTCAAGATCAGGGGCACCGAAATATTCCAGCGCATCACGGATCTGACGCATCAGGCGATCGGCAACTACGGTCTGGCGATCCGCGAGCACCCGGTGAGCGCCAACCGTTTCATGCCGGGACCGGATTACGGGCACACCGCCACGGAGAAATATCTGAACTCCCGAAAACTCAGCATTTACGGGGGATCGAATGAAATTCAGCGCAACATCATCGCGAAAGCAGTTCTTGGTCTCTGACCACATCGCACGAGGCATCGGATGGATATCCAGTTGACGGAAGAACAGGAATTGCTCCGTTCCAGCATTCAGCGGTTCCTGCGCGATCAATACGATTTCGACGAGCGTCGAAAAATTGTTGCGACGGATGAGGGCTGGAGCCGCAAGCACTGGAGCGCCTTTGCCGAACTTGGGTTGTGCGCTGCACCGTTTCAGGAAAGCTCCGGCGGTCTTGGCGGCGGATCGCTTGCGACCATGATCGTGATGCAGGAGTTCGGTCGCAGCCTGGTCGTCGAACCGTACCTTGAGACCGTTGTTCTCGCAGGCGGCCTGATCGAAGACACCGGCTCATCGGAGCAGCGCGAAGCGTTCCTGCCGAAAATCATGGATGGCAGCGCCATATGGGCTCTGGCCTGGGCGGAAGGGCGATCGCGCTACGATTTTGACAACGTCACGACGACAGCGCGGCGCCAGGGGGACAACTTTGTCCTGAGCGGAACGAAGGCGGCGGTGATTGGTGCGCCGTGGGCCGACAAGCTGATCGTCTCGGCGCGGACGTCCGGTGGACCCCGCGATCGCGTCGGCGTAAGCCTGTTCGTCGTTGATCGCCATTCGGCGAATCTCCACTTGCAAAGCTTCAAAACCGTCGATGGCCGCCGCGCCGCCGAACTCACGTTGATGGACGTCCACGTTCCAGTCGACCAATTGCTCGGTGCCGAAGGCGAAGGCGTCGTGGCGCTCGAAGCGTGCCGCGACCGTGCTATCGCTGCACTCTGCGCGGAAGCCGTCGGCGCGATGTCGGTGCTGAATTCGGCGTCGCTTGAGTACAGCAAAGCGCGCAAGCAATTCGGGGCGGCAATTGGGACGTTTCAGGTGTTGCAGCACCGCATGGTCGACATGTTCATCGCGCTCGAAGAGTCGATCTCGCTCACGCAACATTTGAACCTCAGCCTCGCGGCCCGGGAGCCAAACGGATCGAAGCTGGCGTCGGGTGCGAAGTCGAAGGTTGGCAACGCCGCCCGCTTCGTCGCAGAGCAAGCCGTGCAGCTACATGGCGGGATGGGGATGAGCGACGAATTGAACGTCGGCCATTACTTCAAGCGGATAAACTCCATCAACATCCAGTTTGGCGATCCCGCCTATCATCTGATGCGGTACGCGCAGCAAAATTGAATATCCCCTCCGAGGCGGCAATCCGACTGCCGTATCCAACCAAAGGTATAACCATGACTGAAGCTGTGATCGTCTCGACCGCACGCACTCCGATCGGCAAGGCATACAAAGGCGCGCTCAACCATACCGAGGGCACCACCCTGTTGGGGCATGCGATCTCTTCGGCGCTGTCACGCGCCAAGATCGAAGGCGCCGAAGTTGAGGATGTCGTGATGGGTTGCGCCATGCAGCAGGGCACTACCGGCACCAACATCGCTCGAAAGGCGCTGCTACGCGCCGGGCTTCCGGTGAGCGTGGCGGGGACGACCATCGACCGGCAATGCGCGTCTGGCCTACAGGCGATTGCCTTGGCTGCGCGCTCGGTGATCTTCGATGGCGTGGAGGTTGCCATCGGCGGCGGTGGCGAATCTATCAGCCTGGTCCAGAACAACCAGTTCAACAGTTTTCATGCCGTCGATCCCGAACTGCTGGCGATGAAAGGGGACGCCTACATCGCGATGCTGGATACTGCCGAAATTGTATCGAAACGCTACAGTATCTCGCGCGAACGCCAGGATGAGTACAGCCTTGAAAGCCAGCGCCGGACGGCCGCGGCGCAACAGGGCGGTCGCTTCAACGACGAACTCGCACCAATCAAGACAACCATGGCAGTCACCGACAAGGCGACCAGTGCCGTGTCATATCGGGAAGTGACGCTGTCGGTTGACGAGGGGCCGCGTCCCGATACCACTGCTGAGGCTCTCGCAGGCGTCAAGCCGGCCAAGGGGCCGGGCTTCACCATTACCGGTGGTAATGCGAGTCAGCTCTCCGACGGCGCAAGTGCGGCTGTCATCATGAGCGACAAGCTGGCGGCGCAGAAGGGACTAAAGCCGCTTGGCATTTTCCGGGGCTTCGTCTCGGCAGGTTGCGAGCCGGACGAGATGGGAGTGGGGCCGGTCTACGCCGTGCCGCGCCTGCTCAAGCGTCACGGACTGAAGATCGAGGATATCGATCTCTGGGAGTTGAACGAGGCCTTCGCGGTGCAGGTAATCTATTGCCGCGACAAGCTCGGGATCGATCCGGAAAAGCTCAACGTCAATGGCGGCTCGATCGCGGTTGGCCATCCCTACGGCATGACCGGAGCCCGGCTGACCGGCCATGCTCTGATTGAGGGTCGTCGGCGCAAGGCGAAGTATGCCGTCGTCACCATGTGTGTCGGTGGCGGCATGGGGGCCGCGGGGCTTCTGGAAATCGTTCATTGAGAAAAAGCGCGACAGAAAAGCAGGAGCTCCTCGTGAAAACAGCAATTACTGAATTGTTCGGCATCGAACATCCCATCATTCAGGGCGGCATGCATTATGTGGGCTTTGCCGAAATGGCAGCGGCCGTGTCCAATGCTGGCGGCCTGGGTCTCATCACTGGATTGACGCAAAGAACGCCTGAACTGCTCGCAAAGGAAATCGCGCGCTGTCACGAAATTACCGATAAGCCATTCGGGGTGAATCTGACCTTTCTGCCGACCTTCAGCGCACCTCCCTATCCGGAATACATTGCTGCCATCAGGGAAGGCGGCATCAGGATCGTCGAAACCGCAGGGCGTAGCCCCGAGCAGTACATGCCGGCCTTGAAGGCGGCAGGCATCAAGGTCATCCACAAATGCACCTCGGTTCGGCACTCGCTGAAAGCCGAGCAGATCGGCTGCGACGCCGTCAGCGTCGACGGCTTCGAATGCGGCGGCCATCCCGGCGAAGACGACATGCCCAACATGATCCTGTTGCCGCGTGCAGCCGAGGAACTGAAGATACCGTTCGTTGCCTCCGGTGGTATGGCGGACGCGCGCAGCCTGGTCGCTGCGCTGGCGATGGGTGCTGCCGGCATGAACATGGGAACGCGCTTTATCGCAACCAAGGAAGCGCCGGTACACCAGAACGTCAAGGATGCGCTGGTGAAGGCAACGGAACTCGACACCCGTCTGGTCATGCGCGCGCTGCGAAATACCGAGCGGGTATTGAACAACAAGGGCGTCGAACAGCTTCTCGAAATCGAACAGAAGAAGGGGAAGCAGCTCAAGATCGAGGATATCCTCGATCAGGTGGCAGGCGTCTATCCCAAGGTGATGATCGACGGCGACATGGACGCCGGCGCCTGGAGTTGCGGCATGGTCGCGGGCCTCATTCACGACATTCCCACGGTCAAAGAACTGATCGACCGCATCATGGCGGATGCCGAACAGATCATCCGTCAGCGTCTGACTGGCTTCCTTGATGATGCCGGGAAGAGGCCGGCTGCGGCTCTGGCGATCGCCTGAGCTTTCCGAGCGAAATATAGCTGTCGGGGGAATTCATGGATCTGACCGACTTCCACTATTACGAGCCTTCGAAGGGCCACGGACTCCGGCATAATCCATTCAACGCGATTGTCGCGCCGCGTCCGATTGGCTGGATTTCGTCGCGCAATGCGGCTGGTCAACTGAACCTCGCTCCTTACAGCTTCTTCAACGCGTTCCTCTACGACCCCCCGATAATCGGGTTCTCCTCAATTTCGTGGAAGGACACGGTCAAGAACGTCAGCGAGACCCGCGAATTCGTCTGGAATCTGGTTACGATGGATCTTGGCGAGCGCATGAACGTGACGGCGACGCCGCTCGATCACGGCGTGAGCGAGTTCGAAGCAGCAGGGCTGACGGCAATACCCGGGCGCCACGTCGCTGTGCCGCGGGTAGGCGAGAGCAGGGCCGCTATGGAATGCAAGGTTGTCGACGTCTCTCAGCTGTCGAATGCGCGCGGTGAGAAGGTCGAAGGATGGTTCGTGCTCGGCGAAGTGGTCGCAGTATACATCGACAAGTCCTTGATCGAGGACGGTGTCTACAACACCGCACTCGCGCGTCCCATACTCCGCACGGGCCGGGGTGGCGATTACCTTGAGGTCAGGACGGAGAACATGTTCGAGATGAAGCGTCCGGCTGGCAGCAGCAAACCGGAGTTCCATGGCACCTAATGGGGAGCAGGTGACCTCAGGCCCCAGGCGTACAAACCAAGAGCCAGCAGTGAAAACGCGCTCAACACGACACCGAGCGCGAACATTGCTTCATGCGACACCGTTGCAGCGAGCCATACACCGATTGCTGCGTTCATCATCTGCCAGAAACCCAGTAGCGCCGAGGCGGCGCCGGCCTTCTCCCCGAATGGAGAGAGCGCCCGCGCGGTAGCCAGTGGACTGACAACGCCCATGCCGAGGAGAAAAACGCACATCGCGCCCAGGAACGGCAGGAACGTCGGGCTGATCATCGAGATGAGTAGGATCGCAACGCTGCTGGCGGCCGTCGCCCACAGCCCTGCCCGGATCGGGCGATCGAGCCCGTAGCGTGGTGCCAGTTTCGTCGCCAGCATGCCCGCGGCGAATACGATAAAAACGGTGCCGGCGAAGAAGAGGCCGAGCTGGATCGGCGTGAAGTGCATTGCTTCAATGAACAGGCGCGGTGCAGCCGAAAACATCGAGAACAAGCCGCCTATGATCAGGCTCGCGGTTGCAGCCGGGATAGCGAAACGACGATCACCAATCAGGCCAACATAGGTCCTGGCGATGGCGACCAGATTGAGCGGCGTGCGGATCGAATTGTGGGTTTCGCCGAGGATGATGCTGTAGGCAATGGCGCCAGCTGCGGCAAAGGCCGCGACGAGTGCGAATTCGGAGCGCCAGCCAAAACTGTGATCGAGTGCGCCGCCAAGCAGAGGTGAGAATCCGGGGGCTGCGGACATTACGATCATGATTAGCGCCATCGCGCGCGCCAGCGCCGGCCCACTGAACATGTCGCGGGCGATGGCGCGAGACAACACTGACGTCGCGCAAGCGCCAGCAGCCTGCACGATGCGGCCGGCCAGAAGATTAGGTAGATCTGTTGCCAAACCGCACCAGACGCTGCCGCCGATGAACACAACAAATCCGATCAGGACTGGCCAGCGTCTCCCGTAGCGATCCGAAAGCGGTCCGACCAGGAGCTGGCCTATCCCGAACACCGCAAGAAAGACGGTGATGGCGGACGTGACCGCCGCACTGGTGACATTCAAAGAGATCGCAATCTGCGGCAGCGACGGCAGCAAGATATTGGTCGCGAGCGTTCCCGTGGCGGCGAGGACGGAAAGGACCGCAATCGCCAGGCCGCTGGAGACGGGAACATCCCGCGGCACGCTCTTGGTCGTTTGGCAATGGTCAGCCATGGGAACTTTCGCGCTGATCGGGATAGGCAGGTTACAAGGCGGCGAGTGACGCGGTTCGCGCCGCTCGCCGAGCCCCTATCTGTCGGATCGGCCGTGCTATCTGCGGACGACGCGCTCGATCGCGATGGCGGTGGCTTCACCGCCACCGATGCAAAGGGCTGCAACGCCGCGTTTGAGGTTCTGCGCCTCCAGCGCGTGCAACAGCGTCACGATCAGGCGCGCGCCGGTGGCACCAATGGGATGACCGAGTGCGCAGGCGCCGCCATTGACGTTCAGCTTCTCCCTGAGGATGCCGAGATCCTTCTGCGCCGCCATCGCCACCACGGCAAAGGCCTCGTTGATCTCGAACAGATCGACGTCGCCGACGCTCCAGCCGATCTTATCCAATAGCTTGCGAATGGCCGGGATCGGCGCCGTGGTGAACCACTGCGGTTCCTGGCTGTGGGTCGCGTGGCCCTTGATCTCGGCCAGTACGGGGAGGCCGTCGCGATCCGCGAGTGAGCGCTTTGCGAGAATGAGTGCCGCGGCGCCATCGGCATTGGCGGAGGAGGCGGCCGGCGTGATGGTACCGTTGGCGCGGAACGCGGCTTTCAGCCCGGGGATCTTGGCGGGGTCCACTTTCAACGGATGTTCGTCGTTGGCGACGATCCGCGGCCCGGCTTTTTCGGTTAGCGTGATCGGCACGATCTCGGCCTTGAACGCGCCGCCTTCGACCGCCTTGCGCGCGCGGGTCAGCGTTTCGATCGCGTAAGCGTCCTGATCCTTGCGGGTGAATTGATAGGCTTCCGCGGTAGCCTCGCCGAAATCGCCCATTGAGCGGCCGGTCTCATAGGCGTCCTCCAGCCCGTCCATCATCATGTGGTCGATGATCCGGTCATGGCCGGCGCGGTAGCCGCCGCGCGCCTTGGCCAGCAGATAGGGTGCATTGCTCATGCTCTCCATGCCGCCGGACAGCACGATCGAGGCCGAGCCTGCATTGATGATGTCGTGGGCCAGCATGGTGGCCTTCATGCCGGAGCCGCAGACCTTGTTAATGGTGGTGGCGCCGGTGGCATCCGGCAGTTTGGCGCCGCGGGCGGCCTGGCGCGCCGGTGCCTGACCCTGGCCGGCCGGCAATACATTGCCCATGAAAACCTCATCGATGCGCTCGGGCGCAAGCGTGGCCCGCTCCAGCGCCGCGCCGATCACGTGGGAGCCGAGCTTGTGGGCGCTGAGAGGCGACAACTCGCCCATGAAGCGGCCCAGCGGCGTGCGGGCGGCGGAAAGGATGACGACGGGGTCGGAAGTGGTGGCCATGGCGAACTCTCCTGTTGATAGGTGTTGTTATATGACGATAGTCATATAAGATAGCCGGCATTGCAATGAAATGTTGCCGTGACCATCAAGGAAGCGCGGTTCCAGAATTGCTCGGAGGGGATGGGACGGTTCGGACAGCCGACCACCTTAGGACCTTGCACGGAGTGGCGATGCGATACGTAGAAGACCACCGGCGTCAAACCCACAATCGAATCGTTGAAAATGCCTCCTACGGCTTGCGCCTAAAGGGTACCAAAGGGCTCAGTGTTGTCGACTTGATGAAGCTCGCGGGTCTGACGCACGGCGGCTTCTATAATCATTTCGATTCACGCGCCGCGCTTGTTGGCGAGGCGATCGCTTTTGCAATGGACCAAACGACTGAGCGATGGAAAAAACTGGCGGACGGGAAGGCCAACGGGGAACGCTTCGAGGCGTTGATCGCCGATTACCTTAGTCCCCGGCATCGCGACAATCCTAAACACGGTTGCGCGCTCCCAACCCTGGCCGCCGATGTCGCTCGGTCGAGCCCCGGCGAGCAGCAGGCCCTGGCTTCCAAACTGGAGAAGATGATCGATGTCTTTGTCGAGCTGCTTCCCGGCGAGCCACCTCAACAGGCCCGCCAAATCGCGACGGGCGCTATCGCAACCATGGTGGGATCGATCGTGCTGTCGCGTGCCGTCGGCTCAGGGAAACTTTCCGACCGCATCCTCGATGCCGGACGCAAGACCGCAGGCGGTCGGATTCGGAAGCCGCAGCGAAGAACCATAAAGGCGATGCGCTGCAAATAATCATAACGTAAGGGAGGTCACCATGACGGCCGGCAAATGGCTCAAGACAGCCTGCAACCTTTGTTACATCAATTGCGGGATCGAAGTCCTGGTGAACGACGAGCGCCTCGAGAAAGTACGGGGCGACCGTTCGAGCCCGAAATCACAAGGCTATCTGTGCAACAAGGCGACCCGGATTCCATATTATGCGAATGACAAGGATCGGCTTACGACTCCGCTGCGTCGTCGCGCCGACGGCGGCTTTGATGCAATCGAGTGGGACGTGGCGATCGCAGAAATCGCGGAGCGGCTGCGAGACATCGTCGATAGATATGGCGGCAAGACTATCGCCCTTTACGGCGGTGGCGGGCAGGGCAACCACGCCGGCGGTGCCTACGCCAGCGGATTGTTACGCGCGCTGGGTTCGCGCAGCGTCTTCAATGCCCTTTCGCAGGAAAAAACCGGCGACTTCTGGGTCAATGGCCACATGTTCGGTAGCCAGACGTGCCACACCGCCGAGGACGTCCATCATTGCGATCTCTTGCTTGTCATCGGTGCCAATCCCTGGATCGCGCACGGCTTCCCCAATGCGCGCGATCATCTCAATCAGATCCGCAAGGATCCCGCACGCAAGCTGATCGTCATTGATCCCAGGCGAACCGAAACTGCCGAAATGGCGGATCTGCATCTCGCGGTTCGTCCCGGTGCCGACACGTTTCTCCTAGGCGCGCTGCTGGCCATGCTTGTCCGGTCCGACCGGATCGATCATGCCTTCATTGAGGAGCACGCGATCGGCTTCACGGAAGTGAGACAAGCGCTATTAAACATCTCCGTTGAAGAATGGGCTGCCGCCGCCGATATCTCGATCGCGGACCTGGAGCGTTGCGCCGCGATGATCGTCGCGGCGAGGGCCATGGTGGTGCGGGTCGAGCTTGGCATCCAGCAAGGCATCAACTCGACGCTCAACTCCTATCTCGAAAAGCTTCTGATCATGCTTTCCGGCAATTTCGGCCGTAAAGGCACCAACCAATTGCATAGCTGGCTTCAACCGCTATGGGGTAATTCTCCGAACCAGACATTCGCGCCGACCGGCGACGCGATTATTGGGGGCCTGTTGCCGCCCAACATTTTCCCCGAAGCGGTGCTCAAGGACCATCCTGACCGGTTGCGCTGCGCCTGGATCGACAGTTCCAATCCCGCCAACACGGCAGCAAACACCGAGGCTGTGGAACGCGCGCTGCGCTCGCTCGATCTATGCGTTGTGGTCGACGTTGCGATGACCGAAACCGCACAGCTCGCGCATTACGTTCTCCCGGCGTCCTCACAGTTCGAGAAAACTGAATTCACCCTGTTCAACTTCGAATTTCCGACGAACTATTTTCACGTACGCGCCGGCGTATTGCCGCCGCTTGCTGGCACATTGCCGGAGCCCGAGATCTACACGCGGCTTGCCATCGCCCTGGGGCTTCTGCCAGGTGACAATGTGCTCGCGCCCCTGCGGGAGGCGGCGCGGCGTTCGCGAGCCGAGTTCGCCATCGCCTTTCGTGCTGTCATCGCTGAAAACCCCGGCGCGGTCGCTGCGCTGGTGCTCTATCACACGCTAGGGCAGACGCTTCCGGACGGCACGGCTGCTGCGGCACCCTTGTGGGGGGCGGCGCTGGCTTGCGCGAAGCGATCGCCGCAAGCGGTGCGGCGGGCGATCGGTGCGTCGGACGAGGTGGCGGATCACCAGCTCGGCGATCTCCTGTTCGACACTATCGTAGCCACCCGGCAAGGCACGGCCGTTACCCGGCACGACTATGACGAGGTCTGGTCATTGATCAGCCATTCGGACCGCAAGGTTCGGTTGGTGATCCCGCAGATGCTGGAATGGCTGGCGCGGCTCGATCCGCAAGCAGCGGGGGCGCCAAAGGAGTTCCCGTTCATGTTGGCGGCAGGTGGCCGCCGCATGTTCAATGCCAACCAGATCTTTCGCGATCCGGCGTGGCGGCGCGAGGATCCGGACGGCGCCATGTTGATCAATTCGAGCGACCTGAGCGAGTTGGGCGCGGAAGATGGTGACTGGATCGCCGTCGAGTCGGTGGTCGGACGGCTCGTCGTCCGCTGTAAGGTCGACGACGCCATGCGGAATGGCCAGCTGGCGCTTCCGCACGGCTACGGTCAGGCATACCCGACGTCGGACGGAGAGCGCCTGATCAACGGGCCGCGTATCAATCTGCTCACTGAGAGCGGCAACCGCGATCCCATTGCGGGCACGCCCTACCACAAGAACGTAGCGGTTCGTCTGGCGCTGGTGTCCGCGCACGAGGCTGCCACCTATCAGTCGCAGTCCGAGCGAATTCACATGAGAGCGGCCGGACAATAGCTCGAAGGGAGCGTTAAAATGACCGAGAAGCCAATCGCGATCGTGACCGGGGTAGGGCCGGGCACGGGAGCTGCCATCGTCAAGCGGTTCTCTGCTGGCGGGTTCCGTATCATTGCGCTCGCCCGCTCAGCGGAGCTCACCAATCGCCTTGCGCAAGAGCTTCCCGACGTACACGCGGTGACCTGCGACGTGGCCGACGAGAGCCAGGTGCGTACCGTCGTCAATGACGTAAAGCGCCGTTTTGGAGCGGCCGAGGTTCTCATCCACAACGCGGTCGGAGGAGGCTGGGGAAGCTTTCGCGAGATCGATCCGAAGATGCTGAAGGGCAATTTCGAGGTGAACGTGATGGGCTTATTGTACCTGGCGCGCGAAGTGGCCCCTGACATGATCGATCGAGGCAAGGGTGCGATCCTGGTGACCGGAAACACGTCTTCGATCCGGGGCAAGGCCAATTTCGCCGGCTTCGCTCCGACAAAGGCGGCGCAGCGTATATTGGCCGAGTCGATCGCGCGTGACATGGGGCCCCTCGGCGTCCACGTCTCTTATGTTCTCATCGACGCCGTGATCGATACGCCCCGGATGCGCGCGCGGATGAGCGACAAACCGGATGAATTCTTCATCAAGCCTGCCGCCATCGCCGACGAACTGTACCATCTCTACGGTCAGGACCGATCGGCCTGGTCATTCCTCGCGGAACTGCGGCCATTCCGCGAAAACTGGTGACGCCTGACCGGTGAGAAGCGCGGTCACAGCTGGGGAACGCGCTTGCTCATTTAGGATCGCCGCAGACGCAGGACTGGAAAGGTCGAAACCATGACTGATGAGTCAATCTCGATTGATACGGGAACGGACGAGTTGCTGTGCGCGATCCGGGATCGCGTTGCCGTGATCACCTTGAATCGGCCCGAGGCGCGAAATTCGCTGTCCGACGATCTCACGCCGGCGTTACGCCGGATGATCAAGCGCAACGGTGACGATCCTAACGTCGGCGCATTGCTGATTACCGGTGCAGGCAGCGCTTTCTGTTCGGGCGGCGACGTCAAGGGGATGGGCGGCAGTTCGGCTGCACCGGCCATGTCATTCAGCGACAAGGTTGCGCGACTGAAGGAGCGTCAACGAACCCTGACCGGCGTGCTTGTCTCGGTGCGTAAACCCACCATCGCGGCCCTGCCGGGACCGGCGGCTGGCGCTGGGCTTGCGATCGCGCTCGCCTGCGACATTCGTGTCGCTGCCGAATCCACCATCATGACGACTGGTTATGCCAGGATTGCGCTAACGGGCGATTACGGCATTTCGTGGCTGTTGACCCGGCTGGCCGGGACGGCGCGTGCCCGCGAACTGATGTTCCTGTCCGAACGAATCGATGCACGTCGCTGCGAAGCGCTGGGGCTGGTAAATCGCGTGGTGCCTGATGTTAACCTGCAGAGCGAAGCATTTGGCATTGCGAGGACGTTGGCGAACGGTCCGGGGAGTGCGTTTGCCTCCATCAAGGATAATCTCGACCTTGCGCTGTCGGCTGACTTCCTGACGTCATTGGATCACGAGGCCGAGAAGATGGTCCTCGCAGCGAGCACCGCGCAGCACGCCGAAGCCGTGCGGGCCTTCATCGAGAAGCGCGCTCCTAATTTCAGGTGATACAAAGCGCTGAAGTCACCCCTCGGCCGATTTGTTTTCCGGGGATGGTCCGGCAATATCCGTCACCACGGCAGCCATCAGCGATTCCGCCAGAGGGGCATCCGCAATCACCCGAGACAATATGACAGCGCCGATCATTTCCGAGAGGATAGCAGCGGGATGTCTGCTGCCCGCGGCTCTCGGGGTCGCGGATGACAGTCTTGTTATCAGGTCGAGATAGCCTTGAATCGCCGTGATGAAGACAGCTCGGAGAGCGGGGTCGTCGCTCCGCGCGGCGTCCACGGCCAATGCCGGCAGAATGCACCCGGACCCTGGATCGTCGCGATGGGCCGACGACACATAGCGTTCGATGAGTTCGCGAAACGGATCTTTGGGCTGTTGGGCCAGTCCATCCTTCAGCAACGCTGTCGTGTCCGCGATCGCACGTTCGCTGGCCTTGACCGCCAGATCATCCTTTGAAGCGAAGTTGCGATAGAAGCCGCCATGGGTCAGGCCGGCGGCTTTCATGATGTCGGCAACGCCGATCCCATCGAAACCATGCTCGCGCAGCAGGCGCGCCGCAGTCTCGATGATCTGCTCGCGGTGCTCCAGCGCCTTTTCGCGCGACACCCTCATCGTTTTCTCACTCCGTTGGTCGCAGGACCTGCGTCTGCTGGTCCTGACCACGGCCGAGCGATCTCAGATTCGTAAAAACTCCGCTTGACTTTTTTCATGACGATCATCATCTAACATATAAGATGACGATCGTCATCAAAAAAGTGAAGCGAACGACCGCTGCCAACCCCTGGAAGTGGGCTGTTTCATAACTGAGAGGTAAAATAATGCCGGGTTTGAGCGCACCGGAGGGCAAGAAGACAGCGTTCCTCGCCGGCTCGTCGTGTGGCAAGGCCGCGCGGCAGGTCGCCTGCGCCCGGTGTCGTCGGGCCCTGTTCGACACGATTCTGCGGTCGCAATTCGGTCTGGCGTAATCAGCACATGTATTGGCGCGCGAAGAGAGAACCGTACCATCCGGCCGACTATCCCTTCCATCTTGGGATTTTCGGTCCGAGCTGGACAATGGAGAAACCCATGGCAAATTTTGTTACTAGCCTCGGGCGAGCGGTGCGCTACATAGATGCACCCACGCTCTCAATAAATGTCGGGGGGACCCCTTTCGTCTACCGCGACATCGGCCCCCGGAGCGGCGTGCCGCTCATTCTTCTGAATCACTGGGGCGCGGTTCTGGACAATTTCGATCCGCGGATTGTCGACGGCCTCGCCAATAAGCATCGCGTGATCGCGACCAATTACCGAGGTATCGGTGCGTCGGGCGGAACAGCGCCTGTGACCATCGATGAAATGGCGCGGGATGCGATTGCCCTGATCCGCGCGCTGGGCTTCGAGAAAGTCGATCTGCTCGGCTCTTCCCTCGGCGGATTTGTGGCGCAGGATATCACGCTGAAGGCACCAGAGCTGGTGCGAAAGCTCATTTTGACCGGCACGGGGCCGGCGGGCGGCGAAGGTATCGACAAGGTGTGGCCGGTATCCTGGCCTTTGATGATCAAAGGCTTTCTGACGCTGCGGGATCCGAAATTCTACCTGTTTTTCACGTCCACGGCCAACGGCCGCCAAGCGGCGGCAGCCTTCCTGAAACGGCTGAAAGAGCGCAAGGCGGGCCGGGACAAAGGACCTACGCCCGGCGCTTTCTTGCGGCAGGTCAAGGCGATCACTGCTTGGGGCCGACAGGCGCCGCAAGATCTCGGGAGCATTCGGATCCCGGTACTGATCGCGAATGGCGACATCGATATCATGATGCCGACCGCAAACAGCATCGATATGGCGCGCCGTATCCCGGGCGCAGAACTGGTCATCTACGAAGATGCCGGGCATGGCGGGATTTTTCAGAACCACGCCGATTTTGTGCCGAAGGCCCTGTCCTTCCTCGGCGCCTGACACCGCGACAATATTTCAAATTGGAGAAGACGCCATGAAGGCCTTCGTTGTCGACAAATACAAAAAGAAGGGCGCTCTGCGCTTGGCCAAAGTAGCGGAGCCGAAGGTGCGAGACGATGATGTCATGGTTCGAGTTCACGCAACCGGTGTGAACCTTCTGGACTCCAAGATCAGGGACGGAGAATTCAAAATCTTCCTGCCGTATCGTCCGCCTTTCGTTCTGGGGCACGATGTTGCCGGGATCGTCGCCAGGGTTGGCCCGAAGGTCAGGCGGTTCAAGGCGGGCGACGTGGTCTATGCACGGCCGCGCGATCATCGGGTCGGAACATTCGCGGAATTCATTGCCATCAATGAAGCCGACGTGGCGCTAAAGCCCAAAAACATCAGCATGGAAGAAGCCGCCTCCATTCCGCTGGTCGGGCTGACCGCCTGGCAGGCGCTGGTAGAGGTGGCCAAGGTGAAGCCCGGGCAGAAGGTCTTCATTCAGGCCGGCTCCGGTGGCGTGGGGACTTTTGCCATCCAGCTCGCCAAGCACCTCGGCGCGACAGTTGCGACGACGACGAGCACGAAAAATGTCGAGCTGGTCAAGGGACTCGGCGCGGACGTTGTCATCGACTACAAGACGCAGGATTTCGAGAAGGTCTTGTCGGGCTACGATCTGGTCCTGCACAGCCTGGACGCCAAGGCGCTCGAAAAATCCCTGCGCGTGCTCAAGCCCGGTGGCCTCCTCATTTCGATCTCGGGGCCGCCCGACCCCGATTTCGCCAGGGAATTAGGATTGAACCTGTTCCTGAAGCTGGTGATACGCCTCCTGAGCCGTGGTGCGCGGAAGCAAGCCAAAAGCCTGGGTGTGCGCTTCTCATTCCTGTTCATGCGTGCGCAGGGGCAACAGCTGAGCGAAATCACGTCCCTCATCGAGTCTGGCGTGATCCGTCCGGTCGTGGATAAGGTCTTTCCGTTTGAGAAGACCGGAGATGCTTTGGCCTACGTCGAGGCAGGACGCGCAAGAGGCAAGGTCGTCATTGCAGTGAAACAATAGGTCTCGCAATCACGCCGCCTGAGTTGCGGCGCCACGACGCTGGCCGGCCACCAAACGCATCGGAGGAAGCAACATGACACAATCCAAAGGCGACACCCAACCTTCCGTGCAAGACGTTGCACTCATTGTCGGCGGCGGTCCCGGCATCAGCTCGAGTTGCGCCAGGCTGTTCGCGGAGAACGGCATGCGTGTCTGCGTCGCTGCCAGGAATCCCGAAAAGGCGGTCCTTGAGACCCTCGAGACGACGCATGGCGTGCGTCGATACGCCTGCGATGCCAGCGACCCGGCGGCTGTGGCACGGCTGTTCGGGAGCGTCGTCCAAGACGTCGGGACGCCGAGGCTTGTCGTGCACAACATCGATGGCCGGGTTCCCGGCATTTTTCGCAAGAGCGTGATCGAAGCTGACCCGGTCATGGCGCTCGAAACACTTCGAAACTCGGCGTTCTCTGCGTTTCTGGTTGGTCAACAGGCAGCTCGGCTCATGCTCGGAAACGAACCCGATGCCAACGGCGCGAGAGGAACGATCATCTTTACGAATGCCAGCGCGGCGCTCAAAGGCTTCCCGTTAAGTGGCGCCTTTGCAATGGCGTGTCATGCCAAGTCCGGACTCGCGCAAAGCATGGCAAGAGAACTGATGCCGCAGGGTATCCACGTCGCGAATGTGCCGATCGACGCCGCGATCGGCTGGACCCAGGAAGACGGGACCCGCGCGCATCGGCTGGCGGGCACGACTGTCGACGACAACATGGCCGACCCCGTCCATATCGCGAAAACCTATCTTCAGCTTCATCGGCAGCATCGGTCGACCTGGGCGTTCGAAGTCGTGCTCCGGCCGTGGGCCGAAAAATGGTGACTCGCGCTTGCTTTGGTGCGGACCTGCGAAGCGACTGACCATTGCCTTTCGAGTTGACCTGCCTCTCGCCGACATCGACCGAGTGTTCGTCAACAAGAAGTTGGAGGTCGCCGCTTGACGAGGCTTCGGCGGAACCGGAAGCTATCATTCGCGTCCGGGCCGTCTCAATCGATGCTGGAGCCTGGCTTCTTATTCCTGTCGTTCCCAAATCTGCGAACGACCCAGCATTGACACGCCAATGTAGCCGCGCACGTTGAGCTTCCTGCCACCATCGGTCAGTTGGATTTTGCTGCTGTAGACCTTGCCATTGTCCGGATCGAGGATTTTGCCGGCGGTATATTCGGTGCCGTCCTTCTTCAGGCCACTCAGGATTACCAAGCCGATTACCGGTACATTCTTGGGCGCGCCCTCGCATTTTTCACATTTCGGGTTCCGGTCTTCGGACAGAGCGGGGAATACCTTTTCAATCTTGCCCTGCAGGGTGCCATTCGATTCCGTGACGCGGATGAGCGCTCTCGGTTTGCCGCTGACGTCATCGACATTTTTCCACAAGCCGACAGGTGAGGCATTATCCGCCCAGGTCCCGGAGGACATGAGTACAGCAGCCAAGGTGAGCGCGAGGGCGCCTGATCGTTTCAAAAAACGCATAATGGTCTCCAAGAGGATTTTGCGGGCTTGTTGCTGCGCGGTCCGATTTTCATCGAGGCGTCGCCAGGCAAGTCCGATCGTAAGATAGCTAGGCATTGACGTCGACGACGGTGCGGCCCTGCACCTTCCCGGCGAACATTTGACGCACCACATCGGGGACCTCTGCGAGGCCGACCACCTGCATCGTTCGGGCGAGCTTGTTCACGTCCAGATCGCGCGCCAAACGCGACCATGCCTCGAGTCGCGCCGCCTGAGGGGTATTCACCGAGTCGATGCCCGCCAGGGTGACATTGCGCAGGATGAACGGCAGGACCGTTCCGGGAAGATCGACACCCTGGGCCAGTCCGCAGGCCGTCACCACGCCGCGGTATTGCGTCTGCGCCAGCACGTTCACCAGCGTATGACTGCCGACGGAGTCGACAGCGCCAGCCCAACGCTCGCGCGCGATAGGCGCTCCGGGCTCCGAAAGCGTTCGTCGATCGATGACATCAGCCGCGCCGAGACTTCGCAGATAATCGGCTTCCTCAAGACGTCCCGTCGATGCAACGACGCGATACCCGAGATCGGCGAGGAGGGCGATCGCGATCGAGCCGACGCCGCCATTGGCGCCGGTTACGAGGATGTCTCCACGCTGCAGTGTGATGCCGCCATGTTCGAGGGCGAGCACCGACAGCATCGCGGTGTAACCGGCCGTGCCGATCGCCATGGCGTCCTTTGTCGAAAATGGCGCCGGAATCTTCACCAACCATTCGCCTTTCAGCCGTGCCCTCTGGGCATATCCACCATGATGGGTCTGACTTAACCCCCAGCTGTTGGCGACGACGCGGTCTCCGACTGCGATGCCGGGATAGGAGGATGCCTCCACTGTTCCAGCAAGATCGATGCCGGGAATGAGGGGAAACTGGCGAACGACCTCCGTGCGCCCGCTAATGGCCAGTGCATCCTTGTAGTTCACGGTCGAATAGTCGACGGCGACCGTAACGTCGCCAGGCATGAGATCTTGCTCGTTCATTTCGACCACGCTGGTCGTAATCTTTCCGTCTGTCTTTGCTGCCAGCAGTGCCTTGAACGTCATCGCCATATCCTAGGTCGGTGTTGCGTTGTCCACGGACCTAGGGTCGCGCCTCCTTTCTGCAAGAAGGCACAATTAAAGCGGGTACTATCATTTATGGACGTACCGACGGTCAAAGCGGGGAGCCGGGCCTTGGCGGATATGACAGCGGGCCTGACATGGCGACGTAGCGCCCGGAAGCGCGGGCAGGCTACCGGCCATGCCGAGGCTGATCCGTGCAGCCGCTCCGGCGCGCGCTGTCAGTGAGTTCCTTGCCGAAATCACGCCGCTGTCTTGCAGGAGGCTGCGAGCATCTATTGTATTAGGATCGTCATGTGATATAAATCCTGACGTCGGTTCAAATGGCATCGACGGCAACATCCAAAGACGTCAACCGAGCGAGTGTGACCGGAGCTTAGGCTCCGCCGACCCGAATTCGTGTCCCCGCAGAACGGATAATTATGGCAGATGCGACCATTTTTGGAGGTGTCTATGCGTCCAAGACGGTTTGACGCGAAGAGCGGATGTGCTGTCGGAGTGACGCTGTCCGTGATTGGCGGCATGTGGAAGCCACTGATCCTGTTTCATCTCTTTGCTGGCAAGAAGCGGTTCATGGAACTGTCCCGAGCCATCCCTAACGCCACGCAGAGGATACTGACCCTTCAACTGCGCGAGCTGGAGGCCGACGGCGTGATCGTGCGCCATGCCTATCCGCAGATTCCTCCGAAGGTGGAATATGAAATCTCCCCCTTCGGGCAGAGCCTGGGGCCTGTACTGCTTTCGCTTCGGAGTTGGGGCAAGCAGCATGGAGGTTCAATTCAAGGCGTCCCGCAGTTGCACCAGGCGCTTGAAGATCGCCAGCTAAACGCATGCTCCCTGTAGCGTGAGATTGAGTGATGCGTGCTGACTTTGTGCTGCGGACGCCTGAGCAGTCGAGATGTTTCACCGTACGGCGCCCAATGAGCTGGCGTCGTACGGCGAGTTGCCAGCTTCAGCCCGTGTTCACTTAGCGACGCGATTATTGCGAGCCGCTAACGAACGATGCCTGTGCCAAACTTCTCCAACCTGCGCACGCGAAGCGAGCATTCGCGTGGGATCAGCTGACTCTAACGAGCGCTGAATATCGCGACAGCGCGTGCCAACGAGCAACGCACTTCCCTAAGTTAGTCTTATCCCCCGGATTTCTCCGAATAATCTGCGTCTCAAATATTCAATTCCAAATAGGAATTGATCGCGTGAGATGGTAGCCAGACTCGCTTCCTAAATGGCATGCGTCCATCCGGCTTGACAGTTCTATTTTAGAACTATTTACTCAAGCGGCCGATGGAAGTGAAGGAGCGGACTTGCCCGTTTGAAGGGGAGGCCACGCAGCACCCCGAAAACAAGGCGCGAGGAGGATGGCATGAGGAGCGTGGACGAACTCACTGCGGCCGAGCTGCTGGACGGCCTGCCGTCCAGGGTGCACGAGGTCTACGCGCCGTTCGTGCGGGACATCCCGGATCATCCGGCGTTCGTGGAAGGGGGGCGTTCGTGGAGCTACCGGCAGTTCTCGGAAGCTGTCGACGCCGCGGCGAAGGATCTTTCCAATTTGGGGATCAGGCCTGGCGATCGCGTGATGATTGCGAGCGAGAACAGCGTGGCCCTGGGGGCGATGCTATTCGCGGCGAGCAAGCTCGATGCCTGGGGCATTGCGGTTAATCCTCGCCTCTCGGCCAGGGAAATCGACCTGATCGGGACTCACAGCGGCGCACGACGCGTACTGTTCAACTCGGCGCTTTCGAAGGAAGCAGCCGATCACGCAAGCCGCGTCGGCGCCAAAATAGACGCTGTGGGACCGTTCGGTGGAATCGGTATTGGTCCACTCAATGCGGATGCGCAAGCGGAGCCCGTCGAGAAAGATGGCGCCCGCCAGGTCGCTGGCCTCCTGTACACCTCGGGCACGACCGGTGCTCCGAAGGGAGTCATGCTGAGCCACCGCAACCTGCTCTTTACCGCAAAGACTTCGGGAATTCTTCGCCAAAGCGGTCCGGCGGACCGCATCTACGGCGTGCTGCCGATGTCCCACATCGTCGGGTATTCGATCCTGCTGATCGCCACGCTGATGCACGGCGGCACATTGTATGTTGTGGCGAAGGCCGATCCCGCTGCGCTGGCCCATGCCATCGCCGAGGAGGGAATCACGAGCCTGTTCGGTGTTCCCGCCACATATCAGCGTCTGCTCGAACACAAGGCGGTCAAGGGCATCCAACGACTCGAACGAGGCAAGCTACGGATCATAGCCGTCGCCGGCGCGCCGCTCGACCTCGACCTGAAGAAGCGGATCGAGGACGAATTCGGGATCCCGCTATTGAACAATTACGGCATAACCGAATGTTCGCCCGGCCTGTCGGGTGTCCGTTCAGAACACCCTGTCTCGGACGAGTCAGTCGGCCCCTTTCTTCCCGGTATTGAGCACCGGATCGTGGACAGGCAGAGCAAGAAGGTGGCGACCGGCGACGTGGGCGAATTGCACGTCCGAGGCCCCAACGTGATGCTTGGTTACTATCGCTCTCCCGAGCAGACCGCCGCGGCGATCGATAACCAGGGATGGTTCAACACAGGGGATCTGGCCCGGGTGAACGGCGAGGGCCATCTCTACATCGCTGGCCGAACCAAAGAACTCATCATCCGCTCCGGCTTCAACGTTTATCCTGCCGAGGTGGAGGCGGTGCTGAATGCGCACGATCAGGTCGTGCAATCGGCTGTGGTGGGACGACCGGTTGATGGCAACGAGGAGGTTGTCGCGTTCGTGCAGCTTCTCTCCGGCGCCAGTGTCAGCGCCGAAGACCTGAAGGCGTACACAGCCCAACAGCTCACTTCGTACAAGCGTCCGACTGAATTGATCGTGCTCGACGCTCTGCCCTCAGCCTCCACCGGCAAGATACTCAAACACAAGTTACGAGAGATGGCGATCGAACGGGCGGTCGGGAAGGCGTCCGATGCCGCAGCAGCGGGCTGAGTGATGCACTGCATGGATTGAGACGAAGCCGCACCAGGGGTCGGTCGCCGAGGCCGCACGGAAATTCAACGATTGATGAGCGACGTAACCCGTCGCCGCGCAAGGGAGAAGTCGATGTTCAGGAAGTCTATACTGGCAGCCGCGATCGGCGCGACGATTGTTGGCGCGCCCGCGCGTGCAGAAACACCCGGCGTTACGAGCGCCGAAGTGAAGGTGGGGGCTACGTTCCCGTTTAGCGGTCCCGCGTCGCCGCTCAGCAATACCGGGAAGGGTCTGATCGCTTACAGCAATTCGATCAACGAGCGCGGTGGCATCAACGGCCGCAAGATCAATCTCATCACCTACGACGATGCTTACAGTCCTCCCAAGACGGTGGAGCAGACCAGGAAGCTCGTCGAAAGCGATGAAGTGGCCTTCCTGTTCGGCCCGCTCGGTACACCCGGCATCGGCGCCACCATCAAGTACGTCAACGCGAAAAAAGTGCCGCATCTGTTCGTGGTGAGCGGAGTCACCAAATTCACGAACTTCGCTGAATTTCCGATGACCACCACGGGGTTGCCCAGCTATGACACGGAAGGGCGAATCTACGCGAAATACGTCACCCAGGCCCGGCCGGACGCAAAGATAGCGATCCTGTATCAGAACGACGATTTGGGTAAGGACTTCCTCAATGCATTCAAAGGCTATCTGAAAGACGACTTCGACAAGAAAGTTGTGTCGTCTTCCTATGAAGTGACCGAGCCGACGATCGATTCCCACGTGGTGAAGTTGAAATCGTCTGGCGCAGAGGTGTTCCTGGTCGCCGGCACGCCGAAGTTCGCCGCGCAGGCCATCAAGAAGGCCGATGAGGTCAATTGGAAGCCTCTGTTCCTGATCAACTTCGTTTCAAGCTCGGTTTCTTCAACCATCGTTCCCGCGGGACCGGAAAAGGCTGTGGGCATCGTG
Source organism: Bradyrhizobium sp. AUGA SZCCT0177 (assembly GCF_018130125.1). NCBI lineage: Bacteria > Pseudomonadati > Pseudomonadota > Alphaproteobacteria > Hyphomicrobiales > Nitrobacteraceae > Bradyrhizobium > Bradyrhizobium sp. AUGA SZCCT0177. The sequence continues at coordinate 194,664 of NZ_JAFCMA010000003.1, read as the reverse complement.
GCGGCAACGATCACCAAGGATCCGAACGACAAGAAGTGGGCCGACGACCCCGGCATCAAATGGTACCGTGAACATTTCGCGAAATACCTGCCGGGCGCGGACATCGGTGATGCCAATTATCTGTTCGGTACGCAGCAGGGACAGATCCTGGAGCAAGTGCTCAAGCAGTGCGGAGACGATCTTTCGCGTGAGAACATTGTCAAGCAATCGCGGAGCATCCGCGGGCTGTCACTCCCCACTCTCATACCCGGTGTTACGATCAACACGGGCCCGGAAAGCAGTATGGCGTACACGCAGCTGCAGCTGCAGCGCTGGAACGGCAGCACGTGGGATCAATTCGGCAAGGTTCTCAGCGCCGAGGAAAAATGAGCTTGCCTCTTGAACGAGCAATGTGGGTAATCGGAGCCCGCAAAGCTACTAACTGAACCAGGGAGCGCGAATGTCCAGTGACGCACTTTTCCGGCCTTTCAAGCTGAAGGGGCTGAACTTGCCGAACCGGGTGGTGATGGCGCCGATGACGCGCTCATTCTCTCCGGGCGGTATTCCGACCGAAGACGTCGCGCGGTACTACCGCCGCCGTGCCGTAGGAGCGGTCGGGTTCATCATCTCGGAGGGGACGGGGGTGGATCGTCCGGCATCCCTGAACGATCCGAATGTTCCCCGCTTTCATGGCGATAAGGAACTGGCGGGGTGGCGGCGCGTGGTTGACGAGGTACACGCCGCGGGTGGCCTGATGGCGCCGCAGCTATGGCATGTCGGCGCCGTTCGCACGCGCGCCGAGAATTGGTCTCCTCCCGGCGCCTACGACAGTCCGTCCGGCCTTTCACGACCGGAGAAGAAGTTCGGCGAGCCAATGAGCGAAGAGAACATCGCAGACGCCATTCGCGCTTTCGCCGATGCGGCGCTTGCGGCAAAGCGCCTGGGGTTCGATGCCGTCGAATTGCATGGCGCGCACGGCTATCTGATTGATCAGTTCTTTTGGGAGGGTACCAATCGCCGCGAGGATGCTTACGGAGGCAAGGACCTGCCCGCCCGGGCCCGGTTCGCCGCTGATATCGTTCACGCCGTGCGCAAGGCGGTCGGATCGGACTTTCCGATCGTGCTACGGATCAGCCAGTGGAAGCAGCAGGACTTTGAAGTGAAGCTGGCCGATACGCCTCGCGCACTGGAAGCCTGGCTCAAACCTCTGGTCGACGCGGGCGTCGACATGTTGCATTGCTCGCAGCGGCGCTTCTGGGAGCCGGAGTTCGATGGCTCCGATTTGAATTTTGCCGGATGGGCCAAGAAGGTGACGGGAGTACCGACGATTTCGGTCGGGTCGGTCGGTCTGACCGGCGAATTCATCGCCGCATATGGCGGCGAGAGTTCCCGTCCGGCGTCCCTCGACGAGTTGATCCGCCGCCTCGATCGCGAGGAGTTTGATCTCGTCGCGGTGGGCCGGGCGCTGCTTCAGGATCCGCAGTGGCTGCTCAAGGTACGTGACGGCCGGACGGATGAACTGATGCCTTTCGAACGGACCGCGTTCGCGGCGCTGAGCTGAGTTGAGCGATGAAAGGTTTCACGGCGGGGCACATCGCCACTGAATAACGGTTATCCAAATCTTTTGTAGCTAGTGTTTAGGCGACTGTTCAAAGCTGCTGGCAAGCAATAGTCGGCTGCAGCCAGCCGACGGGGAAAGCCTGCGTGTCGTTGCGCAGTCGCCTGGAAGCCATTCGGAGACTTGCAAATGAATGAGACGAAAACCCAGGTTGGCCAGATCCGGACCGAGGTGCACGGGCATGTGTTCAAGATCATCATCGACAATGTGGCGAAGAAGAACTCCTTTAGCCCGCAGATGATGGCGCAGATGTCGGACGCGATGACGCTTCTCGACCGAACGGACGATTACTGGGTAGGGGTACTCTGCGCCGAAGGCCCTGATTTCACGGCCGGGCTGGATATGCCGAAATTCTTCGGACCAAAGGCCGAGAATACCGAGATCAAGGCCGGAAATATCGATGCGTTCGCGCTGAAAAGCCGGTGCCGAAAGCCGATTGTGACGGCAGTGCAGGGGATCTGTTTCACGATCGGCATCGAAATGATGCTGGCTGGCGATATCGTCGTTGCGGCCGATGACGCCCGGTTCTGCCAGATGGAGTCAAAGCGCGGGATCGCCCCTCTTGGTGGTGCCCATTTCCGGTATTTGACGCGGGCAGGATGGGGAGATGCGATGTATCACCTGTTCTTGTGCGACGAGTTCAACGCAGCGCGGGCTTACAAGATCGGATTTGTCCAGGAGGTCGTTGCTCCTGGCCAACAGATTGCCCGCGCAATGGAGATTGCGGATCTGATCGCCCGGAACGCTCCGATCGGAATTCAGGTAACCAAGGAGGCCGCGTTGAAATACATCGAGGCCGGTGAAAAAGCTGCGATCGAGTACATCCCGAAGATCAAGGATCGCGTCGTCAGCAGCGAAGACATGAAGGAAGGCATCCAGTCTTTCGTGGAACGTCGCTCGGCAGTGTTCCGCGGGAAATAGAGATCCCGCGGAACCCCACATTACCGTGCAGCGGAACTTCGCCCACAAGGGGATTTGACTATGGGAAGCATCAAGAAGGCATTCGATCTCACCGGCAAGAATGCCCTTGTTACAGGCGGCTCCCGCGGCCTTGGGCTGCAAATCGCCGAGGCGCTAGGTGAGCAAGGGGCGCGGGTCGTGATTTCCTCTCGCAAGGCGCCGGATCTGGAAAAGGCCCAGGCGCATCTTGCCGGTCTCGGTATCAAGGCAGAGTGGATCGCAGCGGATAATGCCAGGGACGAAGACGTCAAGCGGCTCACCGACGAAGCGATCAAGAAGCTCGGCCGGGTAGACATTCTGGTGAACAATGCGGGCGCAACCTGGGGCGCGCCGACGGAAGATCACCCGATCGAAGCCTGGGACAAGGTGATGAATCTGAATATCCGCTCGCTGTTCCTGCTCAGCCAACAGATTGCGAAGCACTCGATGATTCCCAACAAGTATGGCCGCATTATCAACCTTGCGTCGATCGCGGGCCTGTTCGGAAGTTCCGGAGTATGCAGATGATCGCCTACAACACGAGCAAGGGCGCGGTGGTTAACTTCACGCGAGCCCTGGCGGGTAGTTGGGGACGCTACGGAATTACGGCCAATGCTCTGGCGCCCGGCTTCTTTCCGTCGAGGATGACGAGGGGCACGATCGAAGCTGTCGGGGTCGAAAAGCTCGCCGCCGGCGCGCCGCTGCGCCGCATCGGTGACGAGGACGATCTGAAAGGCGCCGCGGTTCTCTTCGCCAGCGACGCGGGCAAGCACATCACCGGTCAGACCCTTGCCGTCGATGGCGGTCTGACTTCGGTGATATCGGGCTAGAGAACCACCAGCGGCAGCGTCTCGGCAGCCAGGGCCGGCGTTTGGCTGCGTGCCATGTGACGAGAAGTCTTCGCCTGATGCGTGGTAAGCGAACGGCCGCTCGTGGTGGCGGGCTCAATTGGTCAGCGCAACACTCTAATCTTTTAGCAAAGATGGAGTGTGGACATGAAACAGCGACGTCGCATTTATTACTCGGCGGCCCAGCGATCAGAAATCTGGGATCGGTGACAGGCCGGCGAGCCGATGAGTTCGATCGGACGCCGATTTGACCGGGAATCCTCGTCGGTCTTCTCAGTGATCTCGCCGACCGGCGGCATCCGTCCTCCGGATCGGCGCCGTGCCAAGCAGGCGCTCAGCCTTTCTGAACGAGAGGAGATATCTCGATGGCTCAGCATGCGCTGCTCGTTGCGGTCGATCGCGCGCCACTTGGGACGATCTGCGTCAACCATCAGCCGTGAAGTCCAGCGCAATGGCGGGGCGGATCGCTATCGGGCTGCGGGGTCCGATCGGGCCGGGTGGGATCGGGCGCGGCGCCCAAAGCTTTGCAAGCTGGCTTGCCGTCCGTTCCTGAGGCGGACAGTATCAACCTTGCTGCAGCGGCAATGGTCACCGGAGCAAATTGCCGGCTGGCTCAAGCGCACATTTCCGGGGGAACCTCAAAAGCAGGTGTCACACGAGACGATCTATCGCAGCCTGTTCATTCAGGCGCGCGGCGTGCTGAAAAAGGAGCTTCTTGAGCACCTGAGGGCGAGGCGCACGGTCCGCCGATCCAGGCATGCCAGCATGAAACGAAACGGGCTCGGGCAGATCAAGAATGCCGTGTCCATCAGCGAGAGGCCGGCATCTGTTGAAGATCGCGCCGTGCCGGGCCACTGGGAGGGCGACCTGATCGGCGGGTCCAGGAATAGCTATGTCGCAACGCTTGTCGAGCGCCATTCGCGCTACGTGATGCTGGTCAAGGTTGCGAACAAGGATACCGAAAGCGTTGTCTCGGCACTGATCCAACAATCGCAGCGATTGCTGAGCGAACTTTACCGCTGACCTGGGACAGAGGCAAGGAGCTCGCGGACCATCAACGCCTGACATTGGCCACCGAGGTCGAGGTCTACTTTTGTGATCCTCGATCTCCCTGGCAGCGCGGCTCAAACGAAAACACCAACAGATTGCTGCGCCAGTGTCTTCCGCGTGGCACCGATCTGTTCTTGCACAGCCAGGCCAAGCTCAGTGCCATCGCAAGGCAGCTCAATGAAAGGCCGAGAAAGACCTTGCTCTATCAGACGCCGGCTGAGAAGTTGCGGAAGTGGCGATCGTCTGATTGACTGTACTGCCCAATGATATTCGTCTTCAGTTGAAAATCCGGCCGAATGACGACCGGGCGAATATTCGTTGCGGACGACCAGCCGCTCTTGCAAGACCCGCACGTCGTTATTCCGGCAGACCTGCAAACCGCGCAGCTTCAAGGAATTTCTGGACAGTAACCGCGCGCCGATAGAGAACGCTGCTGCTCTCCGGACCCAAATAATTCGACACGCGCAATCCGGGGACCATACGACGTAAGTCAGCCATCGACCTGCAGGCGTCTTCGACCCGTCCCGCGCAGAAATAACTGGCGATCACTCCCTTTAGCCCCGAAGGCCAGACCAGTTCGCGAAGCCCCCTTTCATACCAGAGAATGGCTTCGGCGTAACGACTTGCATTGAAGTGCGCCAGGCCTATCGAACTCATAGCGGCGTAGCCGTAGAGGTCGCGCGGGCTGAGCCGCATCCCCAGCATGAGATCACTGATGGCAGTATCTGTTTCACCGCGCCACGCTTTTATGATTCCACTCGTGAAGTGGCCGTGCGCAAGGTTTGGATTTGCGAGTCTCGCTTTCTGGATCAACTCGTCGCCGGCATCCAGATCGCCAAGGTTGGCGGCCATCGCATAGCCTACTGCGGTGAGCGCGGTTGCGTCGTCGGTACCCAGGTCTCTGACGCACTTCGCGAGGCGCCTGACTTCCGCGTCATCATCGGCTTCATTGCCGGGCCACTGGTAGTGTCGCCGCACTACGAGGCACATCGCGGCATACCCGTAGGGAGTGGCGAAGCTGGGGTCGATCACCATTGCACGGTGGAAATACCGCAATGCCTCGTCATTGTTCTCGCTGGTCGATGGTCTGTACATCGCGGGAAGGCCAACGTAGCACGCCGTGATGGCATCCACGCTGTTCGTCGGCCTTCTGCGCGCTCGCGCGATCTCCTCGCGCTCCAACGTCGGCGCGATGGCCGAGATGACGCGCTCTGTCACTTCATCCTGAAAGTCGAAAACGCTCGACAGCGCGCCGTCGAAGTGATCGGCCCAGAGATGCGCGCCTGTGGTCGTCTCTATGAGCTGCCCGGTGATGCGCAGGCGATCGCCCGACTTGCGAACGCTGCCTTCGAGCACGTATCGCACGCCTAGCTCACGGCCGACCTGCTTCAGGTCGACCGCTTTCGCCTTGTACGTAAAACTCGAATTTCGTGCGATCACAAATATCGACTTGAAACGTGACAACGCGGTGATGATGTCTTCCACCATTCCGTCGGCGAAATACTCCTGTTCAGCGTCTCCGCTCATGTTGACGAAGGGAAGGACGGCGATTGAGGGGCGATCGGGGAAGGCCAGCTGCGGCGCCGCCATGATCGAGACGGTGCCGTCAAACCGGGCGCGATAGGCGTGGACCGGTTGTGCGATGTTCTTCAGGTTCTGTTGTCCGATGTCTTCAAAAGAAACGTCTAGCTTCCCCAAGACCTGCTGGTAAACGTAGTCTGAAATGCAAATGCCGCCGGGCTCGGCTATCCCTTCCAGACGGGCAGCAACGTTTACGCCGTCGCCCAGAATATCGTCATCCTGGATCAACACGTCCCCGAGATTGATCCCGATACGGAACAGCATGCGGCGGTCTTCCGCCACGTGCGTGTTTCGCTCGGCCATGGTCGCCTGCACAGACGCCGCGCATTCGACCGCCGCTACAATCGACGGGAATTCCAGCAAAACGCCGTCGCCGGTGTTCTTGACGATCCTGCCGCCGTAGCGGCCGACAATCGGGTCGACAGCGGCGAGGTGTCCGCGCATCGCCTGCGCGGTCCCGACCTCGTCCAGGCCCATCAGCCGACTGTAGCCAGCCACGTCAGCAGCCACAATGGCAGCGAGACGGCGGGCGACTGGCGGCGGATGCGAAGACTGCCCCATTAAGTCACGTTCTCCCCAGCGCAGCATACAGAATCTGTTGCCTCTTGGGGAGTCAGAGGTGATTACCGAGCCTGGCTCGATAGCATCGGCCTGAAGTCCCCATTGGGTCATTTACGTCGGTTTGTTCGGACGCCAACGATTTCTGGTCTTCCCCGAGGGCGGACACCGTCACGGCCGTGCTGCGGTTGCTCATCCGCCACATCGGCACTGACCGGCGCGACTAGCCCACTACCTTTGCAGCAAGAATAGCAGCGAGCCTGGCGCGGCGAGCTCATTCCGGCATGCCAGCGATCCGAAAAGCTTGGGCCAATCTTTCGATATCTTCCGCCCTGCGAAATGGGGTCCTGTCCTTGATACCGGAAATGCGTTGGGTAGGGTCCAGTTGCAGTGCGAGCATGCACGCCTGTCGTGCTTCTTCAACTCGTCCAGACATCGCATGGCACGCCATCATGATACGTTGTCCGGGCAAAAAAATGGGTTGCTGCCGGACAGCAGTTGCCGCCCACGATGAGGCCTCCTCATTGCGGCCAGCGAGAAAATGAGCGAAAGCCATCCCGGTCTGCGGAGTGAAGATCGATGGATCTAGCGGGCTCAAACGCAGCGCGACTTGGAATTGCTCGATCGCGGCGTCGATTTCTCCAGAAAAGAGGTGAACCCACCCCCTCAAAGATCGCGCGGTAGCCTGATTTGGATCCAGATTTATCGCCCGCGAGAGGAGGGCCGCGCCTTCCTCGACCTCGCCCACTACGAAAGCGAGCGCATATCCGGCCCGTGCAAGCACCGATGGATCGTCCTTATCGAGTTCGATCGCCCGTCTCGCGAGACGTCGGGCTTCAACTCGTTCCTGAGAGGCATCGGAGCTCCAGCCAAAAGATTTCCTTTGAGCATAGCAACGAGCGCTGAGCGCGTACGCTGCGGCGAATTCGGGATCGATACCGCTGGCAATTTCCGCGAACTTGAGGGCTTCAATAGTCTCGTCGCGGGTGCGCCGATAAAGGCTGGCGAGCGCACGAAGATAGTAGTCGTAGGCCTGAAGGCTTCCAGTCGGCTTGCGTTGTGCTCGCTCGATTTCGGCGCGCTGCAGTTGAGGAGCGATTGCGCCGATCACGCTGCTCGTCACCCGATCCTGCAGATCGAAAATATCTTCAAGCAAGCTGTCGAACTGGTCCGCCCAGAGATGTGCCCCCGTCGCAGCGTCGATCAACTGTCCGGTAATACGAATGCGGTTGCCTGCCTTGCGGACGCTGCCCTCCAGCACGTAGCGAACGCCAAGCTCGCGGCCAACCCGTTTGACGTCGACAGCTTTGCCTTTGTAGGTAAAGCTTGAAGTACGAGCGATGACAAACAGGGATTTTGAGCGCGACAGTCCCGTGATGATGTCTTCCACCATGCCGTCGGCGAAATATTCCTGCTCCGGGTCACCGCTCATGTTCTCAAATGGCAGCACTGCGATGGAGGGTTTGTCGGGGAGCGCGAGGAACTGCGCAGTCGCGGTCGGCGGGTTTGTCAGCATTGCCGGCGAAAAGCTTGCGCCGATGCGCGCGCGCCAGACGCGCATTGGCTCGGCGATATTCTTCAATACCTGCGGACCCATATCGTCATAATCGATACCGATCTTGCCCCGAATTTGCCGATGAGCATCGTCTGAAATGCTGACGCCGCCTGGTTCTGCGATCCCTTCGAGACGCACCGCAATATTGACCCCGTCACCGAAGATATCGTTCTCTTCGATGATTATATCACCGACGTGAATGCCGATGCGAAATTCGATCCGCTTGATCTGCGGCACATCGATATTTTGTTCGGCCACGCCGCGTTGGATTTCGTCGGCACATCGCACGGCGTCGACCACGCTGGCGAACTCAACGAGAGCGCCGTCCCCGGTATTCTTGACGATGCGTCCGTGATGCTCGGCTATTTTGGGATCGAAAAGCGTCTTTCTGAGAGCTTTCAGTTGCGCCAGCGTGCCTTCTTCGTCGATCCCTATTAAGCGGCAAGAGCCCGCGACATCCGCCGCCAGAATAGCCGCCAGTCGCCGCTCTACGTGCTCGCTGCTCAAGATCGACCCCCGGGCTCGGGGAAATTGAATGGTTATATAGCAGGATTGTGGGCCGATGTCCGGCTATGCTCATGTCCGAAAGGGGTCATTCGCGTCGGTTTGACCGGACCACGGCGACTTCCAGTCTACTCCGGTGAACGGACATTCTCAGGATAGGCGGGCATGTCTCAAAGGTGCCATAAGCGGCCGTCAAACCCGGCCTACAGCACTTCCGAAAACCGAAATGCCAAATACAGACATCGGCCAACTCGATCTTAGCCCGAGCATCACCAAACCGGATTGAACTCGAACTCAGTGGCTGGAAGGGGGCGGACCACTCCATTACATCTGCTCCGAACCACTCACGGGAGCCGATCACTTAGCGTCACGCCTAAGCGAGCCAGCGTTTGCGCCGCTTGTAGTGCTTCCCATCGCGGAATGATTTGCGCTTGTCCCCGGCGACGCCGAGATAGAATTCCTTGACGTCCTCATTTGCAGCGAGCGCCCGCGCCTTGCCGTCCATCACCACGCGGCCATTTTCGAGGATGTATCCGTGGCTGGCATATTTGAGCGCCATGTTGGTGTTCTGCTCGGCAAGGAGAAACGAGACACCTTCCTTGACGTTGAGATACTTAACGATCTCGAAGATCTCTTCGACGATTTGCGGCGCGAGGCCCATCGAAGGCTCGTCGAGCAGGATCATCTTCGGGCGCGACATCAGCGCGCGGCCGAGCGCGCACATCTGCTGTTCGCCGCCCGACGTATAGCCGGCGGTCGAACCACGCCGCTGCCCGAGACGGGGGAAATAGGCATAGACTCGCTCCAGGTCCTGCGCAATCGCGGACTTGCCGTCCCTGCGCGTGAAGGCGCCGGCCAAGAGATTCTCTTCGACAGTGAGGTGGGCGAAGCAACGCCGCCCCTCCATCACCTGAATGCAGCCACGCCGCACCAACTCGCTTGGCGACAGGGACTGCACTTCGACACCGTCGAACAGGATCGAGCCCTTGGTGACCTCGCCGCGCTCCGCATGCAGCAGATTGGAGATCGCCTTCAGCGTCGTTGTCTTGCCCGCACCATTGGCGCCGAGAAGCGCGACAATTCCGCCCCGCGGCACATCCAGCGATACACCCTTCAACACGAGGATGACGTGACTGTAGACAACCTCGATATTGTTGACCGACAGAAACAGCGTTGCCGCTTCTGTCGCCGTGGTGGCCTTAGTGACTGACACGCAGCCCTCTCCAAACGGTTGCAGCTCTCGGGAGACCCGGGAGGAGGCGAACGCCCTCCCGGATCGCTGAGAAGCGTTCAGCTTTCTTTCGAGCAGTCGCGCGGCTGGATCTTCTTTTCCGCGGCATACTTCGCAGAAACTTCGTCCACGAGCGGTTCGGTGTCGGACTGGTTGGCCGTGTACCAGTCGGAGATGACTTTCCAGCCCTTGCCGTCCCACTGCTGTACGCGCCCCTCGCGCGCGCCCTCGTGGTCGGAGCAGGAAATCTTGATCGGCTTCAACATGCCCTCAAAGCCGAGTTCCTTGAGACGTGCATCCGAGAGGTTGAGGTTCTCCAGACCCCAACGGACTTGCTCGCCCGTCAGCGGCTTCTTGGCGAACTTTTCCTGCGCCTTGCGGATCGCCTCCACGCCGAGCATGGCGTTCACCATGCCGCGGTTATAGAGAACTTCGCCGACCTTGCCAGGCTCCGACAACCCCTTGCCCTTGGCATAGACGTGCTTTTCGATGTCGGCATGCACGGAGAACTTGCCCGCGCCATGCTGAAGCATCAGCGCCTTATAACCAGCGGCTTGATCGCCTGCGGGCGTCACATCCGGCTCGGCGCCTGACCACCAAACACCGAGCATCTTATCGCGCGGATAGGCAACAGCCGCCGCTTCCTTGACTGCCGTGCCGTTCATGACGCCCCAGCCCCAGAGCAAAACATAGTCCGGCCGGTTCTGGCGGATCGCCAGCCATTGCGACTTCTGTTCGACACCGGGGTGCGTAACCGGGATCGGCGTAAACTCAAAGCCGTGCTTCTTTGCCAGCACCTGCAGCATCGGGATCGGCTCCTTGCCGTAAGGGCTGTCGTGAAAGACCAGCGAAATCTTCTTGCCTTTCAGCTTGTCGAAACCGCCGACCTCTTTGGCGATGTGCTGGATCGCAATATCGGCGGCCGACCAGTACGTGCCGAGCAACGGGAAGTTGTACGAGAACACAGCTCCGTTCTTGGAGTCGGCGCGGCCATAGCCCATCGTGATGATTGGGATCTTGTCAGTCGTGGTCTTTTCAGTGAGGGCGAATGTAATGCCGGTCGACAGCGGATTGACGAAGGCCGCGCCGGTCGGGCCCTTGCCTTTGAGACGCTCATAACACTCAACACCCTTGTCGGTGGCGTAGCCGGTCTCGCATTCCTCGACCAGGAGCTTGACGCCATTTATGCCCCCGTCGCGCTCATTGACCAGGTTGTAGTAGTCGGCCATGCCGTTTGCGAACGGTACGCCATTCACGGCGTACGCGCCGGTCCGGTAGGACAGTATCGGGATGAACTGCTCGTTCTGCGCTGCAGCCGGAGTGGCAAGCGCCACGCCCGATAATACGGCTGCCGCCAGTATCAGTTTGTTGCGTACCATATCGACGTCCTCCTCTTTCAGCCCGGCTTTGCGGTACCGGGTCCTGTTTTGCGAGCTTCCTTGCTCCTTCTGCCAACGACCGCCGCTCCGCGTTGCGTTCTCCGGTTTCCTTCGCGCTGGCCGCCCCTTCAGTAGGGAAACGGCCAAAGTCTGAGCTTCTCCTTGCCAAGCGATATGAGCCGGGCAAACCCGTGTGGCTCCTTGATGAGAAGATAGCAGATCAACGATCCAAAGATGATGAATTCCAGGTGCGTGATCGTTTCTGTCGACAGCGGCACGCCGAGTTCGGATGGAATCAGGTTCAGCAGGATCGGCAGAATGAGGATAAAGGCCGCACCTACGAACGCCCCCATGATCGATCCCAACCCGCCAATGATCACCATAAACAGAAGCTGCAACGAACGGTCGATGGAGAACGCGAGCGGCTCCCACGAGCCCAGATAGACGAACGCCCAGAGTGCGCCCGCCACGCCGATGATAAATGAAGAAACCGCGAAAGCCGTGAGCTTTGCATAGAGCGGCCGGATACCGATCAACTCGGCGGCGATGTCCATGTCGCGGATCGCCATCCATTGTCTGCCGAGATTGCCGCGAACGAGGTTCTTCGCCAGAACCGCGAACACCGTTACGAAGATCAGGCACAGCATATAGCGCTCGATCGGCGTGCCAACGTTCAGACCGAAGAAATCTAGTGTCGGTGCATTGACCGACCCTGACGGCGCATAATTGGTGAACCACGACACCCGCAGGAACACCCAGTCGAAGAAGAACTGCGCTGCAAGTGTTGCAACCGCCAGATAGAGGCCCTTGATCCGCAGACTGGGAACACCGAAGAGGATGCCGACAACCGCCGCCGTGAGCCCGCCGAGCAAAATGGATAGCAGTACGGGCAACGGCGGGATCGAAATCGCGAAGCCAAGCCAGGCAAGCGGAATATGAACGCCGGTCCCCAACTTGTAGGCAGAGTAGGCGCCGATGGCCATGAACGCGCCGCTGCCGAGCGAGATCTGGCCGCAATAGCCGACAAGAATGTTTACGCCGATAGCGGCGAGTGCGAGGATAAGGAAGGGCAGCAGAATGGCGCGTAGCAGATAGTCGCTGCCGAACGGCCAAACGTGGAAGTTGGCCAGCAGGGGCACGCCAATGAAGGCGATACCGAGCAAGATGGCGAGCGCTATACGGTCCTGGCGGATCGGGAAGATCGCCATATCCTCCGCGTAGGTCGCCTTGAATTGGCCAGCCTCGCGATAAAGCACAACTACCTCCTCGTCTCAGATACGTTCGATGATCCGCTCGCCGAACAGACCCTGCGGCCGTACAAGCAGCACCGCCAACGCCAGCACATAGGCGAACCAATATTCGATACCGCCCCCTATATGCGGCCCCAGAAACCCCTCGGCGATCTTCTCGCCCGCACCCACAATGAGCCCGCCGACGATGGCTCCAGGAACGGAGGTAAAGCCCCCAATGATCAGAACCGGCAGAGCCTTCAGCGCGAGAAAAGTGATGGAGAACTGTACGCCCAGCTTGGTACCCCACACAGTCGCCGCAACCAGCGCAACGAGACCGGCAACAAACCAAACCACGAACCAGATCCAGCTGATTGGAATCCCGACCGACTGCGCGGCCAGGTGGTCGTCGGCAACCGCCCTGAGTGCGCGACCGGTCTTGGTACGCTGGAAGAAGATCGCGAGGCCGGCGACCAGAATGCCGGCGATAAAGCCGCCCCAGACATCCAGCTTGTTGACCAGAATTCCACCCGGAAAGAGGTTTTCAAACAGGAACCAGGCGTCCGTCGGAAACAGCCGCAAAGGGTAAGCATCGGAACCGAAGATCATCTGCGCCGCGCCTTCGAGGATGAATGTCGCACCGATAGTGGACATGAACAGCGTAAGGCCGTCCTGGTTGACAAGAGGTCCGATCACGAACCGCTCGATCAGCCAGGCCGTTATCGCCATGATCACGACGGCGAAGCCGATGCCGATGATGATCGCAGCCCAAAGCGGGAAGCCCTTGGCCACCAGGAAGTCAAGCGAGCGGACCAGCGCCAGCCCTGCGAGCAATACCATTGCGCCCTGGGCAAAATTAAAGACACCGGATGCCTTGAAGATAAGCACGAAGCCGAGCGCGACCAGCGAATATAGCACGCCGGACAGCAACCCGCCGATCAGCACTTCGAGAAATTGACCCAATGCGATCACGCAATGCTCCTTAGTGCGCGACGCCGAGATAGGCGTCGATGACGGCCTGGTTCCTCTTGACTTCATCCGGCGTGCCGTCGGCGATCTTCACGCCATGATCGAGCACCACCACGCGATGGGAGAGATCCATCACCACAGCCATGTCGTGCTCGATCAGCGCGATGGTCGTGCCGTAATGATCGTTCACGTCGATGACGAACCGCGACATGTCCTCCTTCTCTTCGAGGTTCATGCCTGCCATCGGCTCGTCGAGGAGAAGAAGATCGGGCTCCATCGCAAGGGCACGGCCGAGTTCGACGCGTTTCTGCAGGCCGTATGGCAAACGCGCAACCGGCACCTTCCGGATCGCCTCAATTTCCAGGAAATCGATGATCTCCTCGACCCGGTGCCGATGCTCGATCTCCTCTGCCAGCGCAGGGCCGTAACGCAGCATCTGCCACAGAAGGCCCCGGCGCATCCTCAGCGTGCGGCCAGCCATAATATTGTCGAGCGCGCTCATTCCCTTGAACAGTGCGACGTTCTGAAAGGTGCGCGCGATACCGCCACGGGACGCCTCGAAAGGCTGCATCCTGGCACGGGTCAGACCCTTGAAGGTGATGGCGCCATGATTCGGGTGATAGAAGCCATTGATGACGTTGAGCATCGAGGTTTTGCCGGCGCCATTCGGTCCGATGATGGCGCGAATTTCGCCCTTCCTGATGTCAAACGAAACGTCCGTCAGCGCTTTCACGCCGCCAAACGCCAGCGATACGCCCTCAGCCTGAAGCAAGATTTCGTTCGTGTCCGGCGCTCTCATGCGGCCTCCCCCAGAGATTCCGTCGAACCAGCTGTTTGCAAGTCGCGGATCTTGACCCGCGCCGCGATCACGCCCTTGCGGCCATCCTCAAAAGTGACTTCGGTGGAAATGTCGGCTTCATGCGAACCGTTGAAGAGCGCGGTGACCAGTGGAGCATAGCGCTCGGCGACGAACCCGCGGCGAACTTTCTGCGTGCGGGTCAATTCGCCATCGTCCGCGTCGAGTTCCTTATGCAAAATGAGAAAGCGACGAATCTGCGCGCTCGCCATCACCTTTTCTTCCGCGAGGGAGCGGTTCACCTTGGCAACATCTTTCGCCACCATGTCGTAGACCAGCGGATGCCCCGCCAGCTCCTGGTAGGAACCGTAGGCAACGTTGTTACGTTCGGCCCAGTTTGCAACAGCGGCCGGGTCGATATTGAGAATGGCGCAAACGAACTCCCTGGAGTCGCCGAAAGCGACCGCTTCCTTGATGTTGGGAAAGAACTTCAATTTGTTCTCGAGATACTTCGGCGCAAATATCGTGCCGTCGACCAGCCGGCCGACATCCTTTGCGCGATCGATGATCTTCAGATGTCCCGTCTTCTCGTCGAAGAAACCGGCATCGCCGGTCTTGACGTAACCGTCAGCCGTCAGGGTCTCCGCAGTCTTCGCCTGATCCTTGAAATATCCGACAAACATGCCGGGTGAACGGAACTGCACCTCACCTGATTCCGCAATGCGGATGTCGACATTCGGCGCCGCTGGCCCAACAGTATCGGAGTAGATCTCCCCGTCAGGCTGACAGGTGACGTAGAGGAAAGCTTCAGTCTGACCGTAGAGTTGCTTCAGGTTCAACCCGATCGAGCGGTAAAACGCGAAAAGATCCGGACCGATGGCCTCACCTGCAGTATAGGCAACGCGTATGCGAGACAGCCCAAGAACGTTTTTAAGGGGCTCGTAGAGCATCAAGCGCCCGAGCGCGTAGAGCAGCCGGCCTGACAGCGGCACTGGTTTTCCGGTCAAAATCGACTCGCCATGCCGTCGCGCAATGCCAAGGAAGTAGTCGAACATTCGCCGCTTGATTGGCGCAGCGTCCTGCATGCGGATCATCACCCGCGTCAGCATGTTTTCGAAAACGCGCGGCGGAGCGAAATAAAAGGTTGGTCCGATCTCGCGCAAATCCTGCTCGACCGTCTCACCGCTCTCAGGGCACGCCATGCAAAACCCAGCGGCAAGGCCCTGTGCATAGTTGAGATAATGATCGCCCACCCAGGCGAGCGGCAGATAGGCAAGCGCCACGTCGCTATCGGTCAATCTATCGAACCTGACAGTATCCGTCACAGCGTCGATGCAGCCTCGCGCCGACAGCATGACGCCCTTCGACGCGCCGGTTGTTCCCGAGGTGTAGAGGATGATCGAGATGTCAGAACCTTCACTCTGCCAAATGATTTCATCGATCTGCCCGCCAAGCGCAGCGTTGGCCGCGAGCGCGGCGCGACCGTCTTCGATGACATCGTGGATTGCGATCAATCGGCTGTGATCGTACTCACGGAGTCCGCGCGGCTCGTCGTAAACAATCTTCTGGAGATGCGGCACCCGGTCGGATACGGACAAAACCTTATCGACCTGCTCCTGATCTTGCGCCGCGACAAACCTGACATCGGCGTGAGCGAGGACATAGGCAAGCTCCTCAGCCACTGCATCTGAATAGACCGGAACCGGAATCGCGCGCAGCGTCTGCGCTGCCATCACGGTCCAGTAGAGCTTCGGCCGGTTGGAACCGACGATGGCGATCGTGTCCCCTGGCTGCAATCCAAGTCGCTGCAAGCCCGCGGCATGAGCATGCACGATCTCGGCGACCTGGCTCCAGGTCCACGTCTGCCAGACGCCAAGATCCTTATGCCGAAACGCCGGACGGTTGCCAAACTGCGCGGCATTTCGCAGAAGCAACTTGGGGAACGTGTCAAACGATCCGCCAACGGCCATATAGGCCTCCATCCAAAAACGGCGCGTTGGTTCGCGCTTTGGTTATGGTGACCTGCGCCCTTCAGGCAGCAGCCATGCGCATGCTTCTCCTCACAATACAAGGGATCGAAAGTCCTACAAGCCCAGTTTGGCAGCCCCCGACGCGGCTGATTAGGTATTAAGTATTAATGAGAAAGGGTGTTCGTTGCGAATTGGCCGTTGGATGGGCTATTGGGCGCGTGTCGCAACGCAATCACCTTGTGTCCGAGATGGGTCAAAAGCTGCCCTGACGGCGTTAACGTACGACTTCCGCTTCACCCCTGATAACGGACATGCAGCGACTGTTGCGCCGTGTCGGAAGGGTGAGAAAGTCTCGCCAATGGCACATGCTCTCCTCCCCGTAACCGAGGAGTATGGCCATGCTGGATCAAGTGAATGCTACCCCGTCGGCTCACAAACGGTTGCCCTGGAACAAAGGCAAGCTGACCGGGGCAAAGCCGCCGCTGCGACCAAAACACGTCTGGTCAATCCGGACGAAGCTTCAGATTGAAGGCCGCGTTCGCGACCTTGCCATGTTCAACCTGGCCATCGATAGCAAGCTTCGAGGGTGCGACGTCGTTGCCATCCGGGTCGAGGATGTCGCCGCCGGAGGCTACACTGCGGATCGCGCAACGGTACGACAAAAGAAGACCGGACACCCGGTCAGATTTGAATTGACCGAACAGACCCGACAGGCGGTCGATGATTATCTGAAGGCTGCGAACAAGAGGCCCGGAGAGTTCCTGTTCACGGCTCATGGCGGTGCGAACGGCGCCATGTCAACCCGCCAATATGCGCGCCTCGTATCGGAGTGGATAGGGAGCGTCGGGTTGGACGCGCGGCTTTTTGGGACTCACTCGCTACGACGCACGAAAGCTACCCTGATCTATCGGCGAACTGGCAACTTGCGGGCCGTCCAGCTTTTGCTCGGGCATACCAAGATCGAAAGCACGGTCAGGTATCTCGGCATCGAGGTCGACGACGCCCTGGCAATAGCTGAACAGGTTGATGTCTAAGATACCGGGGCAGAGCGAACGCGCTCTGCCCCGACCCGTCACCGCCGGCTTTTGCCGCCGTGATGAGATATGTCGCTCATTCGATTGCACTCTGCTAACCTCAGAAAGAGATGAATGATTTTGCTACCTATATGCAGCCTACGGAAAAAGGCTAGCAGTCGACATCAGCAGACCATTGAAGTTAATGGAGAAAAAGCTTCGAAGAGAAATTCCCTTCTCCCCTTGTGGGAGAGGGTGGCGCCTCACGTAGTGAGGCGACGGGTGAGGGGCTCTCTCCTCACGGTAAGACTCGAGATGAGGACAGAGACCCCTCATCCGGCGCTTCGCGCCACCTTCTCCCACAAGGGGAGAGGGGAAGAGACTAAATCCTGAACTTCAGCACCTCGTCCTTGAACCGGAGCCCGTGTCCGGGCCGCTCCGGCGCCGTGATCATGCCGTTGGCAATGTCAGGCGGATCGACCCAGAGGTCGTCGATCAGCCCCATGTTCTCGCACCAGATGCCGTTCGGGATCGAGGCCAAGAGGTGCACGTTGAGTTCGGGAAACAGATGCGGCGCGATGGTGATGCCAAACGTGTCCGCCAGTGCGGCGATCTTGCGAAGGTCCGTCATGCCGCCACGCATCGGGTCGGGCTGCAGGATCGGCAGGCAGGGATTGATAAAGAACGGCCGCAGATCGTAGCGCGTGAAATGGGTCTCGCCGCCGACCACACGCATATCGAGCGCCGCGGCGATGCGCTGGTAGCCGGCAAAATCGTCGGCCGGCACCGGCTCCTCGAGCCAGTAAATGTCGTAACTCTCGAACTTGCGTCCCATCTCGATAGCAACATCGGCGCTCCAGCCCATATTGACGTCGATCATGATGTCGATGTCGGGCCCGAGCGCCTCGCGCATGCGGCGTACATTGTCGAGGTCCTGCGCGGGCGTGTGCACATGCGCAACCTGCATCTTGATCGCCTTGTAGCCCTGCTTCACGAAATGCAGCGCCTTCTCGATCATGCCGTCGCCGCCGGCGCCGCGGAAACAACCCGAGCCGTAGATCGGGATTTCCGAGCGATAATGGCCCCACAGCCGGTGCAGCGGCAGGCCGGCGCGCTTGCCCACCGCATCCCACAGCGCGATATCGATCGCCGACATCGCCATCGCGGCGATGCCGCCGCGGCCATAGGTCATCGTCGCCGTCCACAGATCGCGCCAGATCGCCTCGATCGCGGTGGCATCCTTGCCCTTCACGCGCGGGATGATGCACTCGTCGAGACAGGAGGCGATCGACTTCATGCCCGGGCGGAACACGAACAGATAGCCCATGCCGGTGACGCCGCCTGCGGTCTCGACCTCGCAGATCAGGACGTCGCGCGTTGGGCCCAGCGCATGCCCCTTGAGCCAGGGATCGTCGGCCCAGGGCAGGCGCAGCATCGTCACCCTGATGTCGCGGATGGTCATGTCTGGGTTGGCTGTCATCGGACGTTTCCCTGTGCTGGCCGGATCATGTTGGCCTGATCTCGGACAGGGCAAAGTCAATCACATAACGCCGGCGCTGATCCAGCGCCGTGCGTCATGCCTCCAATGCGGGGGCCTCGATTGTCTTGAGGTGGTTTTGCGGCATGACGGCCGTTCTCCTTTCCCCTCTCCCCCGTGTGAAGGGAAGGGATGTCTGCCGCGGCGAAATAAGACTAGCGGTCCGGCCGGCTTGCGCTACGATGCAAGCGAGCCAGAGCAGCAGGAGGTCGGAAATGCCTATGTCCGTCTCTATGATCGTATTGGGTTCGCAATTGGTTATGCCCGTCGCTGACGGAGTGCCGAAGTTCGATATCACGCGAAACTGCAAGCTCGACATCGCCGCTACCGCCGGACTCACCGTCGATCAGTCGCTCAAGACTTGCATCAGCGATGAACAGAAAGCGCGCCAGCAGCTCGGAAGCCAGTGGTCGAAATTCCCTGCGCCCAGCCGCGCGAGTTGTGTCTCGCAGGAGAGCATTGGCGGCACGCCAAGTTACGTCAGCCTGCAGACATGCCTCCAGATGGGACAGTGGGCGCGTTGATCCGTCACTTCGTGATGGTTCGGCGCGTCGGCGTCACCGTGCTGGTGGGCGCCATCGGCGAGATCGAGAACGTCATGTTCATTTGCTGCCAAACGGAAATATCTTCTTCCAGTCGTTCTTCATGTCGACAACGGTCCAGCCCATCGCCTGTGCAGCGTCGAGCGCCTTGTCGAGGCGGCCAATGGAAGAATTGCGGTCGTAGGCCCATTCCCGCTCGGCGTCGGTATGGTGCACGAGGAGGGCGAAGCGGACGCCGCCGCCTCCCTTGGCCCATTCGAGCATTTGCAGGTCGCCGTCGGAATTGCCGAATGCCGCGATCGGTTGCCGGCCGATATGCATCTGGATGCCGATGGGCTTGCCAGTCTTGTCGTCGTTGAAATTAAGCTCCGGCAGTTTTACGAGGACCGGCTTGCCGTCGCGTAGCTCGAAGCTCAGCTTGCCGCTGCTGCCCACCACTTGCTCGGGCGGAACGCCATAGACCCTGTCGGCAAAGACGCGCATGAAGTCGATGCCGCCGCCGGAGACGATGAACGTCTTGAAGCCGTTGCCGCGCAGATAGGCGAGCAGTTCCAGCATCGGCTGATAGACCATCTCGGTGTAGAGCCGCTTGGTGACTGGATGCTTCGCCGTAGTGATCCAGTCGCTCACGATCTTCTCGAATTCATCCGTGGTCATTCCGGAATGCGTGACGGTGAGGATTTCGAAAATAGCAGCCTCGCCGCCGGCGAGCGCGCCTTTAAGGTCGCCCTTGAGCAGCGAGGCAAACGGCTCCTTGTCCTTCCACTCCGGATGCAGCGGGGCGAGCGCCTTGACGCGGTCGAGTGCGAAGGCAAACTGGAAATAGATCGGCTGCTCCGCCCACAGGGTGCCGTCATTGTCGAAGGTGGCAATTCTCTCGGCAGGCGGCACGAGGTCTGGCGAGCCTTGCTTCGTCACGCGCTCGACGAACGTGACGATGGACGTTTTGGTCGCCGTATCATTCCATGACGGCAGCGGATCGATCGCGGGAGTTTGCGCCATCACGGATATGGGAGGCAGCGGTCCGATCAGCGCCGCGAGCAAAGCCAAGGCCAAGAGCAGGATGCGGCGGCTGACGCCGAAGGAAACTTGCGGCATTGACATAGTTGGTTCCTTTCACAGTAAAGAACGCAACGATCAAGAGAGTTTGGCGGGCGGCCCATACGCAGGCCGTCCGCCATTACGATCATCAAATCCTTATTTGCCCACTGCCGTTCTGGCGGCCTCGATCTTCGCTTTCACGGCATCGAGGTTAAAGCTCGCACCCCTCTGCATCGGCGGAAACTCGATCGCAGTCATGGCCAGCTTCTCGACCTGCTGCTGGACAAACACGAAGCGCCAGAATTCGTACTTGAACCAGTCGAAGTATTGTTGCGCTCCGTATTTGGACCCGCTACCGGGCCAGCCCGTGCGCTCGAACGGATCAAGACGAAGGTTGGTCAGATAGGGTATGTCAGGCTTGGTCTTTTCACCTAGCCAGCCGCCGGGCTGGTCGATGAAACGATACTTGTAGTCGCCGATGCGTACGGCACCCAGTTCGCTTTCGCCGAAGTACCATATTTCGTTCCGATTTGACGGTCCCTTGCCGGTGATCATGTCCATCTGGTTGTAGCCGTCCAGATGACATTTGTAGGTCCTGTCACCGATGTGCTTGCCCTTCTTCAATTCCTCGACAATGTTCGGATTACCGGCGGCGGCCACGAAGGTTGGAAACCAATCGAGCCCGGAGATAATGCCGTTCTCGACCTTGCCTGCCGGCACCTTGCCGGGCCAGCGGATCATCGCCGGCGCGCGAAAGCCACCTTCCATGACCGTGCCTTTGCTCTGGGCGAATGGCGTCTGTCCGCCATCGGGCCAGGTGAATACCTCGGTGCCGTTGTCGGTGGTAAAGACGACGATGGTGTTGTCATCGACACCCATGTCCTTGAGCTTCTGCATCACGATGCCGACGTCGTCGTCGAGCTGTGCCATGCCGGCCTCATGGATGGTCCAGCCGTTCTTGGAGTTGCGTAACGCCTGGTACTTGGGCGACAGGTGCGTGACGATGTGCATGCGGGTCGGGTTGAGCCACAGGAAGAACGGCTTGTTGTCGGCCTTGGCCTTTTCGATGAACTTCAAGGCAAGATCGCGGATTTCGTCGTCCACGGTTTCCATTCGCTTCGGATAAAGCGTCCCGGCGTCCTCGATCCTCTGCTTGCCGACCTTGCCCCAGCGCGGATCCACGGTGGCATTGTCCACGTTGGTCGCCCACGAGTGGACCATGTTGCGTGGGCCAACTGTGTTCAACAGCTCCTGCGGGTAGGCGGGGTGCGCCGGGTCTTCCATCGCGTCGAGGTGGTACAGGTAGCCGAAGAATTCGTCGAAGCCATGCACGGTCGGCAGAAACTCGTTCTTGTCGCCAAGGTGATTCTTGCCGAACTGGCCGGTGGCGTAGCCCATACCTTTCAGCGCGGCGGCAATGGTCACGGCCTCCGCCGGCAAGCCGGTGGGGGCGCCAGCCTGGCCGACAGTGGTCATGCCGGTGCGGATCGGCAGCTCGCCGGTGATGAAGTTGGCACGACCCGCCGTACAGCTCGCCTCTGCGTAATAATCGGTGAACAGCATGCCTTCGGCGGCTATTTTGTCGAGGTTCGGCGTCCGCCCAGCCATCATGCCGCGGTGGTAGGCGCCGATATTCCAGATGCCGATGTCGTCGCCCATGATGACGACAATGTTGGGCCGCTGCCCGGCCGCAACAGGTGGGGGCGCCGCTGGTTGTTGCTGCGCTTGCGCAGCGCTTGTTAGGCCGACGGCCGAGAGCGCCGAAGCGGCGATGAGAGAACTGCCGCTCAACAAGAGATCGCGGCGTTTCAATCCTCCGCCGATCGGCTTTGTGCCGGGTTCGGACGTTCCCGGAATCTTGTCCTTACTCATGACGCACTCCTTTTCCTGATGATGCACCTGAAGCCGACGTGGCTAGTCGAGGTGTCGATAGGCTCGGCATGACGCGCGGCAGGACGATAGCGGCGGCAATAGTTCGGGGCGCACAGGTGCGAGCCGCCTTTAAGCACCTTGCGTGGAATTCTGATATTCGGCTGACGAGAGTCGTGGCTCGCAGCCTCTGATCCGCCTCGCGGATTATGGGGAATGCAGCACGCCTTTGGCGCATCTGCTTCGTGCTTTTGCGAATACCAGTCGGACGTCCATTCCCAGACATTCCCGATCATGTCGTGAATGCCGTAGCCGTTCGGCGGAAAGGCCGTGACTGGCGATGTGCGCTCGAAGCCGTCGGTGCAGAGATTTTGCTTCGGGAATTCTCCCTGCCAGGTATTGGCAAGATGCTGGCCGCCTGGCGTGAACTCCTCGCCCCAGGCATATTCTGCCTCAGCCAATCCGCCGCGCGCGGCGAACTCCCACTCGGCTTCGGTCGAAATATCCTTGCCGGCCCAGCGCGCAAAGGCGAGCGCGTCGGAATAAGCGACGTGCACGACAGGATGATTGTCGAGCACGTTGATGTTGCTCTTCGGGCCATAAGGGTGGCGCCAGTCGGCGCCATTCATGAATTGCCACCATCGGCTCCAGTCGCGGAGATCAACGGTCTGCGCCGGAGGCGAAAACACCAGCGAGCCGGCATAGATCATGTGAGGCAGCGCGCCGGGATAGTCGTTCGGGTCGGGCGGGATTTCGGCGAACGTGACGTGGCCGGTCGCCCTCACGAATTCCTTGAACTCCCTGTTCGTCACCGGCGTGCGGTCGATGAAAAATTCATCGACTGTCACGGAATGAACTGGCGCTTCCTCGGGATAATGCTTGTCCGATCCCATGCGGAACGTGCCGCCGGGAATCAGGACCATCCCCGGATGATGAGGATGTTCACCTGCCTTGGCATCAGCGCTTTCGTTGTCGAATTGAATCGTGCTCAAAGCTGCTAGTCCTCAGGAAGTGGCAGAGACTGGGCTATAGCCGTTTATTCGCAGATCATTTCACCTGTTCGATGTCGGGCATCTTCCAACTCTTGTCGAAAACCGCCTTCTCAGGACCGTAGAATCGAAACCAGGGGAACCAGCTCGTCCCCGTCGGCGTGAAAATCCAGTTCGACTCCTGACCGGCGGGCGCCTGCGATCCAAAGTGGATGTCCACCGAGCCGTCGGCGTTCTTGCGCAGGCCTTTGTCCAATGAATCCAGGGTCGGGCGTGGCAGGTTGAGGAAGAGGGCCGACGTTTCAGCGTTGTAAATGGTCACAGCCCAGAACTGGCTTACCGGAACATTGGCGGGAACGTGCAGTCGATAGGGATTCTCGCCACGCAAAGGCTGGCCGCCGTTGTCGAAGTACGCGGCAAGGTAGAAGCTGCCTCCGCCGAGCTTCGCGGGAGGCAGGAAGAAGCCGGCGAAAGCAGCGCCGCGCGTATCCACGTCGAAATAGTTTGGCACGGCCCACTTGAATCCCGTCTGCGGGCCAATCGGCGGGACCAGCAATTTCCACTGGCTGCCCGGCCACCAGTCTTCACCGATCTTAGACTGCTGTCCGAGGAGCCAGGCACCGGCTTCCGCCGCGGCGGACTTCAACTGTGCCACGGTCGCGGCATCGGGCTTGAACTCCTTGCCCTTCTCGATGCCGAGTGGTCGGAGCATGCCCATCATCTGCAGATCCTGGGGCTGTACCGTCTCCTCATTCAGCATGCGGGCAAGGCTGGTGTAAAAGCTTTCGTCGAATCGCGCGAGGCCGTCATAGAGGGTGTTGGTCATATCCACGAACCGCGGCGCAGGCGGGTTACTGGCCTCGGCCAAGGGGTAGACCTTGATCTGCTTCACCAGCGCGTCACCCCTGCGCACGTCCTCTTCCGAGTTGCTCTCCAGGATGGAGCGGAGGCCGGCGAATGTGTTGTAGGTCTTGGAACGCACGGGGATATAGCCGGCCGGCACCTCGCCCGTGTAGTCGGGTGGCAGCACCAGGTATTTGCCACCTTTGCCCTCGAACCCGACGTCGGTGAGCGGTACCTGCCAGGCATCGCAAATGGTGCCCAGGAAGCTGGACCCATTCGCCGCCGGCGGCAGGTCCAGAACCATCGGCCCATCGTCTTTTATGTTGAAGAAGGCAAAAAGGTAGCGAAGGGTTGTATTGACGGTGAACGACTGGTTCTTCCAGGTGCTGCCTTTGGGCCACCAGATGATGTCGCCGTATTTCGCCTTGCCGTCGCGGAAGTAGGCTTGCCGAAGCGAGTCGAAGCTGACGATGGGCATGCCCCAGATGACGGCGTCCACGGCGCGGCGTTCCAGCATTCGATTGGCGAGTTGTTCGGTGGAGAATTTCGACAGGCTCGTCTGCTGGGCGCCGGCTGGTGCGAATACGGCGGTCAATGCAAAAGTCAGTACAGCGCCGCAAAGCGTTCGTGTGAGTACAGCTTTCATGACTCACTCCCGTGCAAAACGGCACTCAAATTTGCTTTCACTTGCCTTCCGAGCCTGGACACGCGCGGGATCACGATGACGAGTCCCGCGGTGCCTTCGGTCTGAACGCTACTTCGCCGCCACGACGGCCGGCGGCTTCCAGGTGCCTTCGCCTGGCGGGAGGATCGAAGGTGACTCCGTCTTCGGCCAGTAGAGCCGCATGACCAGGTAGATCGTGTCGTTCGGTGCCGGCAGCCAGTTCGATTCCTTGTCCGCACCCGGCGATTTGTTCTGGATGTAGAGCGTCAGTGACCCGTCCGCGTTCTTCTTCATATCCGGAAGCATCGGCGAATTGATCAAATAGCGGTTGATCGGATTTTCGATCAGGAGCTGCGACTTGCCGTCATACATGGTGAGCGACCAGAACGCGTTGACTGGTGGCTCCTGGCCCGGCGGGAATGTCAGGGTGTAATTGTGCTTGCTGCCATCGAGCGTCCGGCCGTCGCCATCGATGCGGGTGAGCGGATAGGTCGCTTCCGCCGGATTATTGCCGTAGATACCGGCCTTGGCGGCGACGGCGCGCTTGAGCCAGTCGCCATTGTAGTGGGCGTTATCGCCCGGCAACGCGCTGACCTGCCAGCCGTTGATGGTCGTGCCGGCCTTGGCAACGCCTTCCTCGACCTTCTTCTCGCCTTCCTTCATGCCGAGGCCAATCTCGAGCTTTTGCTCCAGCGGCAGGTCCTTGAAGTTAAAGGTCTTGCCGGGGCCGACGCCGATCTTCGCGAGCGCGGCGCGGATCTCCTTCTCGTTTTCCTGCACGGGCGCAAACTGCAGCGCAAAATCGAGATACTCGAAGAAGTTGGTTTTCACGAGCTCCTTGTCGATCTTCGGAAAGTCGATGGCCGTCGCGGCCGTCGTCGTCGGCTGTTTCAGATAGGTGGAAAGTGGCTGCATCCTGTAGCCGGCCTGCACCTTCTTGACGTTGTCGATATCGCCAGCGTTGAAAAGCTGGGTGCGGAAGATGACGATCGATAGCTGGGTGCTCGACTGGAAGACCTTCTTGATTCCGGGAGGCGTTGCGCCCTTCCAGTCCGGGCCGACAACCAGATAATCTCCGGCCTCGCTTCCGGTGGCGCGGGTGCCGATGTAGCCATAATTATACGTGTTGCCGTCACAGAGTTGGACCGAATAGTAGCGCTTCGGGTCGATCGCCGGCACGGAAATGACGATGGGCTCCGCCCGGAAGTCCATCCACCCGATCGAATAGGGCGTGTCGCTGTTCGGCGTCACGACCGCGGTGTCCTTGTAGGTAAAGACGTTGGGGTCGTTCTTGAACTGGTTGAACGGCGCCTTGAACTGGCTCGAACTGCGATCGATGGCGAATTCATACATGATGCCGTAGTTCATCACGATTGGCAGGCCGAAGATGAAGCCCGCCTCGGCGATGTCCTTTGCCTTGAAGAAGCCTGGACGCTCGGCACTCGTCTGCGCTTGCGCCGGGATGGAATTCGCCGTCGAGACGGTGAATGCAGCAAGCGCTGCGGAACGAAGAAGGTCGCGTTTTGTAATCATGTGAACATTCCCTTGCCTGGGTTCGAGCGCGGATTCGATCCTGAATCTCGGGGCACGCGCGGGATCGCGGTAATGACGGGTCCCGCGCTGCCTCTCGGCGCAACGCTATTGCAGCGCCACGATCGCCGGCGGCTGCCAGGTGCCTTCGCCCGGCGGCAGGATCGACGGCGCTTCGGTCTTCGGCCAATAGAGCCGCATCACCAGGTACATTTCGCCGTTCGGCGCCGGCAGCCAGTTGGATTCCTTGTCGGCGCCGGGTGAATCTTTCTGGAGATGCAGCGTGAGAGAGCCGTCCGGATTCTTCTTCATGCCGGGCAGCATCGGCGAATTGATCAGATATCGGTTGATCGGATTCTCGATCAGCAGTTGGCTCTTGCCGTCATACATCGTCACCGACCAGAACGCCTCGACCGGCGGATACTGTCCGGCAGGAAAAGTGACTGTGTATTTGTGCTTTGAAGAGTCGAGGACTTCGCCGTTGGCAAGCGTTTTGGTCATGGGGTAGACGGCTTCCGCGGCGTCGTTGCCATAAATGCCGCCTTTTGCAGCTGCGGCCCGCTTCAGCCAATCGCCGCTGTAGAACAGCCGGTCACCGAACAGCGATCCGATTTTCCATCCGTTGACGTCTTTCTGTCCACCAGCAAGATACTTTTCAACCTTCTCCTCGCCTTCCTTCATCCCGAGCCCGACTTCGAGTTTGTGTTCGAGCGGAAGATCCTTGAAGTTGAAGGTCTTGCCCGCGCCGACGCCGATGCGCGCGAGCTTCTCGCGAATGGTGCGTTCTTCCGGGCCCGCCGGCGCAAACTGCAGCGCGAAGTCGAGATATTCGAAGAAGTTCTTCTTCACCAGCTCCGCATCGACCTTGGGAAAGTCGATCGCGGCCGAAGCGGTCGTTACCGGCTGCTTGAGATAGGCCGATAGCGGCTGCGCCTTGTAGCCGGCCTGGACCTTCACGACATTCGGCATATCTTCCGGATTGAAGAGCTGCGTGCGAATGGCCGCGAAGGCAAACTGGGTCGAGGACTGGAAGACCTTCTTGATTCCGGGCGGAGTGGCGCCCTGCCAGTTCGGCCCAACGACCATGTAGTCTCCGGCGTCGCTGCCGGTCGCGCGGCTGCCGATATAGCCAAAATTGAAGGTGTTGCCGTCGATCAGCTGCACCGTGTAATAGCGGCTCTTCTCAACGGCCGGCACCGAAACAACCATCGGCTCGGCGCGCAGATCGAACCAAAGCGTGGAGTATGGCGTGTCGCTGTTGGGCGTCACGACTGCGGTGTCCTTGTACGTCGCGACATACGCCAGGTTTTTGATCTGATTGAACGGCGCCTTGAACTGGCTGTTCTTCGTGTCCACGGAGAATTCGTACATCACAGCGTAGTTCATCACGATCGGCAGGCCATAGATGAAGCCTTCCTCAGCAATTCTTTTGGCCTCGATGATGTCGGGCCATTCCGCCTTGGCCTGCGCGCTCGCCGGAACCGGCGTCATGGTGGTAACTGTCATCGCAGCCAGCGCTGCGGCACGGAGCAGATCGCGTTTCGTGATCATGTGAACACTCCTCTGTCTTCACCGCTTGGGCTGATTGTTTCGGGGGCACGCGCGGGATCACGGTGACAACGAGTCCCACGCGGCCTTTCTGCCGCAACGCTACTGCGTCGCCACGATCGCTGGCGGCTGCCATGTGCCGTTGCCCGGGGGCAGGACGGACGGCGCTTCGGTCTTCGGCCAGTACAGCCGCATCACCAGGTAAATCGGTCCGTTCGGCGCCGGTAGCCAGTTGGATTCCTTGTCGGCGCCGGGGGCGTCCTTTTGAACATGCAGCGTGAGGGACCCGTCGGCATTCTTCTTCATGCCTGATAGCATCGGCGAGTTGATCAGGTAGCGGTTGATCGGGTTTTCGATCAGCAACTGGCTCTTGCCGTCGTACATGGTCACCGACCAGAACGCATTGACAGGCGGAAGCTGACCGGCGGGGAAAGTGATCGCGTATTTGTGCTTGGAGCCATCGAGGACGTCGCCGTTGGCCAGATTCTTGGTGAAGGGGTACACGGCTTCCACGGCGTCGTTGCCATAGATGCCGCCCTTGGCGGCCGCCGCCCGCAGCAGCCAGTTGCCGTTGAAAAACTCGCGATCTCCGAAGAACGATCCGATCTTCCATCCGTTGATATTCTTGAAGCCGTTCTCGAGGTACTTGTCGACCTTCTCCTCGCCGTCTTTCATGCCAAGGCCGATCTCGAGCTTGTGCGCGATCGGGAGGTCCTTGAAATCAAAGGTCTTGCCGGGGCCGACGCCGATGCGCGCGAGCTTGGCGCGGATTTCCGCTTCGTCCGGCGTCGCCGGCGCGAACTGCAAGGAAAAGTCGAGATACTCAAAGAAGTTTTTCTTCACCAATTCCTTGTCGACCTTGGGGAAGTCTATAGCGGCCGCCGCAGTCGTCGTTGGTTGCTTCAGATAGGCCGAGAGCGGCTGGGCCTTGTAGCCCGCCTGGACCTTCTCAACGTTGGGCATATCGTCCGCACCGAACAACTGGGTGCGATACCCCGCGACCGAGAACTGCGTCGTGGATCGAAATACCTTCTTGATGTCAGGCGGGGGCGTACCGTTCCAACCCGGGCCGGCGACCATGTAGTCGCCCGCTTCGGTACCGGTCGCGCGGCTGCCGATGTAGCCGTAATTGTAGGTATTGCCGTCTTCAAGTTGCACCGCGTAGTAGCGGCCCTTTTCCACCGCCGGCACCGACAACACCATCGGCTCCGCGCGCAGATCCATCCAGAGGAAGGAATAGGGTGTATCGCTGTTGGGGGTGACGATCGAGGTGTCCTTGTAGGTAAAGACGCGCGCCTCGTTTTTAATCTGATTGAATGGTGCCTTGAATTGCCCCGAATTCCTGTCGACCGAATATTCGTACATGACAGCGTAGTTCATTACGATGGGAAGGCCATAGATGAAGCCTTCTTCGGCGATGGCCTTGGCCTCGCGGATGTCAGGCCATTCGGCTTTGGCCTGCGCATTGGCCGGGATGGGCGTCATCGTCGTAACTGTCAGTGCAGCTAGCGCTGCGGAACGAAGCAGGTCGCGTTTCGTCAACATGGTGCTGTCTCCTATCTCGGCTTGAAAGCATTCTCGCTCTGAAGCGAGAGAGATTGCGTGTGCAAGAGATTGCGTATGCGGGAGAACGTGCTGCATGGCTGCATAAAACGCCTCGCGGCGTATGCAGGATCAAAACAAGATGCTGGAAAAACAGGAGCAATGAAGCTAACGGTTGAATCGTGTCTTCAGCTACCTCCGGGAGCAAATTTAGCACAAACCAATAATGAGGACCAGCCATGGTCATTATTTTGTGCCTCTACCTCGTCGCGCTGTGGGCCTTGTTCTCGAAATTCAAGCTGGTGCGTTGGGGCTGGTTGTCCGGGACGGTCTCGATCGCTGTCGGAGTATTTCTTCTCGCGGCATTTCTCGCGCTTTTTAATTATCTGACGCCGTCAGGGCGCGTGACGGTCACCGGCCGCGTGGTGGAGGTGACGCCGAATGTGACCGGGCAAATTGTTGCAATCCCGGTCAGGCGGAACGTGCCGGTCAAAGCCAACGATGTGCTGTTTCAAATCGACCCGGCGCCGTTTCAATACAAGGTCTCGCAGTTGCAGGCCTCGCTCGCTGCTGCAAAGCAGCAAACCGAGATACTGAAAGCGAATTACGAGCAGGCAACGGCGAATGTCAGCGGGCTCACCACGCAGGTCGCCTACAACAAGAAGCGGCTCGACGATATCCAGACACTTGCCGCTGATGATGCCAACTCGCAGTTTCAGGCGCAGGACAAGCAGGTCCAGTACGAAACCGTGTCGGCGCAGCTCGGCGCCGCCAAGGCCGCGCAGCAGAGCGCCAAGCTCGCGATGGATTCCGAGATCGGCGGCGTCAACACATCAGTCGCGCAGCTACAGGCGCAGCTCGACAATGCCAATTGGGAATTGTCGCAGACGACCATTCGTGCGCCGGCCGACGGCTATGTCACCGTCGTCGCCTTGACCGTCGGTGATCGCGCGCTGCAGTTGCACTCGGCGATGTCGTTCATCGTCGAGAAGGAGATCACGCTGGTTGGAATGTTTTCTCAGAACGGCTTTCAAACCATCAAGGAAGGCACCGCTGTCGATATCGTTTTCGACAACGTCCCGGGACGCATCTATCACGCGAAGATCACCGCCATTCCGAGGGGCATCGGCCAGGGGCAGATCGCCGTGTCGGGAACGCTCGCGCGCACCAATACGTTCGGCGGGGCGACGGTGTTTCCGGCGGAGATCTCGATCCCTGACGGGATGAGCCGGGAGTCGCTGCGTCTGGGAATGTCCGGCAGTGCAACTGCATTTTCCGAGAAGGCGGGCGTGATCGGCCTTCTTGCGTCGATCCTGGTGTGGATCAGTTCCTATACGGCGTATCTCTAGCTGCGCCGATCTGCGTCTTCGCGAACGGTGGCGCGCGCCGTCTATGCATTTTGTGCCAGATAATCGTACCCCAGACGACACAGGACAAATCGTCGCAATCCCGTTCGAACCGCAGTATCACCCGCGCTTCCACAGTTTCACCAGCGGTCCATTCGTCCCCATCACCGGATCGGCCTTCGGCAGTTTCACGTTCGGAATCGTCTTCAACGCCTTGGCGTGGTTCTCCGGCGTCGCGCGCGTGATTTCGGCCGGCGGGCCGGGCGGATAGGCGCCGACGACGGAAAAATCAGCGCTCGACGACAGGCATTGATGCCCGGTGCCGGCGGGCAGGATCGCGACGTCACCGGCCGCGATCGCAAGCTCCGTGCCATTGTCGCCGCCGAACCGCACGATGGCGTTGCCGCGGGCGACCCCGAGCACTTCGTGCACGGTGGCGTGGTAGTGCAAATAATCATAGACGCCGTTGCGCCACATCGCGCCCCAGCCATTGGCGCCGAACAGGCCCTCGATGGTTTTTTCGGGGTGATCGTTATCGACGTCGATCGCGCGCTTGTAGACCAGGAACGGCATCTTGCTGTTCGGCACCAGGCCGTCATCGACGAAGTCGAAGGTGAGCGGCTGATGGTCTTCGCTGACGACGGACATGATCGTTCTCCCACGTACAAACCATACGTCGGGATTCAACCGCTGTCAGGGCCTCGCGTTCCCTTGGCTCATGCTTTCGGGATTTCAAACACCAGGCAGGTCGTGGTGGCGTGGGCGAGCAGGCGGCCCTTGGAATCGGTGATGCGCGCTTCCGCGGTGGCGGCGCGGCGGCCGACGCTCAGCGTGCGGCCTTCCGACTTCACAGGGCCGGTATCCTTGGTCATGCCCTTGATGAAGGAGATCTTGAATTCCAGCGTGGTGTAGCCGGTGCCGGCCGGCAGCGTGGTGTGGACTGCCAACCCCATCGCGGAATCCAGCAGGATCGCGGCGTAGCCGCCATGTACCGAGCCGATCGGGTTGTAGTGCCGGAAGCCCGGCACGCTGTGAAAGGTCACGACGCCGTTCTCGGCGGTGGAATCGAACGGCTCGACATTCTCCATGATCGGCGGCGCCGGCAGTTTGCCCTCGAAGATCGCGCGGACGAACTCAAGACCCGTCATCGACGCCATCACATCAGTCGGTGTCACGCCGTATTCGACCTTGGGGGCGGCGGAGCTGTCCATGGTGCTCATTCCTTACTTTGAATGTCGATGATCATACTATAGCAGATAGCGCGGCAACAGGCCATTCGTCACATGATATCTCGTCATGCCCCGAGTCATCCTCGCACTCACAAAAAACAATGCCCGGGACGAGCCCGGGCATGATGATGAAGGAAAGGGGAGTGCGGGCTACGCCTTCTTGTTCGCCCGCATCAAATCGGCGAACCGCTTGAACAGATAATGCGAATCCCGCGGGCCGGGTGAGGCTTCCGGGTGGTACTGCACCGAGAACACCGGCTTGCCGTCGAGCTGGATGCCGCAATTGGAGCCGTCGAACAGCGAGATGTGGGTTTGGGTGGCGCCCTTCGGCAGGGTCTTTTCGTCCACCGCAAAGCCGTGGTTCATGGACGTGATTTCCACCTTGCCGGTGGTCTCGTCCTTGACCGGATGATTGGCGCCGTGATGGCCCTGATGCATCTTCTTGGTCCTGGCGCCGACGGCGAGGCCCAGCATCTGGTGGCCGAGGCAGATGCCGAAGGTCGGCGTGCCCGAATCGATCACCTGCTTGATCACAGGCACCGCGTATTTGCCGGTCTCGGCGGGATCGCCGGGGCCGTTAGAGAGAAACACGCCGTCCGGCTTCATCGCCAAGATGTCTTCGGCTGATGTGGTCGCCGGCACCACGGTGATCTTGCAGCCCTCGCCCGCGAGCAGCCGCAGGATGTTGCGCTTGATGCCGTAATCGATCGCGACCACGTTGAATTCGGGCGCGGTCTGGCGGCCAAAGCCCTTTTCCCAGCCCCATGGCGTCTCGTCCCAGGTGAAGCGCTGAGCCGAGGTCACCATCGGCACCAGGTCCATGCCTTCGAGGCCGGGCCATTCGCGCGCTTCTTCCTTGAGGCCGTGCAGGTCGAACTTGCCGTCCTTGGCGTGCGCGATCACGGCATTCGGCATGCCCTTGGAGCGGATCAGCGCGGTCAGCGCGCGGGTGTCGATGCCGGAAAGGCCGATGATGCCGCGCGCCTTGAGCCAGGCGTCGAGATGTTTGGCCGAGCGGTAGTTCGAAGGATCGGTGATGGCGGAGCGCAGGATGACGCCGCGCGCGCCCGGCGTCGCCGCCATGTTCACCGTCTCGATATCCTCGTCGTTGGTGCCGACGTTGCCGATATGCGGGAAAGTGAAGGTGATGAGCTGCCCGGCATAGGAGGGATCGGTGAGGATCTCCTCATAACCGGTCATCGCGGTGTTGAAGCAGACTTCGCCGACCGCCTGGCCTTCCGCGCCGAGGCCAAAGCCTTCCAGCACGGTGCCATCGGCGAGCACGAGGAGCGCGGTCGGTTTGAGGTCCGGCCAGGCTGACGAGTTTTCAGGGATTGTCATGAGCGCATTACATAGTCGGCGTACCCGGCCGCGTGAACCCCCAAAAACGCGGATTCACACGCGTTTCACTGCATATTTGACAGGCTGTGCCACCAGCCTAATCTGGAGTTCCCATTTCATAGCGTTTTCGAGCGAAGTGGACGCCGGTTCGCGTCAAGAAAACGCGTCAAAACAAGTAGCTAGGGCCGCTTTTCACCCCAAAGCGCCCAATCAGGAGTCCGCATGGACAATACGATGCCGATCCTGCTCGTTCCGGGTCTCGCGTGCTCGCCGCGGCTCTTTGGGCCCGTGGTGCCGGCCCTGTGGCAGTTGGGGCCCGTGACGGTCGCCAATCACAAGCGCGACGACAATATGGGCGCGATCGCGCGGCGGATCCTGGCCGAGGCGCCGCCGCGCTTTGCGCTCGCCGGGCATTCCATGGGCGGCTACATCGCCTTCGAGATCATGCGGCAGGCGCCGGAGCGGGTGGCGAAGCTGGCGCTGATCAGCACCCAGGCGCGGCCGGACACCGGCGAGGCGACGACCCGCCGCCAGGGCATGATCGCCCGTGCAAAAGGCGGCGAATACCGCGCCGTGCTCGACGAGCTGTTTCCCGGCTTCGTGCACCCCTCGCGGCAGGGCGATGCCGCGTTGCGCCAGCTTGTCCATGACATGGGCGACGATATCGGGCCGGAGGCGTTCGTCCGCCAGCAGACCGCCGTGATCGGGCGGCCGGATTCGCGCCCCACGCTGGCGTGGATCAGATGTCCGACGCTGGTACTGACCGGCGACCAGGACAACACCATCCCGAACTCGCTCTCGATGGAGATGGCGAGCGGCATTCCCGGGGCCAAACTGGTGGTGCTGGCCAATTGCGGTCACCTGCCACAGGTGGAAGCGCCGCAGGAGACCGCCGACGCGCTGACGGAATGGCTGCGAGGCTAGGTTGTTTCGAGAGCACGAACAGCCTAGATCAGGGCTCTGATAGCCGAAGGATACGAAAATGCTGCGCGACGACATCAACAATGCTGTCAAGGACGCGATGCGGGCCAAGGACGAGCGCAAGCTGTCCACGCTGCGCATGGTTAACTCGACCATCAAGAACGCCGACATCGCTGCACGCGGGGAGGGCAAGCCGCCGCTCAGCGATGCCGACCTGCTCGGCGTGTTCCAGAAGATGATCAAGCAGCGCCAGGAATCCGTCGAGCTCTACGACAAGGGCGGCCGCGCCGAACTCGCCGCGCAGGAGCGCGAGGAGATCGCGGTGATCTCCGCTTATTTGCCGAAGCAGATGTCTGAGGAGGACGTCAAGGCGGCGATATCGGCCGCGGTCACTGAAACCGGCGCCGCCGGGATGAAGGACATGGGCAAGGTGATCGCGGTGCTGAAGGCGAAATACGCCGGCCAGATGGATTTTGGTAAAGCCAGCGGATTGGTGAAGGCGGCGCTGTCTTCTTAACCTCTCCCCGCTTGCGGGGAGAGGTCGGATCGCTCTTGCGATCCGGGTGAGGGGGTGCCGCTGTTCGAATGAAACGACGTTCGCGCGTGTTGAGAGAGCCCCTCACCCGCTCGCTGCGCTCGCGACCTCTCCCCGTGAAGAACGGGGAGAGGCGAAAAAGGAAGAGCCTCTTCCCCATGCTCACCGAAGCCGCCACCTATGACGAGCTCTATCGCAACTTCCGCTGGGACATCCCGGCGCGGTTCAACATCGCGACCGCGTGCTGCGACCGTCATGCCGATGGCTCCGGCCGCCTTGCGCTGATCTATATCGACGAGGACGGCACCGCGACGCGAACCTCGTTCGACGAGATCGCTGACATGTCGCGCCGCTTCGCCAATGTGCTTGCCGCCGATGGCCTCATCCGCGGCGACCGCGTCGCAGTGTTCCTGTCGCAATCGCTGGAAGTGCCGATCGCGCATCTGGCGGCGTTTCGCTCCGGCCTGATCTCGATCCCCCTGTTCGCGCTGTTCGGCGAGGACGCGCTGGAGTTTCGTCTCTCCAATTCCGAGGCCAAGGCTGTCATCACCGACGAGGCCGGCTGGGACAAGCTCGCAAAGATCCGCGACCGCCTGCCCGAGCTGAAGACCGTCTATGTGATCGGCGACCGTGCGCCCGCGGGCACCAAGCCGTTCTGGTCTTCGTTGAAAGCCGCATCACCGGACTTTGCGACCGTCGATACGTCGGCCGACGATCCCGGCCTGATCATCTACACCTCGGGCACCACGGGAAATCCCAAGGGCGCGCTGCACGCGCACCGCGTTGTGCTCGGCCATCTGCCCAATGTCGAGATGTGCCACGACTTCATCCCCAAACCCGGCGACCTGATGTGGACGCCGGCGGACTGGGCCTGGATCGGCGGGCTGATCAACGGCCTGTTTGCGTTCTGGTATCACGGCGTGCCGCTGGTCGGGCACCGCGCGCGCAAATTCGAGCCGCAGGCCGCGATGGCTGTCATGGCCGATCACGGCATCCGCAACGTGTTCCTGCCGCCGACGGCGCTGAAACTGATGCGGCAGGCCGGCGTGAAGAACCCGGGCGTAAATCTTCGCAGCATCTTCACCGGCGGCGAGTCGCTCGGCGGCGAATTGCTCGACTGGGTGCGCGCGACTTTCGGCGTCGATGCCCATGAAGTGTTCGGCCAGACCGAATGCAATCTCGTGATCGGCAGCAATTCCAAACTGTTTCCGATCCGGCCGGGTTCAATGGGCCGGGCGACGCCCGGTTTTGACGTGCGCATCGTCGACGACCAGGGCGAGGAGCTGCCGCGTGGTACCCGCGGCGTCATCGGCGTTCGCCAGCCTTGTCCCTGCACCATGATCGAATATTGGCGCAATCCGGAAGCGACCGCGAAAAAATACGCCGGCGAATTTCTGCTGACCGGCGATCTCGGCGTGCAGGATGAGGACGGTTACTTCTGGTATGTCAGCCGCGAAGACGACGTCATCACCACGGCCGGCTATCGCGTCGGGCCGTCGGAGATCGAGCACACGTTGATGAAGCACCCGGCGGTGGCGATGTCGGCGGTCGTCGGCATTCCCGATCCGATCCGCACCGAGTCGATCAAGGCCTGGATCGTGCTGCGTCCGGGCTTTGCGCCCAGCGACGCGCTGGCCCGTGAGATCCAGGAATTCGTCAAGGTACAACTCGCCGCCCACGAATATCCGCGCTTCGTGCAGTTCGCGGAAAGCCTCCCGATGACCGCGACCGGCAAGGTGCTGCGACGCGAACTGCGGGCGCTGGGGTAAGTCTGTTCGGTCAATTCTTTGCGGTAGGAAAATGCAAAAAACTGTTCCTCACGCCGCGGGCTTGCACCGCGCCTCGCTCAAGAAGCTCCATGATTTGGACGCGGCGCTGGAGCTGATGTATTACGGCTGGCGCGGGATGACGCTTTCCGCCGATCAGTATCTTGCGACCCTTGGCCTGTCACGCCCGCACCACCGCATTCTCTACGTGGTTGCCAGGCAGCCCGACGTCTCGATCGGTTCGCTGATCGAAATTCTCGGCATATCCAAGCAAGCCCTGAACCGGCCGCTCAACCTGCTGCTGGAGCGAAAACTGCTGACCTCGAAGCGGTCGCCCGAGCAGCATCGCTCCAAATTGCTGCGGCTGACGGAATCAGGAAAACGCACGGAACAACGGGCATCGGACTACGAGCGCAAGGTCGTGAGCGAGGCGTTTGATCGTGTCGGCCCGCGTGGCGCGGCCGCGTGGATGGCCGTCATGGAGGCTATCGCCGACAACAATTGATTTCTAAGGTCAACACAGTTGACTTGAAGATCGTGCCGTGACAACTTTCCTGCAGTGATGCCGGGGAGGTGCGGGAGCTTGAGCAAGCAGACGATGGACCGGGCAGCCGCCGGACGCTTTGTCGAGGCGTGGTGCGCAAGCTGGTGCAAGGTTGATATCGACGCTGTCGTGTCGCACTTTGCTGAAAACGCGGAGATGCGCTCCCCGTTGGCGATCAAACTGACGGATTCCCCTGTGGTCGCGGGGCTTGAGAACATTCGCGCCTACTGGCGCAAGGCATACGGACACATCGAGAGCGCGGATCTGAAAATCCTGAGCTGGAGCTGGGACGACACGATCGCGCGCCTGACGGTCTGGTGGCAACTGGGCGACACGCGCGCCAGCGAGTTCATGGACTTCGACGCTGCCGGCCGTGTGGTGCGCAGCGAGGCCTTCTACGGAAAATAGCCATGTACGGAAAGTAACGATGCGATTTTCGGATTTCGTTCTGCTTCTCAACACACTCTGGTTCGGCGGCGCCTTCATCCAGTTCAGCATTGCCCAGAGCAATACGCTGAAAATACTGTTGCCCCGGGAGGAGCGCGGAAACCCGATCGCGCCGACCTTGTCGGCCAGCGTGGCGTTCCTGGGCGGGATCAATCTGCCAATCGCCCTTTTGTCGCTGTATCTGCTGGCCCGGCCGCCCTTCTTCGGGGCTGATGACGCGCAGCTTGCGTTATTCCTGTTCTTTGCCGCGTGTCACTTCAGTCAGTTCGCCTATAACCTTCCGGTCCTGATGCGCGGGGGACGCGTCGGGGTGGCATACTGGCCCGTGTTGAAGGGCCCGATGCTCCGGATCTTTGTCATCGACGCGATACTGTTCGTGGCAAATCTTGTCGTGGTCTTCCTGCTGCTGTCCTCCTAGAGCGTGATGATTTCTCTTCGCTTCATCATCCCGCTCTAGCTTTTTGTTTGAGCATGATCTCCGCGCAAACGCTGCGCGTTTGTCGCGAGGGAAAACCGGTTCCACTTTTCCGGATCATGCTCTAGCCGCTCAACCCCCCTTCAGCACCAACCTCAGCATCAGCGCCAGGTCGTTTCGCCGGTACGGCTTGTTCAGAATTTTCGCTTCACTGTCGAGGCCGTCGAGCGGCTGGACGGGATGTTCGGTGTAGCCGGAGGTGAAGAGTATCTTGAGTTCGGGCCGCAGCCGCGATGCTTCCCTGGCAAGCTCCGGTCCGAACATGCCGCCGGGCATCACGACATCCGTAAACAGCAGATCGATCTCGCTGCGTTGGCGCAATACCTCCAGCGCCTCGCGCCCGTTGCGCGTCACGGTGACGCGATAGCCAAGCTCCTTCAGCTCCTTTGCAACATACGCACGCACCAGATCATTGTCCTCGACAACGAGAATGGTCTCGGTGCCGGCATGCGCGGCGAGCTGGTCAGCGGGCGGCGCGGCGCCTCTGTGCGGCGCATTGATGCGAGGGAAGAAAAGCCTGACGGCGGTGCCACGTCCCGGCTCGGAGCGTATTTGCATCGCGCCGCCGGATTGTTTTGCAAACCCATAGACCATGCTGAGGCCGAGGCCCGTGCCTTTGCCCACCTCCTTGGTGGTAAAGAACGGCTCGAAGGCGCGGCTGGCCACTTCGGCAATCATGCCGCTGCCGGTATCGGTCACGGCCACCTTGACGTAATCGCCGGGCCGGGCCTCGCCATTGACGTCGAGGTCGGATTCCTCGAGCGCGATATTGCGGACCTCGACCGTCAGCTTGCCGCCCTGCGGCATCGCATCGCGCGCGTTGAGCACCAGATTGAGCAGCGCGGACGCCAATTGACCGGGATCGACGCTGGCGCGCCACAAGTCCCGATCGAGCAGGAATTCGCATTCGATATGTTCACCCAGGGTCCGCCGCAGCAACTGTTCCATGCCGAGAATTTTCTGGCCGATGTCGATGTCCTGCGGCGTCAAGGGCTGCTTGCGGGCGAAGGCGAGCAGGCTCCTTGTGAGGTCCGAGCCGCGCTCGGCGGCGGTTGCGATGCTGTCGGCGATGCTGTGCAGTTCCCGGTTCGCGGCCAGCTTCTCGGCGAGGTATTCCGCGTTGCCCAGGATGACGGTCAGGAGATTGTTGAAATCGTGCGCGACGCCGCCGGTGAGTTGACCCATCGCCTCCATCTTCTGGGATTGGCTGAGCTTTTGATTGAGCTCGTCGATGGCGGCGCGCTGCCGCTCGAGCGACTCGGCGGTGCCGTTGAGCAGCGTCATCAGCCCGCCCAGTTCGCCGCCTGGATGCGGCTCGGGAATCCGCGCGCTCAAGTCGCCAAGTCCGAGCCTCCGCGCCATCCCGGCGAGCCGTCCGACCTGACGGCCGACGCCCAAAGTCGCCAGCAGCAATACGCCGGCAAGCAGCAGCAGCGAGGCCACCGCAAGCATCGCCAGATCCTCGTAGAGGCGGCGGTTGGCGGCGGCAAACAGGCCGTCCTTGGGCAATCCCACCATGATATAGAGGCCGGCATCCCGGGTCGAAGGCGAGCGGGCGATGGCCCACACATGCGTCCGGCCCTCAGCGTCCTTCATCTCGTGGAACGGCCCTCGGTCAGCTGCGGCCGCAAACCGGAACAGATCCGAGTTTGCGATCGATGCACCGGCGGGCTCGGTCCATCCCTTCCCCTGCGGGGCAACCAGGACGGTGCCTTTCCTGTCAACCAGCAACACGTCTTTGCCGTTCAGGAGGCGCGTGTCGTACTCGGCGAATTTGCGCAAGTTGAACGACGCGAGCAGGATGAATTTCAGCTCGCCGGACTCCGTGCGAGTGGGGTACGCGATCTGCAACACGGAGGTCCCGGTCAGCCGGCCGAATACGGGCTCCAGCGTGACGATGCCGTGCGCCGTCAGGGCCTGCTTGAAATAGGCGCGGTCCCGCAAGTCGAGGGTGCGGTTGGTCCGCAGCGAGTCGCAGAACAGGGCGCCGTCAGGCGTGATGGTCAGAATGCCGGTGAATTGCGGGTATTCCTCGCGCACCGCGGAGAGGAAGGCCGAACACGCCACCTTGTCTGACGTGTCGAGGTCGCGGGCGCGGGCCAGGCCATAGTGAAGCTGCGCCGTGCCCTGAATTTTCTCGTCCAGATCCTTGGAAATATCGTCGGCCGTAGCCGACAAATTGGCGAGCGCCGCGTTGATCTCGCTGGTGCGATTTTGGGCGAAGCGCAGTCCCACGAGGATGGCCGGCACCAGCATGGCCGCGATAACGAGTATCAGTAGCCGGGTGCGCAGGCTCATCGGTCCGTAATTTTCGCGCTCGAATCAGACAGTTTCATTTTTAACTAGTAATGTGCGGTAATCGTGTGCCGCTCCGTCCGCCGGAGGGATGGCAAATGCCCCTTGCGACAAGCCGGGCCGGCAGTTTTCAAATGGCTTCTATGGGAATCCCTCGGAGCGACCCTACAGACTCTGTTCGGCTATCGCAATCAGGGCGGGTGATGGGGGAGGGCGTGTGGTGTGGCACCAGGATAGCGCCAAACTCCACCGTCGTCGCTGCGAACGCAGGGACCCATAACCACCGGCGATCATTATTCTGGACGGTGGTTGTTATCTTCCTTTTCTAACAACAACGGCCGCGGCGTATGGGTCCCGGCGTTCGCCGGGACGACAAAGTTCGTGGGGACGACGACATTGTGTGCCGGCACTACGGCGTCCCGATCCCCATCGCCTTCAGCGCGTCCAGCATGCGCTGCGGCGGCGCCATCTTGATCGCGAGCGGCTGCCCCGTCTCCAGCACGCTCTTGAGGCTGGAGAGGATCGCCGGCCAGCCCTGGCGGCCGCCGGAGAGGATGTCGTCGCTGATGGCGCGGTCGTGCGATTGCAGCATCGTCAGCTTCACCACCTCGCCCGACAGCTCGATCTCGTAGGTCACGAGCGTGGGCCCGAGTTTTTCCACCAGTGCCGGCCAGTTGACGTTCCAGGTTACGGTCAATTTCCGTGGCGGATCGCATTCGATCACCTCGCCGCTGATATGCACCGAACCGTCAGGCGCGCGGGCGATGAAAGCGCGCCGATCTTCAGGTCGGCCTCGATCGCAAAGCCGGAAAAATACTGCCGGCTGAACTCGGCCGATGTCAGCGCCTGCCAAACCTTCTCCGGCGTGGCAGCGATGTAGATGGTGTAGACGATCGCGGGTTTGAATTTGTTGATGTTCATGGCACGCCCTCGATACCGAGGCGGGCGACGAATTCCACCTTACTCATCACGCTTCTCCAGTTGCCGTTTCAATTCGCTGAGCGCGGTGAGCTTGTTGCGCTCGAATTTTCTGATCCAGCGTTCGCCGATCTGATGGATCGGAACCGGATTCAGATAGTGCAGCTTCTCGCGGCCATGCCTGAGCGTGGTGACGAGGTTGGCCGCTTCGAGAATCCCGAGGTGCTTTGTCACGGCCTGCCGCGTCATGGCGAGGCCGTCGCACAGTTCGCTCAGTGTCTGTCCGTTCCTGGCATGAAGCCTGTCCAGCAACGCGCGTCGCGAGGCGTCGGCAAGCGCTCGGAAGACTTCATCCATGGTGGGGATAATAGGCAACCAAATGGTTGCATGTCAAGGGCGTGGTTTTGGCGCGTTGGTTGGAGGTTGCGATGGGGGGGATGGTCAGGTTGCTTTTCTTCCCTTCTCCCACAAGGGGAGAAGGAAGAATTGCACCGCTTCCATCTCCCCCGTTCACGTGCATAAATGGCGTAAGCTCCCTCCCACCCCGAGTTCCCCATGTCCCTCCAGGTCTATCTCGCTTTCGTCGCTGCCTGCATCGCGCTGGCGTTGCTGCCGGGTCCGGTGGTCACGCTCATCATCGCCAACGGCCTGCGCCACGGCACCCGCGCGGCGCTGATCAATGTCGCCGGCGCCCAGGTCGGCCTTGCCATCGTGATCGGCATCGTCGCGGTCGGCCTGACCTCGCTGATGGCGACGATGGGCTACTGGTTCGACTGGGTGCGTTTCGCCGGTGCGGCCTATCTGATCTGGCTCGGCATCAAGCTGGTTCGTGAGCCGGTGGAGGGCATCAAGTCAGACGAACCGCCACCGCCGCCGCGCGGCGGCTTCTTCCTACAGGGCTTCCTGGTGCTGCTCTCGAACCCCAAGGTGCTGGTGTTCTTCGGCGCCTTCATTCCGCAGTTCATGGACATGAAGCAGGACCACTTCCCGCAAGTGGCGCTGCTCGGCGCGACGTTCATGGTGACTGCCGCCATGACCGACGCGGTCTATGCGCTGCTCGCCGGCCGGGCCCGGCTTTTCTTCTCGGCGGAGCGCACACGGCTGGTGTCGCGGATCTCAGGCGGCTTCATGATCGGCGGCGGCATCTGGCTGGCGCTGACCCGGGCGAAATAGCACGCTTGAACCGCGGGCGGCGATGGCGCGTCTAATGCAACGCGCCGTCGTCTGAGGAAAATCTCCGTGCCCGATCTGCCCTGGTTCGTCTTTGCGATGCTGCTCGCGCCGCTCGGGCTGCTGCTGGGCGCCGCCGTCTACAAGACGCTGCAGGTGCGCGCCGCCCGCGAATGGCCGGCGGCCGCCGGCAAGATCGTGGCCTCGCACGCCCAGGTGCGCGAGGTCAGGGTGATCGATAGCAACCGGGAAGGCGGCTATCGCACCGAGCAGCGCAACTTCGCCAACATCATCTACGAATATTCCGTGGCCGGCAAAACGCTGCGCAACAACCGCGTCAGCATCGGCGAGGACCTCGGCAATTTCGAGGTCGCCGAGACCATCGCCAGATATCCGGTCGGCGCCGACGTGACAGTCTATTACAATCCGCGGAATCCAAAGGAAGCGGTGCTGGAACGCGACCTGCCCAAGGGTTTGTGGGGCTGTCTCGGCATCGGCACCGCGATCACGCTCGTGATCGTGTTTGGCTCGGCGATCGGGCTGAACAAACTGAGCGAATTCGTCTCGACAAAGCTGGCCCATCCAACAGCGTCGCCATTGGTCATTGCCTTCGGCGCGTTCGGCAGTGTGATCGCGCTGTTCGCGCTCGCGATGCACCGGCAGGCACGGCTCGCCGGGAAATGGCCGGTCGTATCCGGCATCATCAAGCTGTCCGGTCTCGAGCAATACCGCGCCGCGCGAACCGACGACGGGGCGCGCGGGCTGATGATGTATCAGCGCAAGGTGCTCTACACGTACACCTACAACGACCAGTCCTACACCGGCACGCACGCAACCCTTTCCAGCAACGTCGCGTCGAGTTCGGACTGGCTGACGCGAAAACTCACGCCGCCTTATCAGGACGGCGCCAGGGTCAAGGTCTGGGTCAATCCCGCCAATCCATCCGAAGCGACGCTGGAGCCGCGCGCATCGTTCGTGTGGTTCCTGTGGCTGCTGGTGCTCGCCTTTGCGGGGCTGACTTATTATGCGGCGGTGCATGGATAATGGTGCTGCCGCACGCGCCGCACTGCTCCCTCTCCCCTTGCGGGGGAAGGCGGGGGAAAGGGGTAAGCCACGCACACCGAACTCGCCGCCACCCACTCTCCCTAACCCCAAGAGCGAGCTTCGCTCGTCTCGACCCCCAAGGGGAGAGGGAACGCAGTTGGATGCGGCACGAAGCTAAATCACCTGCCGCGACCGAAAAATCGTCTCGACCTCACCAAGAATCCGCGCCAGCCGGTCGGCCCACGCTTTCTCGCCCGCCTGATCCGAAATCAGATCCTGCCGGATTTCGATTCCCGTGTTCATCAGGCCGCGCGCCTCGGCGTGAACGGGGATGGTGTAGTCGGTGTCATCGCTGACCGCGTAGGGTTCGTTGTCGCCGACGACGAGATCAGGCTCCGCGCGCAGCAATTGCAGCAGCAGCGGCGGCAATAGCTTGTCGCGCTGATAGAGCGTGCCGATGTGCCAGGGACGCGCGATGCCGGCATAGACAGGCGTGAAGCTGTGCAGCGAGACCAGTATCGTCGGCATCTTCCGCTCTCGGCGCGCGTCGATGATCTCGCCGATGCGGCGGTGATAGGGATCGAAGATCTGCGTTCGCCGCAATCCTGCAGCTTCACGCGAAATACCTTCATTGCCGGGGACCGTCGTGGTTTCGCTGATCAGCGGGATCGAGCTTGCGACATCAGGCGGGCGGTTGCAGTCGATCACCAGCCGCGAATAGCGCTGCACGATCAGATGCGCGCCGAGATGTTTCGACAGCATCTCGGCGACCCCGGCGATGCCGATGTCCCAGGCGATGTGCCGCACGAGTTCGCTTTCCGGCAATCCGAGATCGCCGAGCGCTTGCGGAATCAGCCGTCCGTAATGGTCACAAGTGAGCAGAAACGGCGAGCGTCCCGAATCATTATATTCGCGGACCGGGGGAACATCCGCAGGCCCCAAGAGTAATGATGTGTCGCCGACGCGATTCAATGCCAT
Organism: Bradyrhizobium sp. AUGA SZCCT0177; assembly: GCF_018130125.1. Taxonomy (NCBI): domain Bacteria; kingdom Pseudomonadati; phylum Pseudomonadota; class Alphaproteobacteria; order Hyphomicrobiales; family Nitrobacteraceae; genus Bradyrhizobium; species Bradyrhizobium sp. AUGA SZCCT0177. The sequence continues at coordinate 150,331 of NZ_JAFCMA010000003.1, read as the reverse complement.
TTTTCCTTACGTATTGCCTATCGAAGCGGCATATCGGTCTACAAATGAGCAGGTTTTTGTATAGATTAGCCGGCCCAAAATCACGATGATTGTTTGACGATGCCGTTACTCACGATTCACCACAAGACCGTATATCGCTACACGCACCCGGTGGCGTTCGGCGAACACCGCATCATGCTGCGTCCGCGCGACGGCCATGATCTGCGCGTGCTGTCCGGCAGCCTCGAGATCGAGCCGCAGCCGATGCAGCTGCGCTGGATCCATGACGTGTTTGGCAACAGCGTCGCGATCGCGACCTTCGACGAGCGCGCGCAGACGCTGTCGTTCACTTCGATGGCTACGATCGAGCACAACCCGGCGGAAGAATTCGCGCTGACCGCGGATGACCCGGCCTACTTCTATCCCTTCCAGTACGACGACGAAGAGTTTCCCGATCTGGTGCAGTTCATCACGCCGCAATATGGCGATCCCAACGGGGATCTGTCGTTCTGGGCGCGGGGATTTCTCGAATCCGACGGGCCGACGCGGACCTACAACATTCTCAGCGGCATGACCCATGGCATCCGTGAAGCTTTCACCTATCGCAAGCGTCACGAGCAGGGCACGCAGCATCCTCTCGATACGCTGCAGACGAAGTCGGGCACCTGCCGCGACTATGCGCTGTTCATGATCGAGGCGCTGCGGCGGCTCGGCATCGCCGCGCGATTCGTGTCCGGCTATCTCTTCATTCCCGGCGATAGTGCGCATGGTTATGTCGGCGGCGGCTCGACGCATGCATGGGTGCAGGTCTATCTGCCGAGCGCGGGCTGGATCGAGTTCGATCCGACCAATGGCATCATCGGCACCCGTGACCTCATTCGTGTCGCGGTAGCGCGCGATCCGCGCCAGGCTATCCCGCTGCACGGCGCCTATCTCGGCTCGGCGGACGCCTTCGTCGGCATGGAGGTCAATATCAACGTCGTCTCCGTCATTGACGAAGCGCAGGCGGAAAAGGTCTGATCATGGAGATCAAGGTCGGCTTCGAGATCGCCTATGCGGCCGTGCAGCCGACGCCGATGGTGATCATGCTTTCGATCCATCCGTCGCGTTTTTCCGACATCGTCGGCACGGAAAGCATTGTCGCCGAGCCTGACGTGCCGATCGGTTTTTATCGCGACATCTTCGGCAATGTCTGCGGACGGCTGGTGGCCCCTAGCGGCGGCGTGACCTTGCGCGGCAGCGCGCTGGTTCGCGATTCCGGATTGCCCGATATTGTGATGCCGACCGCGCAACAGATCCCGATCGACCAGTTGCCCGACGAGGTGCTGCAATATCTGATGCCGAGCCGCTATTGCGAGACCGACAAGCTCACCGATATCGCCTGGTCGCTGTTCGGCAACACGCCCGAGGGCTGGGCGCGGGTGCAGGCGATCGTCGAGTTCGTCCACAACCATGTGACCTTCGGCTACCAGCATGCGCATCACATGAAGTCGGCGCATGACGTCTACGAGCAGGGCGCCGGCGTGTGCCGCGATTTTGCCCATCTGGCGCTGACCTTCTGCCGCTGCATGAACATCCCGGCGCGCTATTGCACCGGTTATATGGGCGATATCGGCATTCCGCCGGATCCCGCGCCGATGGATTTCTCCGGCTGGTTTCAGGTCTACCTGTCCGGCCAGTGGTACACCTTCGACGCCCGGCACAATCACCCGCGGATCGGCCGCATCCTGATGGGCACCGGCCGCGACGCCGCCGACGTCGCGCTGACCACGAGTTTTGGCCGCATGGATCTCGTCAAATTCGTCGTCGTCAGCGACGAGGTGGTGGTGGCTTGATTGTCGACGCCCCGTCATTCCGGGGCGATGCGCAAGCATCGAACCCGGAATCTCGAGATTCCCCGGTGCGCAATTGGCGCACCTGAGGTCTGGTGCTTGCGCACCATCCCGGAATGACGGTTATAAGCAGTCCATGATTTCAGACCGTCTCTTCGTCTACGGCACCCTGATGCGCGGCTTCGACCATCCGATGGCGAAGCTGCTCTCGCGCAGCGCCGATTTCATCGGCGAGGCCACGTGCCGCGGCCGGCTCCATCTCATCAAGCACTATCCCGGGCTGGTGCTCTCGAATGAATCTGATGACATCGTGTCCGGCGAATTGTATCGCCTGCGCGACCGCGATGCGTTGCTCGGCGAGTTCGACATGTACGAGGCCTGCGGCCCGGGCTTTCAGGCGCCGACCGAATATGTCAGGCAGATGCTGAACGTCACGCTCGCCGACGGCAGCGCGAGCGAAGCGTGGACGTATGTCTACAACTGGCCGGTCACCGGCCTGCCGCGCATCGCTTCGGGGAAGTTTCTGGAGCAGTAGCCAACCGGTGTTGCGCTTACCCTCTCCCGCTTGCGGAAGAGGGAGTGGACCAGCTACTCCGCATCCAGCCGTTCCTGCTCCAGCCGTACATCGACCTCACGCTCGACATACGTCCATTCCTCGGTCGCGCGCAGCGTCGCGACCAGTTCATCGAACAGCGCGGCATTCGCCGGGTCGTATTCGAACCAGGTCAGGAAATCGAAGGGCTCGCCGAGGTCGCGGCAGTGATAGAGCTGGCGGGCGATCGCTGGGAGATATTTCAGGCTGGCGGCGATATGCTGCGACTTGTCCTCGAAAATCCCGCGCCGCTCTTCCTGCGTCAGGTCCCACCACGCGGCGTTTTTCTTGATCGGGATCAGCGCCGCGCGGGTCGCTTCGGGACGCCCGAGCCCGGCCTGCACCGCCACCAGCTGGGTTTTCTCGGCGCGCTCGGTATAGCGCACATGGCTCGCGACCCCGGCGAGCCGCCAGGAGGCCTGCGAGGGCAGGATCGGCAGCGCGATCGAAGAGGAATGGACGATCGACAGCGCCGGCGTGCGCAACAGCCCCGCGCCCTTGACCGCGGCCTGCGACACCACCTGCCAGGCCCCGCTTTGCCCGCCTCTGAAGGTCGTGAACATGGCGACATGGAAGCGTGGAACCGGGCGGGGGGCAAGATGTCTTCGTCATTCCGGGGCGATGCGGAGCATCGAACCCGGAATCTCGAGATTCCGGGTCCACGCTGCGCGTGTCCCGGAATGACGGGGAGGGAGGCTGTGAATAGCGGCGAGAAAGCCAATTAGCTTCGTATTTTACCGGCGCGTCCCTATATCCATGGCCGGTTGGCCAACGTGCTAGAATCCGGACCAGCGACTCAAGGCCCCAATTCACCCATGCGCTTTACGCCCCAATTCCTCGAAGAACTGCGCGCCCGGCTTCCGGTCTCCGAAGTCGTGGGGCGGCGCGTCAAGCTGAAGAAGGCGGGGCGGGAGTGGAAGGGGCTGTCGCCGTTCCAGCAGGAGAAGTCGCCGTCCTTTACGGTCAACGACCAGAAGGGTTTTTACCACGACTTCTCCTCCGGCAAGCACGGCGACATCATCTCGTTTTTGATGGAGACCGAGGGCGTCGGTTTTACCGAGGCCGTCGAACGCCTCGCCTCGATGGCCGGCATGGCGCTCCCTGCGGTAACGCCGGATGCGGCAAGGCACGAGCAGCGCCGCAAGACGCTGTATGACGTGATGGAGCTTGCCGCCAAATTCTTCGCCGACACGCTGGCTTCGCGGGGCGGCGCCAAGGCGCGCGGCTATCTTGCCGACCGCGCGATTTCGCCGGCGACGCAGCTGCAATTTCGCATTGGTTACGCGCCCGGCGAACGCTTTGCGCTGAAGGAATTTTTGGGTGCGCAGGGCATCCCGACCGAGGACATGGTCGAGGCGGGGCTTCTGAACGGCGGCGAAGATATCCCGGTGCCGTACGACAAATTCCGCGACCGCGTGATGTTTCCCATCACCGATGTGCGCAACCGCGTCATCGCCTTTGGCGGCCGGGCGCTGGAAAAGGACGTTCCCGCCAAATACATGAATTCGCCGGAAACCCCGCTGTTTCACAAGGGCGACAATCTCTACAACCTCGCCACCGCGCGGCAGGCCACGCATGACGGCGCGTCCTTGATCGTGGTCGAAGGCTATGTCGACGTCATCGCGATGGTCACCACTGGCTTCAAAGCCAGCGTCGCGCCGCTCGGCACCGCGCTGACCGAAAACCAGCTGATGCTGCTGTGGAAGATGGCGGACGAGCCGATCCTTTGCTTCGACGGCGACAAGGCCGGCAAGAAAGCGGCGTGGCGCGCCGCGGACCTCGCGCTGCCGCATCTCAAGCCCGGCAAGAGCCTGCGCTTTGCGCTGCTGCCCGAGGGACAGGACCCCGACGACCTCGCGCGCTCCGGCGGCCGCGCTGCGATCGAGGAAGTGATTTCGGCGGCGCGTGGTCTCGCCGATATCGTGTGGTCGCGCGAGATCGAAGGCGGCACGTTTGCAACGCCGGAGCGGCGCGCGGCGCTGGAAGCGCGGATCGGCGAACTCAGTAACGGCATCCGCGACGAAGTGGTGCGGCGCTATTATCGCCAGGATCTCTCCGAGCGGCTTCGCAACACCTTTGCCCCCGAAAGCGGCCGCGGCGGCTATGGCCGCGGCAATTTCGGCGGCGGCAATTTCGGCGGAGGACGACCCGGCGAATCAGGCCGCCGTTTTGCCTCCCGCGCCTCCTTCACCCCGGGCCCGGCGGGCCGGGCGGCCCCCTATGGCGGCCGCGGGCAGGCGAACTCCGCCAGCCAGACCATCAACCGCGGCCCCTACCAGGCCGCGAGCCCCCAGCTTGCAAATAGCCCGATCATGCGCGGCCAGCGCAGCGCGATGTCCCGCCGCGAGGCGCTGATTCTGCAATCCCTGATCAACCACCCGTGGTTATTGCACGACCATCTGGAGGAGGTGGCGGCCCTGGAACTGGCCCATCCGGAGGCCAACAAGCTCCGCGCCGGTATTATTGCAGCCTTCGCCGGCGATCATCACCATTCCCCCGATGTCGAAGAACAGGCCGAGAAAATGCGCGCCGATCTCGAAGCGCGCGGATTTTCGCAAGTTCTTCAAAGGGTTGGCAGCGCGATCACGACCGGGGCGGTCTGGGGCGTGCAGATCGGCGCCGCCCGGGAAGACGTTCTTTCCACTTGGCAGCAACTCGTTGCCTTGCATCAGAAAACACACGCCTTACTTAGGGAAAAGAAGGATGCCGAGCTGGCCCTGGGCGAGGAGTCCAGCGAGGCCAATCTGGCGTGGTTAAAGGACGTCAGCGCCCGTTTGGAGTCGCTGGACGGCACCGAGGCCCTGATTGAGGGTTTTGGCGAGCTTTCAGGCCGATTCCGGCAAAGCGTCTGATTAAGCGTCAGATGAAAAAATGATGCGGACGGCTCGTGCCGGAGCCGTTAAAAGACTCGCCAAACCCATGGTTTGGCTGCAAAAACAGGGTTAAGCGAAGCTTAAGAGCCTTACGGCTAGTAGACATAACCGGCGAAACGGGGATTCGGGGTGGCGACAGTCTGCGCCGCCCTTTCCGCGTCGTGACTTACTTTTCGTATTGCAGGTGCGGCGGCCGCATCCTGCATGAGCGCGTTTCGGGAGCTTGATGAATGGCCACCAAGGCAAAGACGCTGCAGGTTAAAGACAAGGAAAAAGACGACAAGGCAGCGGACGCCCCCGAGAAGGACTCGCCGGACGCCCCGTCGCCGTTGCTCGATCTGTCGGATGCCGCCGTCAAGAAGATGATCAAGCAGGCCAAGAAGCGCGGCTTCGTGACCTTCGATCAGCTCAACGAAGTTTTGCCTTCCGACACCACCTCGCCCGAACAGATCGAAGACATCATGTCGATGCTGTCGGACATGGGCATCAACGTGTCCGAGGCCGAAGAGGCTGATAGCGAGGACGAGAAGGAAGAGGCCGACGACGAGACCGACAACGAGCTTGTCGAGGTCACGCAGAAGGCCGTCACCGAGGTCAAGAAATCCGAGCCCGGCGAGCGCACCGACGATCCCGTCCGCATGTATCTGCGCGAGATGGGCACGGTCGAGCTGCTGTCGCGCGAGGGCGAAATCGCGATCGCAAAGCGCATCGAGGCCGGCCGCGAGGCGATGATCGCGGGCCTCTGCGAAAGCCCGCTGACCTTCCAGGCCATCATCATCTGGCGCGACGAACTCAACGAAGGAAAGATCTTCCTTCGCGACATCATCGATCTCGAAGCCACCTACGCCGGCCCCGACGCCAAGAACAACATGAACCCGGCGATGCTGGCGGCGCCCGTTGGCCCCGACGGCCAGCCGGTCGCTGCTGCCAACGGCAATGGCGCACCTGCGCATGTCGCGCCGCCGGCCGCCCCGCCGTCGGCGACGCCGTTCCGCGCAGCACCAGCGTCCGCGCCCGGTGGCGACACCGAGGAAAAGGATCCGGCTGAGGCCGCCGCCGAAGGCGACATGGACGACGACGAGTTCGAAAACCAGATGTCGCTCGCGGCCATCGAGGCCGAGCTGAAGCCGAAGGTCGTCGAGACCTTCGACAAGATCGCCTCCGAGTACAAAAAGCTGCGGCGTCTTCAAGAACAGGACATCGCCAACCAGCTGCAGAGCGAAACGCTGTCGCCCTCGCAGGAGCGCAAATACAAGAAGCTGAAGGACGAAATCATCGTCGAGGTGAAGTCGCTGCGGCTCAACCAGGCCCGTATCGATTCACTGGTCGAGCAGCTCTACGACATCAACAAGCGCCTGGTCTCGTTCGAAGGCCGCCTGCTTCGTTTGGGTGACAGCCACGGCGTCGCGCGCGAGGACTTTTTGCGCAACTACCAGGGCTCGGAGCTCGATCCGCGCTGGCTCAACCGTGTCTCGAAACTCTCGGCAAAAGGCTGGAAGAATTTCGTCCATCACGAAAAGGACCGCATCAAGGATCTGCGCCACGAGATCCAGTCGCTGGCAGCGCTGACCGGGCTTGAGATCGGCGAGTTCCGCAAGATCGTGCACGGTGTGCAGAAGGGCGAGCGCGAAGCCCGCCAGGCCAAGAAGGAAATGGTCGAGGCGAATCTGCGTCTCGTGATTTCGATCGCCAAGAAATACACCAACCGCGGCCTGCAGTTCCTCGACCTGATCCAGGAAGGCAATATCGGCCTGATGAAGGCGGTCGATAAGTTCGAATACCGCCGCGGCTACAAGTTCTCGACCTACGCGACATGGTGGATCCGGCAGGCGATCACGCGCTCGATCGCCGACCAGGCGCGCACCATCCGCATTCCCGTGCACATGATCGAAACCATCAACAAGATCGTGCGCACGAGCCGCCAGATGCTGAACGAGATCGGCCGCGAACCGACCCCGGAAGAGCTCGCCGAAAAGCTCGGCATGCCGCTGGAGAAGGTTCGAAAAGTTCTCAAGATTGCCAAAGAGCCGCTCTCGCTCGAAACCCCTGTTGGTGACGAGGAAGATTCGCATCTCGGCGATTTCATCGAGGACAAGAACGCGATCCTGCCCATCGACGCCGCGATCCAGTCCAACCTGCGCGAAACCACCACGCGCGTGCTGGCCTCGCTGACGCCGCGCGAAGAACGCGTGCTCCGCATGCGCTTCGGCATCGGCATGAACACCGACCACACGCTGGAAGAAGTCGGCCAGCAGTTCTCGGTCACCCGCGAACGTATCCGTCAGATCGAAGCCAAGGCGCTGCGCAAGCTGAAGCATCCGAGCCGGTCGAGGAAGTTGCGGAGCTTCCTGGATAACTGAGAGATACTGCCGGCCTATGCTGACAAAGTGTGGACCCGCCATGCGCGGTGATGATTATTCATGCCTACGCGAAATCGCATCCAGCTGAAGGGTTACGTTAGATATCAGCTGTCGCAATTATCTGCACGGAATGCTCATCACGAATTTGAGAACCTTGCGTTTGAACTCGCGCGGGTCAGGGTTGTGCCAAATCTTCTCCCTGCGACGGGACCTGTGCAGTCGGGAGGCGATCAAGGTCGCGACTTCGAGAGCTACCGAACTTATCTGGCTGGTTCTTCTCTTGGATCATCGACATTCGTTACAAATGCAAGCGCGCATCTAATTGTTGGTGCTTGCTCTCTTCAGAAAAAAATATCTGAAAAAATAAAGGGTGATCTCAAGACAATTTTTGGGGCCGGACCTCGACCCGATCACGTAGCGTATTTTTGCGAGGCCGATGTCCCGGTTGCGAAGCGACATGAATTGCAAGAATTCTGTCGTGAAAGCTATGGTGCGAGCCTGGAGATATTTGACGGGCAGGCGCTGGCGGATCTTTTGGCCGAACGCGACACATTTTGGATCGCAGAACAGTTCTTGTCAGTTCCTGCAGAGGAATGGCCCGCAGAATCGACTGATGAACAGTACAAGGCATTGCGCAATCGGTGGATAACCCAGCGCATGCAACCCGAAAACTATGCCGATTTTTTGGACATCAAGCAAGGATTGAGAACCGCGTCATTCGATGAGCAGTCCAAGCCCGATCTTTCGTCTTGGCTTAATCTAATGCGCAGATTTGTTAGTGATGACATATCTAGTCGCTTGGTTCAAAAGGCTCGCTACGAAATAGCAGTTGCTGAATTGCGAGGCAGAGGATCGCTTGACCCTGCAGGCACCTATGTTCAGGAGTATTTTTCTAATCTTTCCGGTCAATCCAGTGCTGCGGAATTGATGGATGGCGCGGTGCTTGCTGTTTACGCTAGGGGAGCTGTCGGTCACCGACAGACAACAATATCTGCGACCACGGTGGGGGGGGTGGAAAAATCTCGCTGAGGGTGCAATTGAGCTGGCTCTTTCCGACGAGGGGCGCAATGCCGATCGCTGTATGCTGCTCAACGCGAGAGCAATGGTAGGCTCTCTTGCGGTTGATAGAAATCTAGCTTCGGAGGAGGTGGCCGCCCGCTTCTTTGATTTGTGGGGAGATGTCGTAAACAAGATAAAGACAACGCCCCATTGTCCCATCAAGCATGTTGCGGACATATTGGAACAGGCGACGCCTTTGTTTGGAACCCATCCGAGGTTTCGTGGGATCGCAGATGACGTGGATATTGTCGTAGCCGAACGTGCTGGGCATGGAGCTGCAGCGGACCGAGCTCGCGGACGAGCAATCGCGCACTTAAAAATGCATCGATACGTTGCAGCGCTTGATGAGCTTCAAAAAGCAAAGGTTGGCTGGTTTTCGGGCGAAACAATGGGCGGATCTATTCTGTCCATGCTGATTATTAGCGATACGCTTTCGAAGCTGGGGCTTCATTTTGCGGCAAGATATTATGCTGCCGGCGCACTGTTCATTACACTTCGCCAAGAGAACGAAAAATTAAAACGGCATACTGCGCCCGCTTTCTTCCGTCTTGCTGATACCTTCCATTCTTCTGGCGAGGGAATTTCTTACGTATATGCCTTGGCGACCGCTTTAGACGCTCATCACGCGTTCGGGTCCGATCCCCATGATTGGACGAAGCACCCCATCGTTCAGACATCCTTTGCGCAAGCAACAACTCTGCGCGCGATCGCGCTACGCTTGGATCGTTCGATCGTTCCTTTGATTGATAAGGCAATGTCGACCTGGCCGCTTCCTGAAGAAGAGATTGAGGCGTTCATTAAAATGTCGGAGGGGCCACCTTGGGCTAATACACCGATAGATGAAATTGAAGTAAAAATAGTTCGCCAGTTGGGGCAGCATCCATTCGGTGATGTCGGTCCGCGACTAGCGAGATGGTCTGCTTTTGGTGTTGTTTGGACGGTCAAGGGCAGCCTTCCAACACTTGAGTGTTGGCTTGCCGTGGTCGAGGTGGCGACGATTCTGCAGCTTGCTCAAGTTGAGTTTGCGGACGCTGATTTGGTTATCGTGCCATCCGAAGCGACCATAGAGGTCGAACTGCGTAGCGTGAGCGAACCGAGAATTGAGCAGTTGCCGGATAATGGAAGATTGGTTTGGCGACTGGTCATGCCGACCGACTATGAGGCCGCCGACCATTGCAGCGAAACTGAATTTGGATTGGCCGGAGTTGCATTGACGATCCTTGGGCAAGCCAGTGCGCTACCGTTTGAGACGTTTCAAACCCTAACAGATGACCGCTTTAAGCGGGGTTTAGCTGCACGATTTTTCTCGGTACGACCAATCAGAGAATTGCTCTCTTCAGTGCAGCCCGAGGGTCTGCCTTTTGCTCTGCTAGCTAATTCAACTCGTCGAGAACTTGCTACCAGTTGCGATCCAGTTAGTTCGTTAGAATTACAGTGGCGATCCACGCCTGGGCCGGGTTACTCGAAGGAGAAGGCTGATGAGTATCTGCGAAATCGTTACGAAAGAGGTCGAGAAGCATTTCAAATCACGCTCCCAAGGATTGTCCGCGATGACCGCTGCAGATCGATAATCCATGAACTTAGAGCAGAAGGGTTTCTCGATTGGCAAATTCTGGGAATCGTCGGAGCCATAGTTGCACAATATCAGGTTCAGAAGGAGTTCCCGGGCTTAGACCCTCATGCTTTAGGCAAAGCGGTGTGGGATCGAATCTATCGAGCGGAGCGCGTCAGCGATGCAAAGTTTGATCTGAGCGTACTTTCCGATGAGACAGTCGCGATACAGAAAAAAACTATAGCAATTGCGGCTCTAAAGACCTGGGGACTGGAGGTCCACCGGCAGACGCCAGATTTTGATGCGACAAAGAAGTTATTGGACGTTCGTTATCAGCATTCGACCGACGATTTGCCGCATGATGATCCCTTTGCTCTAGGAGAGTGAATGTCGGCGCGCGCGGCATCCGCCATCCTGCTCTGAAACGCTATTTTTTCTTCGCCCCAACGCGACTGATGCTCTTGATCGCCAGCGGGGTGCGGCCGGATTTCTCGGCGATCTCGCGGTCCTGCTCGAGAATAAAAGCGCGCGCCGGCTCGTCGCCGTCGAGCCCGCCAAGCAGCTCGGACGGCACGCGCCGGTTGGAGCGCTGCGAGTCGTCCTCATAGACGACATTGAAAAAGGCGAATTCGCCTTTGGGATTGGTACCGGGTTTTTTGGCCATGCGGGCTTGTCCTCGATAAGGACGCCGCTGTCAAAGCAAAATAGCTGGCAAATACGGCATGCGAGCAAAGCGAAATTTCAATGCTCCCCACCCCCTACGGCGCCACCAACTCCACCCGCCTGTTCAACGCCCGCCCAGCCTCACTCGCATTCGACCCCACCGGCGACAGATGCGCCACGCCCGCGGTGCGCAGCCGCGGCGCCCCGATATGATAGTTCTTCACCAGCTCTTCGGCGATCGCTTCGGCGCGGCGGCGCGAGAGGTCGAGGTTGTAGGTGTAGGGCCCCTGGCTGTCGGTGTGGCCGACGATGAAGACGCTGAGCGCGACCTGCGAGGCCAGCAGCTTTGCGATCTGTTCGAGGGTGGGGCGGCTCTCGGGCCTGATGATCGCCTTGTCGGTGTCGAAGTAGATGCCGTAGAGCGCGACGCGGCCGGTCTCGCGCAGACCCTTCTCCATGACGGTGGCATCCACCATCTTGTTCTCGATCGCGCCGAGTTCGGCGATCGTGAGCTGCGCGTAGATATCGCGGTTGTTCTCGCTGACGACGACGCTGGCGTAAATCTCGCGTCCGTTCTCGCTCTTGCGCGCCGAAAAATAATGGTAGTTGAAGCCGTCCACCCACATCTGCGGGATCGGCAGCGCCTCGATCGCCTCGGTGAAGGGAATGCCGCCGCAGGCGTCAGTGTCGCAGCTCAGCAGCGTCTCGAATCCGGCTTTTGTCAGCTGGGTCTCGAAATTCCGGGATACCTCTGTGATCGAGGGGCCGGGAGCAGAGCGATAGGCGATGCGGGTGATGCGGCCTTCGAGGCGCGGCGTATCCGATGGCTTGCCGTCCTTGAAGACGGCTGCCTGCATCCGCGCGACATCGAAGTTCTTCACCTGATGCCCTGAGATCACGCTGCCGGCGAAACGGCCGATGCCGGGAAAATCCTTTGAGCCCACGACATCGCGGGTCTGCGCCAGGGCCGCGGCCGGCGCGAGCGACAAGGCGAGCAAAACGAGGAGCGGCTTGATGATCGCGTGGGGGAGGGGCATCCGGAAAATCTCTGCATTTTTGGGAAAGATACCGGCCAGGCGGCCTTGCCGCAACGCTCGAAGCGCGGCGGCAGACGTGCTAGAAGCAGGCCTGATATTCCGGCACCCACACTGAAGATGGTTTCCCCATGCACTTCTTTCGCCATGCCTTTGCCTTCTGCTCCCTTGTTCTTGCCGTTTTCCTTGCCGTTTTCCTGGCATCCTTCTCGCAAGCCAATGCCGCGCAATGCGGCAACTCGGCCGCCGGCTTTGAGGCCTGGAAGCAGTCGTTCGCCGGCGAAGCGCGGGCCAAGGGCATCAGCGCCGCGACCGTCCAGGCCATGATGGCGACGAATTACGCGCAGGCGACCATCAATGCCGACCGCGGCCAGCGCAGCTTTCAGCTGTCGCTCGATCAGTTTCTCGCCAAGCGTGGCGCCAACGCGATCGTCGCCAAGGGGCGTCAGTTGAAGAATTCGCAGGCCGCGCTGTTCTCCTCCATCCAGCAGCGCTACGGCGTGCCGCCGGGGCCGCTGCTCGCGATCTGGGGCATGGAGACCGGCTTCGGCGCCGTGCGCGGCAACCAGAACATGCTCTCCTCGATCACGACGCTGGCCTATGACTGCCGGCGCACCGCCTACTTCACCGAGCACCTTTACGCGGCGTTGCAATTGATCGATCGCGGCGTGCTCTCGCCGGCCCAGCGCGGCTCCATGCACGGCGAAGTCGGCCAGACCCAGTTCATGCCCAAGGCCATCCTGGCCTACGGCACCGGTAATCTCGAGAACTCCGCCAACGCGCTGAGCTCGGCCGCGAATTTCCTCAAAGCCCATGGCTGGCGCGCCGGCGCCGGCTACCAGCCCGGCGAACCCAACTTCGCCGCCATCCAGGCCTGGAACGCCGCCGGCGTCTACCAGAAGGCGATCGCGCTGATGGGGCGGCAGATCGACGGAGGGAGCGAGTGAGGGTGGTGTGGTGTGAACCACAAATAAAGCCGTCCCGGGCTTGAGCCACAACAAACTGTCGTCCCGGGCTTGACCCGGGACCCATAACCACAGGCGATAGTTGGGTTACACGCCAGTCGTTATCTTCCTTTTCCTACAACGGGAGCCGCGGCGTATGGGTCCCGGCTCAAGGCCGGGACGACGAAAATTAGCTCCGCGCCCTCTTCTCATGGCATGATCGACACAACCTGGACGTTACAAGGGATTCGCATGCGTAAGCTTTGTTTGGCCGTTTTGTTCGGCGCCGTCATCGCCGCCAGCCCCGCTCACGCCGCCCGCTGCGGCGGCGATTTCAACGCCTTCGTGGCGGCGATATCGCAGGAGGCCGCCGCCGCCGGCGTTTCGCAAGGCGTGATTTCGCAGGCGCTGTCGGGCGTGACGCAGGATCCCGCGGTGCTGGCCTTCGACCGCCGCCAGCGCGGCACCTTCAACAAGACGTTCGAGCAATATGTCTCGACCCGCGTCGGGCCCGGGCGGATCAAGATGGGGCGGCAGATGCTGCTGAAGCACGCCTCGCTGCTGTCGCGGATCGAGAAGCAGTACGGCGTGCCGCCGGAGATCATCGTCGCGATCTGGGGACTGGAATCCGATTTCGGCAAGGGCGACGTCGGCAAGATGCCGGTCGTCCGCACGCTCGCCACCATGGCGCATGATTGCCGCCGCACCGAATTGTTCCAGGGCGAGCTGATCGCGGCGCTCAAGATCGTGCAGCGCGGCGACCTGCCGCTGCGCGATATGATCGGCGCCTTCGCCGGCGAGATCGGCCAGACGCAATTTTTGCCGTCGTCCTACATCAAATACGGCGTCGATTTCGACGGCAACGGCCACGTCGACCTGCGCCACAGCGTCCCCGACGTGCTCGCCTCGACCGCCAATCTCCTGCACGTCTCCGGCTTCAAGCCCGGCGCGCCCTACAGCGAAGGCACGCCGAATTTCGAAGCGATGCGCGAGTGGAACAGAGCCACGATCTACCGCAAGACGATCGGCTATTTTGCGGATCAATTGGCGGGGCGGTAAGCGAGGCAATCGCGACTGCGTAGGGTGGGTTAGCGGAGCGTAACCCACCGCTTCCGTGAAGTGGCACCGTGCCCCTGAACGCAACGCGGCCTGGACGCGACTACCCGACTCCATGAAAGCAAAGGGTGGGTGCCGTGGCTTCAATCCGCTTGACTGTCGGCGCAACTATCCTCGTGACCGGTGCGGCAATTGGCGATCGGCGGCGCGCTGCTGTCTCCGGACGCTTATTTGGGCGTCAACCTTCCCATGCGGTTCGCCGTGCCCGACTTCGCCAACTGGCTCGGCCGCGATGAGCTCGGCCGCGATACGCTCAGCCGACTGCTCGCCGGCGCAACCTATACGCTGGGGCAAACCTTGGCGACGGCAGCGTTCGCTCTGGCGACCGGCCTGATGGTGCGTCTCCTGACGCGGCGGTTCGAACGCGTCGTCATTGTTCTCGCGCGCGCCCTGTTCGTGGCGCCGAAATTCCTGCTCGGGCGTTCGCCCGTCGGCCATATCATGCTCGCAGCTCTCGGCGCTGCATCGTTGTTGCCGGGCTTTCTTGCTGTCATCGCTGGCATCGCCTGGCTCGGTCCCGGACACGGCAGGAGCATCGTCGGCTTCGGAATGATGTTTTCCGTCGCCGTAGCCTATCTGCGGGTTACGGCCCCGCCATCGCTCGCACGCCTCGGCTTGCTGCTGCTCGGCTGGCTCATCGTGCCGGTCAGCGCGTTGGACGCGATCGGCCTCGGCCTAGAGCCGCCGCGGCCCAGTTGGGGCATCATGGCGGGCGGGCTGCACGGTGCACCGTCGCTCTCCGTCGTGCTGGCCGGCGCGTGCATCGTGTTGGTTGCCGCCGCGGCGATCATGGCGGCGGACGCGCTTCAATCCGATCCTGCGACAAAATAACCCGACGGGCAAATCAGTTCTGATTGTCAGAAATCGTGTCAAGTCAGAAATTTCCGAAAATCAAAAACTTTTCCCTTTCCTTCGAGCCAAATCACCGGCACATTCTCACTCATCCCGTCCCACTCAGAGTGGGCGTCGGCCGTCGTCACGACGAGGGGCGGGTTGCGGTGGACGCTGAGGTTGCGATTGACGGTCGCGACTGATGCGTACGGCGAAAGCGTGTGGTCCTGGCGCCCGTAACGGCGTCAAGTCTTTCGGGAGCCAACGCTTCCGAGGGGCGACGGTGGCAATAGAGGCCGTCTCACCGGGGAGAGCGCGTCATAAGCCGTAAAGCCACTGCGCAGGGAATGTCGGATGTTCTCCGCTGCCCTGTATGCTCGTGTGCAGCATTCTTATGCACAATCGCACATGAGACCGCGGGTGCAGCGCGCATCCGGCATTCCCTGCGCCCTCTTGATGAGGGCGGGAAGTTTGAGAGCAAACCTCGGGCGCATTGCGTCGCGAGATCGCGAAGCTATATCCACGTCGTCCCGGCGAACGCCGGGACCCATACTCCGCGGCCCTCATTGATAAAAAAGAAAGTTAACGACGCTCGTGAAAAACAATTGCCGCCGGTGGCTATGGGTCCCGGGTCAAGCCCGGGACGACATAGAATGTATGGCGCTACGAAACCTTCCCCGCACTGACAGCCTTCTCCAGCCGCTTCGCCAGCACCGCCCAATACGTCGCCGGCCGGAAGCGCTGCAGGAGGTCCATGTACCATGCGTCGCTGCCGATCAGAATCCGTGGCTGGTTTTTCTCGATGCCGAGGATGATGCGCTGCGCCGCCGCCGGCGGCGTCGTCTTCGCCACCGCATCGAAGCGGTCGATCGATTGCGCGCGGCGGGCGTTGTCGGTGACGCCGGTGCCGGTGCGGGAGTTGCGCGCGATGCTGGTGGCGACGCCGCCGGGATGCACCACCGACAATCGCACCGGGCTGTTCGCCATCGCGAGCTCATGCCGCAGGCTTTCCGAAAAGCCGCGCACCGCGAATTTCGCCGCGCAATAGGCGGTCTGGCCGGGCGGCGCGATGATGCCGAAGATCGAGGAGAGATTGACGATATGCGCCTCACGCTGCTTCGCCAGAATCGGCAGGAACGCGCGCGTGCCGTGCACCGTGCCCCAGAAATTGATGTTGAACAGCCAGTCCATCTGCGCCTGTTCGATCTCGCTGAACTGGCCGAGCAATGCGACGCCGGCATTATTGATCACGATGTTCAGCCTGGGATGCGCGGCGCTGGCGGCGGCTGCGAATTCCGCGATCTGGCCGGGCTCGCCGACATCGACGCGGTGCGTCGAGACCTTGCGCGGCTGCGCCTTGGTGATCTCGGCCTTGGTGACATCGGCCTTGGCGATCTCGGCGGCGACCTGCTGCAGCCCGGCTTCGTCGCGGTCGGCGAGCGCGAGATCGCAGCCGCGCGCGGCCAGTTCAAGCGCCAAAGCG
Source organism: Bradyrhizobium sp. AUGA SZCCT0177 (assembly GCF_018130125.1). Lineage (NCBI taxonomy): Bacteria > Pseudomonadati > Pseudomonadota > Alphaproteobacteria > Hyphomicrobiales > Nitrobacteraceae > Bradyrhizobium > Bradyrhizobium sp. AUGA SZCCT0177. The sequence goes on along the minus strand of NZ_JAFCMA010000003.1, from coordinate 134,013 downwards.
CGGCCGATGCCGCTGGCCGCGCCGGTCACGGCGGCGGCCGATCCATTGATGGCAGTCATGCGAGGTCAGCTCCGACAGATGAGAAAACAGGCAGGCGCGCGTTGCGGGGCGGGTTCCCGCATCTTTCGCAAATTGGAACCGAACATAAAGCGATTTTCGGCTTTAACCCCCGTTAGGTTGATGAATACCCATTCAGGAGGGCGACTCATGGGACAATCAAAACCCTTTCGTGCGACCGCACTCGTTGTCGAAGACGATCCGATGCAGCGGGAAATGATCTGCCTGTTGCTGGAAGAAAGCGACATGGACGTGATCGAGTGCGAAAGCGCGGAGGCCGCCGAACTGGTACTGGAAGAGGCGGGGGCGAGCCTTGTCCTGATGATGACCGACGTCCAGCTCGCCGGCCACAAGAACGGCGTTGAGCTCGCGCATGTCGCCAAGAACATTAATCCGGACATCGATGTGATCGTCACCTCGGGCAAACCGCTGCGGCAGAAGCTGCCGGATGGCGCCAGATTCTGGGCGAAGCCCTGGGCGCCGCTGGATGTGATCCGCGAGGCGGAAAGGATGTCGATCGCCTGGAGCCGGATGGGCGAGGCGTAGCGGGCCGACGATCCATCATCTGTCATGGCCGGGCTTGACCCGGTGGCCAGCACGGCTTCGTGATCCCAGCGGTGCGGCTGCGCTGCTTCCGCGACCCGCCGCGCCATGATATGGCCGGCCATGCTCGCAGCCGATGGGGCCGGTCCATGACACTATCCTTCCTGCTCACCACGCTGATCGTGGTCGCATCCCCCGGCACCGGCGTGCTCTACACGCTGGCGGTGGCGCTGACGCAAGGCGGCCGCGCCTCGATCGCCGCCGCCTTCGGCTGCACGCTCGGGATCCTGCCGCAGATGCTGGCGGCGATGCTCGGGCTTGCGGCCGTGCTGCATACCAGCGCTTTGGCGTTCGCGGTGTTGAAATGGTGCGGCGTGGTCTATCTGCTCTTCATGGCCTGGCAGGCGCTGCGCGAAACCGGTGTGCTTGCGATCGACGCCCGGCCGGCGCCGGGGCGATCGAGCCGGCGGGTGATCGTCACGGCGGTCCTGATCAACATCCTCAATCCAAAACTCTCGATCTTTTTCCTCGCCTTCCTGCCGCAGTTCATCGCGGTGGACGAGGCCTATCCGTTGGCGCGGATGCTGGAATTGAGCGGGGTCTTCATGGCGATGACGTTTGCGGTGTTCGCGCTCTACGGCCTGTTCGCGGCCGGCGTCCGCGACCGCGTCATCACCCGGCCGAGGGTGATGAGCTGGCTGCGCCGCAGCTTTGCGGCGGGATTTGCCGCGCTGGGCGCGAAGCTGGCGTTTGCGGAGAGATAGATGTTTTCGTCATGCCCCGGCTTGACCGGGGCATCCAGGACTCAAGGTCTGTCGGTGTGTACTGGATCGCCCGGTCAAGCCGGGCGATGACCCGGAAACAAAAAGCGGGCCCGAGGCCCGCTGCTTTCGAAATCGAATGGTTTTGCAATTGGGAGGCTTGAAAGTGGAAGCCTTGAACGTAAGTAGAGCCTTGAAAGTCGAGCTTTGAAAGTGGGGCCTCGAAGGTGGAAGCCCGGGCGGAACTGAGCGCCCCACCCGGGCCAAAATTCACTTCTTCGACTTCTTGGCCTTCTTCGCCTTCTTCACCTTTTTCGCCTTCTTCGCTTTCTTAGCCATAGTAAATCCTCTCAAGGTTTTAATGGATTGAAACGCGACTCCGAGGCATGCTTGGCGGAGGGCCAACCTCGCAACATCCTCGATTGCAATTGCAACAGATTCGCGGCGCGCTGCCGCGTGCTGTCACGTCGCCGTCATCACGTTATCCACAGGTGTTATGCATTTTGACGTGCTTTTCCGCCGAAATGCCGTTCGCAACACCGATGGTGCCTTCCGCGTCATGCTTAACGATGCCCCAACGCGCGCGCTCTTCATCAATTTAAAACCACGGTATTGATTACCCGGCGACGGTGAGAGTCCGTTAAGCGAGAAGGGCGCACCTTGTCCGTAAGACAACGGGGATTGTCGATCGGGGAAACGCCCGCGGAGGTGCAAGCCTTGAGCGATCTGATGGGGCGATCTAACAGGGGAGACGGGGCCGCAAACGTCCCGGACACGCGATGCTGAGCGTTCCGACGCTGTGGACGGTGTTCGTCATCAATTTTCTCGCGCTGGGTCTGATCTGGGCCTACGTGATCCGCAGCTATCCGTCGTTCTATGCCGCGCGATACTGGACCGGCTCCTCGTTCGTGGCGGCGGCAGGCGCGGCCGTGGCGATGCTGCGCGTCATGACCGACGCACTCTGGCCGCTGCTCATCGCGGGCACCGCGATGATTTTCGCGCTCTGCCTCGCCGCGATGGGCGTCCAGAAATTCTTCGAAAAGCCGGTGTCGTGGCGCGCCACCTGGCTGGTCATGGGGCTGAGCTTCGCCGGCCTTTCCTTTTTCATGTTCGCCTATGACAGCGCGCCGGCGCGCATCACCATCTTCACCATCGCCCAGGTTCTTCCGCTGGCGCTGAGCATCAAATTGCTGCTGACCCCGCATCAGGGCCGCGTCAATCCGGGTGCGCGGCTGGCTGCCATCGTCGCCAGCCTCATCATCGCCATCTATGGAGTCCGGCTGGTCGGCGGCATCGTCGGCAATGTCAACTACATGCATTTCAGCCCGGTGCAGTCGGGTATGATCCTGGTGATGGTGTTCCTGTCGATGGCGCTGAATTTCGGCTTCCTGCTGATGGCGATGGACCATCTGCGCAGCGAAGTCGCCGATCTGGCGCTGCTCGACGACCTCACCGGCGTCGGCAACCGCCGCCATTTGGTGCAGCGCCTGACCGAGGAATGCGCCCGCTCGGAGCGCAGCAACCAGCCGTTCGCGCTGCTGGTGATCGACCTCGACGGCTTCAAGGGCATCAACGACACCTACGGTCACGCCGCCGGCGACGCCTGCCTGCAGCATTTCACCCTGATGGCGCAAACCCGCCTGCGCCCCGGCGACATGCTGGCGCGGTCGGGCGGCGACGAGTTCTGCATCGTGCTGCCGTCCTCGACCTTGCGCGAGGGCGCGATGATCGCGCGCCGGGTACTGGAAGTATGCCGCGCCGATGCCGAACAATGCATGGGCAAGGATATTCCGATCTCGGTCTCGATCGGCGTCGCACAATGGACCCGGGAGATGGGGGCGTTCCCCGACCGTCTGATTGCGGCCGCCGACCACGCGCTCTACGACGCCAAGAAGGGCGGCCGAAACTGCTTTGCGACCTACGAGCCCGCGCCGCCGCTGGCGCCCGGGATCGAAATATCCGTGCTGGCGGATGCGAGCTTGCGCAAGCGCGCCTGAACCATGTTACTCAAGGGGTCGTCATTGGATCCTTAGCGTATGAAGCTCCGCCGCCTTGCGATTGCGCTCTGCGCCATCGCGTTCACTCTTCCCGCTGCTGCCCAAACGCCCGACCTCGCCACCATCGCGCGATCGTCCGGCACGCCCGAGATTCCGGGGTTGAAGATGGTCTGGCTGGCGCCATGGGGCGACGTTGCAAAGGCGCATCCCTGGCGCAACATCATCGTGCACCAGACCGAAGGCCCGGCCGGCTCGGCCCGCGGCGGTGCGCAGGCGCAATTCAAAAATCCGACGCGGCGCGGCGTCATGGTCTGGGTCGAAACCGACGGCACCGTGTACTGGGCGGTGCCGGAAAATCTGGTGCCGACCCACGGCGACGGCGGCAACCGCAACGACAACAAATACATCGACAACGGTCCGACCTTTCGTCAGGTGGTGGGCAACAATTCGGTCGGCGTGGAATTCGCCGGCAATTTTCCCGACGTGACGCGCGGCCCCACCGAGGCGCAGGTGGCGGCGTGGCGCATCCTGGTCAAGGTACTGCGCACGCGTTACGGCATCCCGCTGACGCGGGTCTATGCGCATAACTGGATCGACTTCAAGGACGCCCGGTATTGCGAAGGCTGCGAGCTTGCAAAGCTGGCGCGGGAGTGGGGCGAATAAGCTCTCAGTCTCGGCGCGCTGCTGGAGCACGTTGAACCAGTCCACCAGTCAGTATCGAGGATTATCTGCGGCGTATTAGTGAGTTCGTCGTCCCGGCCTTGAGCTCAGATGTGCAATTGCACATCGGGGGACCCATAGCCACAAATATTCATTGATGCGACGTGGTAAGAAAGGCAACTAACACTGCCCTCTCACATCGGCTGCGGGGTATGGGTCCCCGCCTTCGCGGGGACGACAGCGGAGGTGTAGAACCAGCACCCCCCAAAACAAAAAAGCCGGCGTTGCCGCCGGCTTTCGTCGTTCATTGCCTTGGCCGCGAAATCAGTGCGCGGCTTCGAGCACGGCGGCTTCCTGCCGGGCAATCGTGCCCTTGACGGCCGACTGCACCTTCTCGAAAGCACGGACCTCGATCTGCCGCACGCGCTCGCGCGACACGCCGAATTCGGCGGCGAGGTCTTCCAGCGTCATCGGCTCTTCCGCCAGACGCCGCGCCTCGAAGATGCGGCGTTCGCGCGGGTTGAGCACACCGATGGCGCCGTTCAGCGCCTGCCGACGATGATCGAACTCCTCGTGTTCAGCCATGATGGCTTCCTGGTTGGGCGAGTTATCGACCAGCCAGTCCTGCCATTCGCCGGCTTCACCGTCATCGCGGATCGGAGCGTTGAGCGACGCGTCGCCACCGAGGCGGCGGTTCATGTCGATCACGTCCTGATTCGTCACGCCGAGGCGCTTGGCAATGATCGCCACCTGATCGGGGCGGAGATCGCCCTCGTCCAGCGCGGAGATCTTGCTCTTCGCCTTGCGCAGGTTGAAGAACAGCTTTTTCTGGTTCGCGGTGGTGCCCATTTTCACGAGCGACCAGGAACGCAGAATGTACTCTTGTATTGACGCCTTGATCCACCACATGGCGTAGGTAGCGAGTCGGAAGCCCTTTTCGGGTTCGAACCGCTTGACCGCCTGCATCAGGCCGACATTGCCTTCCGAGACGACCTCGGAAATAGGCAGGCCGTAGCCGCGATAGCCCATGGCGATCTTGGCGACGAGCCGGAGATGGCTGGTGACAAGGTGATGTGCCGCGTCGCGATCGTCATGTTCACGCCAACGCTTGGCGAACATGTATTCCTGCTGGGGTTCCAGCATCGGAAATTTGCGGATCTCGGCGAGGTACCGGGAAAGACCGGATTCTCCATTGAGAACCGGTAACGTAGCTGTACGGGCCATTTAGCGCCCTCCAGTGGTTCAGGCCCCCGATAGCGGCGGGCCCGGCAGACGGCCGCTGTGTTAAAGCCAGCCGGGCTGCGATGTTCCGCGTTGGATATTCAACGCAGGTGCAACATACACCAAATGGGGGCCAATAGGGAAGGATTGCTGACGTCACGTCCCCGTGTGCCAGCTATAACCTGTTGTCATAGCAACGCTTTTCTGGATCGGCTGCGTCATAGCGCCGCTTCGAGGGCGCCTTTCAAGAGAAGCAAATCCTCCGGCAAAGCCGCTTCCCAGTGCAAAAGCTCTCCGGTCCGGGGATGCTCCAAGGTAAGCAGGTAGGCGTGCAGGGCCTGCCGGCCGAGGGCGGCCAAGGCCGTCTGACCTCCAGGCCGGAGCTGGCCGGCCTTGGTCTTGAAGTGCGGGCCATAGACCGCGTCGCCCATCAGGGGGTGGCCGATATGGGAAAGATGCACCCGGATCTGATGGGTCCGTCCGGTCTCGAGTTGGCAGGCCAGCAGTGAGGCGACCGGTTTGCCGTCCCGACCATTGAAGGCCGCCTGCAACTCCCAATGAGTAACCGCTTCACGGCCGCTGTCGCGGACCGCCATTTTCTCGCGGGCAAAGGGATGCCGGTCGATCGGCGCATTGACCGTGCCGCGCTGGCGGTTCGGCACGCCCCAGATAAAGGCCATATAGCCGCGCCGCATTGGGCCGGTACGGCCATGGTCGGCGAATTGCGCCGTGAGTGATTGGTGCGCGCGGTCGTTTTTGGCGACGACCATCAACCCCGTCGTGTCTTTGTCGAGCCGGTGCACGATGCCCGGGCGGCGGACGCCGCCGATGCCGGAAAGGCTTGCGCCGCAATGGGCAATCAGCGCGTTGACGAGCGTGCCGGTTTCATGGCCGGCAGCGGGATGCACGACCAGGCCCTTTGGCTTGTCGATGACGATAATGTCCTCATCCTCGAACACGATATCGAGCGCGATATCCTCGCCCTTTGGCTCGGGCGGGGTGGCCTCCGGGACGTCGATTGTGATCGTATCGCCTTTGGCAACATGATAAGCGGGGTCGCGAATGGGGGTGCCCTTGGCGGTGACGGAACCGGCGAGGATCAACGCCTTCAGGCGGGACCGCGACAGTTCGGGGCGAAGCACCGCGAGCACACGGTCGAGCCGGGGCGATCCTTCGTCGCCGCCGACCGTGACCTCCAGCCTCTCGCCGTTATTCGAAGACGTGACTTGTTCCAAAGAAGAGCCTTTGCATGACTGAAACCGTTGCGCCCGAACCGACCCCCGAACAGGCCGCGCTGTTTGCGCGGGTGCGGCGGATGATGCTGATCGCAGGCCTGACCTCGGCGCTCGCCGTCGCCATCGTCCTGACCGCCATCGGCTATCGTCTTTATCGCAGCGAGGGAAGCCCCGCAGCGATATCAGATACCACGGCGACGCTGCCGAAAGGCGCCCGTATCGTCTCCACCGGCGTCGCCGGCGACCGGCTGGTCGTGACCCTCGATATCGGCGGCGTAACTGAAATCCGCACATTTGATGCAAAGACGCTGAAACCTGCAGGGCAGCTGAAGTTCGTGAGCGAGCCCTGAGCGGAGCGATCAACGGCCGCTCGTCGAACTCAACTTCAGAATGCAAGGTGATTTTTCGCGTAGCAGCAACGCTGGCAAGTTGGACGCTCGCCATTTTTTTGGCTGAGTTGCACGCTCAGCTTGCGTCATGTCGGAATCCAACCCCAGCGCCGCGGTTCCCATCGACGACATCGTCGAACACGATGGCGCGGTTTCATGTTCCGATCCGACGCGGCGCGCGATGTTGCTGACGGCGCTTGCGACTTGCGCCTGTCTTGCTGCTCCAGAGCCCTCCGTTGCGGAGGATGATCAGCCCGGCAGCAATCTGCGGCCGCAAAAAGCCGACACGCTCGTTTTCTCGGAAGGGGACCGCGCGGGCGAGGTCATCAAGCCCGAGGATTTGAAGCTCGGCGGGCCTCCCGTGCGCGCCTGGCCAAAGGACCCCAAGACCGCCGTGATCCGCAAGGGCTCGCGGTTGAACGAGCTTTTGGTGGTCAGGCTCGATCCAGCCGAGCTGGACGACGACACGCGATCACGCAGCGCCGACGGCATCGTCGCCTATTCGCTGATCTGTTCGCACACGGGATGCCCCGTCACCGGCTGGGTGAAACAGGCCTCGGGCGACAAGCTCGTGTTCAAATGTGCCTGCCACAACTCCGAATATGATCCGCGGGAAAGCGCAAAAGTCCTGTTCGGGCCGGCGCCGCGGCGACTGGCGGCGCTTCCGCTGGCGATCTCCGATGGTGCCCTCACCGTCACTGCAACATTCATCGGAAAGGTAGGTACCTAACGCGGGGATGAAGCCGCATCGGGTTTTCGCACGACCATGGAATGAATGAAAAAAAACAAAACAGGGAGGTTGCGTCTCATGACCGCGAAACAATGGTTATTGTCGAGCTCTGTCGCATTCACGTGCCTTGTCTCAGCCGCCGCCGGCGCTGGACCGATCGAGAATTACAGCCCGGTGACGTCGGCCCGCCTCGAAAAACCCGAACCCGGCAACTGGATGCTGTATCGCAGGACTTATGACGGGCAGGGCTACAGCCCGCTCGACCAGATCAACACCTCGAACGTCAAGGACCTCACGCCGGTATGGACCTTCTCGACCGGTGTGGTCGAAGGCCATGAGGCGCCGCCGATCGTCAACAATGGCGTGATGTTCGTCGCGACGCCTGCGGGGCAGGTGATCGCGCTCAATGCCAAGACTGGCGACGAGTACTGGCGATACAAGCGCCAGCTTCCCGACGATCTCTTTCAATTGCATCCGACCAACCGCGGCGTCGGATTGTGGCAGGACAAGTTGTATCTCGCGACCACCGACGATCACGTCGTCGCGCTCGACGCCAAGACCGGCAAGGTGCTGTGGGACACCAAGGTTCAGGACTACAAGAAGGGTCAGTACCTGACGCTGATGCCGCTGATCGTCGACGGCAAGGTGATCGTCGGCGGTTCCGGTGGTGAATTCGGCGTGCGCGGATATGTTGTCGCGTACGATGCCGAGAACGGCAAGGAACTGTGGCGCACCTTTACGATTCCGGGTCCAGGCGAGCCCGGGCACGAAACCTGGACCGGTGACGACTGGAAATCGGGCGGCGCGCCGGCCTGGATGACCGGCAACTACGACATCGAAACCAAGACCATCTATTGGGGCACCGGCAATGCCGCACCCTGGCCGGGCAATACTCATCCCGGCGACAATCTCTACTCAACCTCGGTGCTCGCGCTCGCCCCCGAGAACGGAAGGATAAAGACATACTTCCAGTACCATCAGAACGATTCATGGGACTGGGACGAGGTCGAGGCGCCGATGCTGGTCGACCTGCAAAAGGACGGTCGCACCATCAAGAGCCTGATTCATCCCGGCCGCAACGCGATCTTCTGGGTGCTCGAGCGCAAGGCGGACAAGATCAACTACGTCAGCGGCTGGCCCTTTGTTCACACCGACGTCTGGAAAGGAATCGAGCCGGAGACCGGCAGGCCGATCGTCGATCCCGCGCACAAGCCGGTGATTGGCAAGCGGGTCGAGTTCTGTCCGTCACTGTGGGGCGGCAAGGATTGGCCGTCGGCGGCCTATAGCCAGAAGACCGGCCTGGTCTACGTGCCCGCCAACGAGAATTTCTGCGGCGGCTTCACCGGCGAGAAAGTGCCGCTGGTTGCGGGCCAGCTTTGGCTCGGCACCAAGCCCGAGGACATCGGCCTGAAGGTTCGCCCCGGCGCTGATCATTTTGGCGAACTGCAGGCGTGGGATCCGGCCACCGGGAAAAAGGTCTGGCAGCAGAATTTCCCCAAATCGCAATTGTTCGGCTCGGTGACTGCGACGGCGGGTGACCTCGTTTTCGTTGGCGGCACCAACGACCGCATGTTCCGTGCCTACCACGCCAAGACGGGCGAGAAGTTGTGGGAGCAGAAGACCAACTCCGGCATCGTGGGCATGCCGATCGCCTATGAGGTCGACGGCACGCAATATATCGCCGTGCAGTCCGGCTGGGGCGTGGATGCACAACGCATCCAGGACGCGCTGGCGACGCAGAATAACGTGGGTGTCGAGAACAACGTGCCGCAAGGCGGCGTCGTCTGGGTATTCGCCGTCAAGAAGTGACGGCCGAACAAATCGGCGGATAGAGCGGTCTGGAGAGCGGCGGGTTCAACCCGCCGCTTTCTATTTCAAGTCATTTGCCCTTGGAATCGACCTTCGACTTTTCGGTTTCGTTCATCTGCTTGATGGTCGGATCCCGGCTGGCTTCGCCGGTGGTTTGCGTCGTCGTGGCTGCTGGCCCGCTGCTTGGAATCGAAGTCTGGCCTGACGGCGTTTTTGCCGGCCGGGTTGCCGTTGTGTCCGGCGCGGCGTTGGTCTGGGCGTTCGCTGCCTGCATGTCAAAAAGAAGGACGCCCGACAGCATGGCTGCCGCGAGCGTCCCTAACCTCACCATCGTGATTTTCATCGACATTTTCATCGACCTAGCTCCTGTCAGATCGATGAAAACGGCCACAGCCCTTTAACGTTCCTTGTCACGCCTCCAGTTGCTTGCCGATCGGCAGGCTCCGGATGCGCTTTCCGGTGGCGGCGAAGATCGCGTTGATCAACGCCGGCGCGAACGGCGGCACGCCGGGTTCGCCGACGCCGCTGGGCGGCGTGTCGGGCCCCGGCGGCACGATATAGACGTGGGTCACCAGCGGTGACTCGTCCATCCGGATCACAGGGAAATCGTCGAAATTGCCCTGTTGCACCTTGCCGTCCTTGAAGGTGATCTCGCCATGTTTGGCAAGGCTCAGCCCCATGATCGCAGCGCCCTCGATCTGGGATTCGATGCGCTCCGGATTGACATAGGTTCCGCAATCGATCGCGGTATCGACCCTGGGCACCGTGAACTTGCCCTTGTCGTCAACGGCGACCTCGACGATGGTCGCGATGTAGCTGACGAAACTCCGGTGCACGGCGATGCCGAGCCCGTGGCCTTTCGGCACGGACCGTCCCCAGCCGCCCTTGTCCGCGACGAGCTCGACCACCTTGCGAAGGCGGGCGGTGTCGATCGGATAGCTGCTATAGGGCTCGCCGTAGTTCCAGGGGTCCTTCACCGACGACAGGTTGACGAGGCGCGGCGATCCGATCAGCTCCAGCAGCATGTCCTTCGGGTCGCGCTTGGTAGCAGAAGCGATTTCGGCGACCATGGACTGGACCGCGAAGGCGCGCGGGATGTTCGACACCGCACGGAACCAGCCGATGCGGGTATGCGCGGCCGCCTCCGGATTCTCGCATTGCAGGTTGGCGATCTCGAACGGATTGTCGATCAGTCCCATGCCGAGTTCGAACGGCGCCTCATGCTTCGCACCAGCTGCGAAGGTCGAGGCAATCGTCGGGGCGACGCTGCGGTGCCGCCACGCGATTACCTTGCCGCTCTTGTCTAGCCCGGCCTCGATGCGTTCCACCGAGACGGTGTGCAGGAAGCCGTGACGAACATCGTCCTCTCGCGTCCATTGCACCTTCACGGGCGCACCGAGTTCCTTCGACAGCAGTGCCGCCTCGATCGCGAAATCGCATTTCGATTTGCGCCCGAAGCCGCCGCCGAGCAGCGTGACGTTGACGGTGACGTTGGCGTCGGGGATGCCGAGTGTCTTGGCGACGTCTTCGCGCGTGCCCCCGGCACTTTGCACCGGCGCCCAGATTTCGCACCTGTCGCCTTTGACGTCGGCGACCGCGACCGGCGGCTCCATGCTGACATGCGCCAGATGCGGCAAATAATACTCAGCCGCGATCACCTTGTCGGCGCCTTTCAACGCCGCATCGGCGTCGCCTTCCTTGCGCACCACCAGTCCCGGTTTTCGCGCGGCCTCTTCCAGCGAAGCCCGGTAGGCGACCGAGTCGTATTTGCCGTTGGCGCCGTCATCCCAGACGATCTTCAGCGCGTCGCGCCCCTTGATCGCAGCCCCGGTGTTGCGGGCGATCACGGCAACGCCACCGAGCGGCTGGAATTTGGATGGCCACGGCCAGCCCTTGACCTCCAATACCTTCTCGACTCCAGAGACCTTCATCGCTTCCGCCGCGTCGAACGACTTCACCTTGCCGCCGGTTACCGGCGGACGGGCGATGACGGCGTATTTCATGCCCGGCAGACGGATATCGGCGCCGTAATGCGCCTTGCCGACGGTGATGTCCCTGAGGTCGACGATGCCGATCTGGCCCTTGCCAAGATAGCGGAAATCCTTCGGGTCCTTCAGCTTCAAGCCTTCGATGCCGGGCACCGATTCCTTGGCGGCATCGGCGGCAAGATCGCCAAAGCCAAGCTTGCGTCCGCTCGCAGCGTGGACCACCTCGTGATTGCGGGCCTTCACCTCGGTCGCCGGCACGCCCCAGCGCTTGGCGGCGGCGGCCTCCAGCATCGAGCGTGCCGAGGCGCCGATCTGGCGCATCGGCATCAGATAATGCCGCGTGCTGCGCGAGCCGTCGGTATCCTGGTTGCCGTATTTGGCCTCGTTGCCGGGCGCCTGCTGAACGCGGACGCGCGACCAGTCGGCTTCCATCTCCTCGGCGACGATCAGCGGCAGGCTGGTGCGCACGCCGGTTCCCATCTCGGCGCGGTGGCCGACGATGGTGACGATGCCGTCGGGCGCGATCGAGACGAACACGCGTGGATCGACCACGGTGCCGTGCGGCATCTTCGATGCGCCGGTCTCATAGGCGGCGAAAGCCGGGCGTGACATCACGGGCGCCGCGAGCGCAAAGCCGCCGGCGATGCCGAGGCCCCTCAGGATGCTGCGGCGGGAAACGTTCTCGACCTTGAGGTGCCGCTCAAAGCCACGGAGTTTTTTGGGATTGGTGAGGATATTCATGATCACACCCCCGTTGACGCGAGATGCACGGCATTCTCGATGCGCTGGTAGCAGCCGCAGCGGCAGATGTTGCCCGCCATCGCTTCGCGGATCTGGTCATGGGAAGGTTTTGGATTGTCCATCAATAGCGCGGCGCCCTGCATGATCTGGCCGGTCTGGCAATAGCCGCATTGCGGGACATTGAGCTGGCGCCAGGCCTTCTGCACCGGGTGATCGCCGGTCGGGTGCAGGCCCTCGATGGTGGTGACGTCGCGGCCGACTACGTCGGAAACCGAGGTGATGCAGGCGCGCACGGCCTGCTTGTCGATGATGACGGTGCACGAGCCGCACAGGGCCTGGCCGCAGCCATATTTGGTTCCCGTCAGTCCCACCTCATCCCGGAGAAACCAGAGTAACGGAAGATCCGGATCGCCATCCCAATTTTGTTCCTGGCCGTTTATCTTCACCTTGATCATGGCTGTCCCTCGCTCTTTTTAAGCTGTTGATCTGTTTGCGGCGCGAGCCGGAACACATTTCCATTCGCTCGGATCGCCGCGCGGGTTTCCCTGCCCCAAAGGCAATTTTCGTGAAGGCAATCTGGTTAAGGCAATTTGCTGTTTGCGGATGTCCTTTCGCGATTTGGCCGAGGCGCCCTCGGCATCAGGAATGCCGCGATGCTATCAGACGTTAACGACGCGGTGACTTCACAGACAGGTGTTTTGGATTTGCCGTTTGTCAGAAGCAGGGCTGCCGGGCGGTTGGCCGGTTTCCTCGCCACGGCGGAAGCCCGGCGACGGAGGAGATCGAGTTCATTCGACCGGCGTTGAAACGACAGCAGATGCGCGCTGAGTCTTCACTAAGTTCCGGATTGTCAGGGGCCGTCTTCTACCGGCTCGCCCCTTCGGCCGCCGCCATCGCTCAGTTGAAGGCGCCCTGAAGCCTGATTTCGATGCCAGACCGCCAAAATCACGCAAAACCATGGCCTTCAGCGCCTTGCAGCCGGACGATTTCGCGGCTATTCCCTCAAGCCAACGCTCCCTTCGTCTAGCGGTTAGGACGCGGCCCTCTCAAGGCTGAAACAGGGGTTCGATTCCCCTAGGGAGCGCCATAAATTCAAATAGTTAGTGGCCTGACAAAGCTGGGTGTCCAGTTAGTGTCGCGTCTGAAATCGCATTCTCGTATTCAAAGCGCACGCGCCCTCAAAGCTTGTCGGAATGATTCAGCGCCCTGAGCGGGCGCTTGTAGCGGGCGGTCATTCAACGTCGCCACGGCTCGAGCGGACCCAATCTGCTGCGCCTGACGCGCCTCGTATGGCGCCGTCGAATGCCGGGCGCAAATCGCTACGTGATCGCGGCGAAGCTTCCTCTGAATTCCTGCGAAATCTCGGCGCCGATCGACTCCAGTTCCAAAAGCGCGCTAGGCACCGTCGTCCATTGCGGCGAGGAGTGGCGTCCATCGCCCCGCCGCCTTGCGGCGATATCCTCGTCCATAGCGCGGCGCTCCGTCGCGTCGATCAGATGGGGGGCTTCAAAATAAATCAGCCTGCGACCGAGACGCCTCAACCGCTGATCGTCGAACTGCTGTACCAAGCGAACCCGATCCTCCCACCCGCGCAAATGAAACTGTCTGCACAGCTCGCGATCAGCGTCGGAGAAAAAGCCGGCTCCGTAGATCTGGAGTTCGATGTGCTCCGAGGGCAAGTAGATCCTTTCGGCGGCCGCGGCCGCGCGCGTCAGTTTCTCCATGAAATCTGGGTCTGCCCTGACTGAGGATGCGGATCGCATCAGATCCGCTTCCGATGTCTCGCCGAACAGCGGTTGTTCGATGTCCCATAACGGATAAAGAAGCGGGGAGCCGTTGACCTTGAGCCGGCGGATAGGTCGCGGTTCGATCTTCATGCGTTCCGTCAGATCGGATTCGTCGAGTTTTCTCAGTGCGTCAAGGTCAACGGTCAGGTCGAGGCAGTAGTGGACGTTTCCGTCCCGCGGACTGATGCCCACCCTGGTCAGGAAGTGCATGACGCGCGGGGAGCCGTAAAAATCGAAATATGCGAAGGCATCCTCGTCCCTTACGAAATCGACGACGGAAGTCTTGGAGGAGAAGCGAAGAAAAGCTGACCATAACTCGGGTGCGCCGCTCCGAACCAGCCGGCAAAGTCCAAGGGTCGCGTCGACGTCGTGAGCGGCGTCGTGCGTCTTGCCGGGTGCGATGCCGTTGGCGGCGGCGAGCGGGCCGAGCCTGTAGACATCCGCGCCATCCGCGCCTACGCCCGGACGGATGACCGAGGGGTGTAGCGTTCCGGCGGCACGCACAAGGTTAAGAACGTCAGCACGGGCGTTTCTGTTCGTGTTGGTCAGGAAAATCGGATGCAGGCACTGGTAGAATGCCTGGCGGAGGAATTCCTCGTCGAATGAGATGGAGTTGAAGCCGAGAAACACGGAAGGCGACCACGACGAGAGAACGCGGGCGATGGTGCAGACCATGCCGTAGTGGGTTGGTCGCGAGGTGTCCGTCACGTCGGCGAGCGCCGCTCTCGTGAGATGCAGCGCTTTCGGCGACGGCACGACTTGAGGCATCAGCCGGCATCGCGTCTCGAACCGCTCGGTCTCGACCAGATCGACGCCCGTCCTCACGGCCGCGAACTGGAGAATTTGGTCGAAGCGCTTGTTCAGACCGCTGGTCTCGACATCGTAAAAGACGAAGGCCACGCTGTTGCCGCCTAGATGTTCTCGAGCCTGTACTGGAATGCGGTGAGACTTACCCTGAAGCGCTTGGCCAGGGCGATGAGGTAATCGTCGTCGTTCAGGTCGCCCGGCCGCTCCGCCAGCGCCTGTCGGATCAGCTTCGCCGGCAGCAGCAGTTCGGACGCGAACGCGTTGGCCTGGATCTCGAGCGGATCGGTACCCTGCGCCGAGGTCGGATCTCGCGGGATGAAATTCCTGCTTTTGTCTATCATGACCGACGTCTCGAGATGCGGTCGGTGGAGGACAATGTGGCCCAGCTCGTGCGCGATCGTGAAGCGCTGCCTGTTGGGATGGTGATTTGAGTTCACGCCGATGATCGGCGTGCCTTCGCGGAGGAATGCCATCCCTGACAGTTCGTCGTCGAAGGGACTGTATTCGACCCTGACACCGAGCGCCCTGGCGAGCTTCTCCACCGGAACAGGGGGGGCCTTGAGTCCGAGTTTCTCGACAAGCGCACACGCCTGCTCCTTCGCGAACTCGCTCATTTCTCGACTCCGGCTTTTCGGCGGACAAACTGTTCGATCTGAGCCTTCTGCACGTCGTTGACCTCGCTACCCACCAGCCGCACGGGGCCGCTCGCCTGCTCGAACGAAAAGCTCGCCGGAACGAGTTCCATGATCGAGTCGGCCTTGAGGGCGGTCGCCAGCTTGTAGACTTGATGCAGCATCAGCTTCTGACGGCCGCTCTCGATGTTCGCGAGTGACGCTCTAGTTAGGCCAATCTGATCGGCCACTTCTGCTTGCTTAAGACGCAACTTCTTTCTCCGCGCCGCCAGTTCGGCGCCGACAATCCGATAAATTTCCAAATCAGCCATGGTAGCTAGAGAATCTCAATTCGATTCCGGCGTCAATCAGCCAAACAATTTTGTTTCTATTACAAACATTACATTTATTTAATATTAGATTACCAACTTTTGGCCACAAAGGCGGCGTAGCATCTTAGCAACGGAAGTCGTCGTGACTGCGGCCTCCTGAACCTCAAAGGAGCCTATGATGGCGACCGATAATCACGAGACGGCGAAGGAGAGCCCCAAGAAGCAGGTGTTTACCTTCTTCGTTAGCGGGAAAAAGTACGAGACCGACCAAGAGTCCCTGACCGGGCTTCAGATCAAGGCTCGCGTCGCGGATTGGGACCCCAGCCATGATCTGGTGCTCGAGGGCCATGGCAACGATCCGGACAGGATCATCGCGGACGGCGAATCGGTGCCCCTGGACAAAGACAAGGGCCCCCTTCGGTTCTCGTCTGCCCCGAAGGCGAACTTCGGCTGAAGATGGGCCCTCTGGACGCCCAGTTGGACGAGCTAAGGGATCGTTACGGTGACGTGGCGACGACAATGCTTCCCAGCGGCACGACCCTAGTCACGATCCCCAGCGTTAGGTTGCCACCAGGCTGGAGTAAGCCCGCGACCTCAATCCGGTTTCTGGTACCGCCGGGATACCCGTTCGCCGCCCTCGATTGCTTTTGGGCGGATCATGACCTCATGCTCGACGGAAACCGCGTGCCCATGAACGCAGCCCACGCCAATCCCATACCCGAGGACGGCGCTCCAGGTTTGTGGTTCTCTTGGCATCTAACCCAGCCATGGAATCCCAATCGAGACACGCTCTCGAGTTGGATGAACACGATTGTCGAGCGAATGAGGCGTCTGCAGTGAGCAGGCTCAGATTCGCCAGTCCAATGTTCGACAATCTGGCCAGCGATCTCCTCGGGGATCGGTCGGTGGAGAGCTGTGCCATCGTCTATGCAAAGCACGAGATGGCAACGGGGACGTGGATCGCGCATGCTGCGACGCCTGTGCCGGATAGTGCATATGTACGGCGCGACGCGATCTCGGCAGTATTGCGTGCTGCATACCTTGTCGAGGTAGCGAACCAGGCGCGCCCGGCCCGTGACAGCGTGGTTCTCGTGCATACGCACCCCATGGAAACCGGATTCCCCCGCTTCTCGCCGATCGATGACGATGGGGAGATCGCGCTCGCGGACTATTTCGATCGTCGCGTTCCGAATGGCGTCCACCTGGCAATGGTTATCGGACCGGACGGGTGTCGCGCTCGCCGGCTGGGCCACAAAACAGACATTCCGGTTTGGGACGTAGGCAAGCGGCTGGTATCCCGGTCGTCCAACGTTTTCGCGGTGGCCGCGGAGGCCCTCCACGATCGTCAAGTCCGAGCATTCGGTTCATCCGGCCAGCGCATCGTGGCCTCGTTACGAGTCGGAGTCGTGGGGGTTGGTGGTACGGGGTCGGTGCTGGTGCAGCAACTGGCGCATCTCGGTGTTTCGGATTTCACGCTAGTGGACCCTGACGTTGTCGAGCCGACAAACCTCAATCGCTTGGCCTGTGCGGGTATCGCCGACGTTGGGCAGCCGAAGACCCTAGTCGCGGAGCGCAGCATTCGTACCGTCGCTCCTGCCGCGCGGGTCCGACGGCTGGACCGCGATGTTGTGGAGGAGGACGTCGCGCACGAACTGACGAAGCTCGATTTCCTCTTCTTGTGCACCGACTCGCATGCGAGCAGGGCGGTGATCGGTCAGCTCGCCTACCAGCATCTCGTACCGGTCATCGATATGGGCGTGAGCGTCACGGTACGCGACGGCGCCGTCACGCACATAACCGGCCGCACACAGATGCTTTCGCCGGGATTGCCTTGCCTGACTTGCACCGGCGCGCTCGATGGCGAACAGATCCGACGAGAAATGCTGACTCCCGAACAGCGCGCGGCGGATCCGTACTTGCTGGGTGCTCATGAGCCGCAGCCTGCCGTCATGTCGATCAACTCGACGATGGCTTCTCTTGCCGTAACGATGTTCTTGGGGGCGGTCACGCCGATGCCGGCAAACTCCCGCTTCCAGCTATATGACGGCATCCGAGGTACGGTTAGGCCGACCACCGCTCGAATTGTGCACGGCTGCCTGGTCTGCTCACACGCCGGCGCGCTGGCCAAGGGAAGTTTTTGGCCGCTACCGATCCGGCCGGCGACCCGCCATGATTGAAAATCGCCGCGAAGTTCTATGGTTCGGCGCGGAACCGATCAATGAGGTCCGACGCGAGTTCGAACAGAGAAGTTTGAGCTTACGCCATTGCGGTCTCGAACATGCTGTCGAGCCTGCCGGCGCATGCGCCGCCATTTTCTGGTTTGGGATTGATGTGCCAGATTTCTTGGTATCGCTCGCCCGGCGCCACGCCCGCATGCTAGTGGATTATAACGTCACGGTGTACCTGGTTGCGAGCGATGATGCGGCTATGGGCCGCTTGCAACGCCTTGCCGCCGAGATCCTTGGCATTCCCGGCGTCGTGGCACGAACCGATCCGCCGGCGCACGCCCTCGCGGAAGGCGCGGCGCGGCACGATGCGGGCCCCAAGCCGCGGATGGACCTGAAAATCAAGTTCGCCGACAATCGGGAGCCGGTACGCGATGCCGACAAGGCGCTGTTCGAGCGCGCATTCTGGCATTGCAGCAGCATCACCTTGGTCGAGTTGACTGGAGGTCGTTCCGATGCTCGTGTTTTTGCGGTTCACATGACCGTGGCAACTTCGAATGCCGGTGTCTGGCCTCAACCGGCCTTCGCAAAGCTCGATAGACGTGACAAAATTGCGCGAGAGTACTCGAACTACGACGAGTACGCCGACAGGTTTATCCCTTTCGGTCTCAGGCCGAATATACACGACATGATCACAGGCACGGAACGCAGCCTCTTGGTCGGCAACTTCGTCGACCGGTCAGAATCCTTGTGGGATCTGACCCGTCGCAGCGTCGCCGCCCAAGCTGTCACCTCGCTCATCGAAGAGACGCTTTGTGGCTGGAGGGATCAAGCCTACGCAAACGATCCTGTCGAGGGCGCGGTCGCTAGGGCCATGGCGGGCCTTTGTAATCCAAAAAACGTCAACCCTCGCTATCCCGAGGCGGCGTTGCGCGATGGCGTCGCGATCGGGCCCAACGAAATTTGGGACCGGTTATGCGGTCTGAAACAACGTTATCGTATGGCCCCCGCTCATGGCGACCTTCACGGCGAAAACGTTCGCGTGCGAAATGGTCAGGCAATTCTGATCGATCTGGCGTCGGTTTTGCGGGAAGCGCCTCTCACGGTTGATCTGGCCGCTCTCGAAACGTGGTTCGCGTTCCAGCTGCCACCGGAGTGCGATCCGAACGCATACGAGGATTTGGCATGGTGGGCCGAGATCGAGCGTCTTTATGCTCCAGGAACTTTCATTCATCCTCCGGGCCCTTGCGAGCCGACCGCGAAGCACTGCTGGATGTCTACAGTCGTCAGACAGCTAAGGCGAATGGGGATCGCTGCACAGTCCTGCGGGACTGAATATCAGGCCGCAGTGGCAGTTCACCTTCTCCGGCGATGTCAATGGGACGACGGGCCGGCCGCCGATCGCTACCGTCGGACGAAAGGGTTCGTCGTCGCGGCGCGGCTGGCGGAAGATCTTGAAGGAAAAGCAAACGCATGACGAATCCAGCGAGATCGGTGCAGCTACGCGGAGAAGCGGAGTATCGCGACCAGGGCGAGAGTCTGCTTCAGAGGCCCGGCGATGCGGTTTTCGTGCGTCGCGGTGCGCTGCGGTCCGTTCTGATGAGTTGCCCTGATGGCTGCGGAGAAACCTTGGTGGTGAATCTGGACCCTCGTGCAGGAAAGGCCTGGCGGCTCGATACGCGAGGTGGAAACGTCACCATCTTTCCATCGGTCTGGCGCGAAGGAGGCTGCGGTAGCCATTTCATCGTTTGGCGCGGAAAAATACTGTGGTGCGATCGCTTCGAAGGCGGGAACGTGGAGCCCGCGTACGATGGCGTTTTGTTGGAGCGACGCGTCCTCACCGCCCTTCGCAAGAACACTTTGCGGAGTACCGAGGAAATTGCCGCCGAACTCGATGAAATTGCATGGGAGGTAATGCGTGCAGGGCACGCGTTGGTCCGACGGGGATTGGCTGTTTCTGGCGGTCTCAAACAACGCGATTGGTTTGCACTGGCCTGATCAATAAGGCTCCGACTTTGCGATCGGACGGCGCCCATCAGGGCTGGCTCCGGCATCCAGGGGTGATGGCGCAGTGCGCCTCCGATCATCGTCACCACCAATCCTGCGTTCGGAGATGCCTGGCCGGCAATCTGAACCCGTTTTCACCGGGCCCGCTTGCGCGGTGCCCGCCGCCCGCGCCTTGCCGCCCATGCGAAAGCATTGCGAAGTTTCAAACTGAGACACTACCGCACGGTGACATAGTCGCCGGCGATCATCTTCTCAACGGCGCTGTGAGGTCGGGCACGGCGGCGCGGAACTGGCGCGAAGCGAAGGCAGAGCCTTCGGGTCCGTGTGGACAGCCGGGCGCTAGTGACGGTGGCGAAAGCCTGCTCGGCAAAGCGTCATCGCCGCTGTTCCAGAAATCGTAGAAGGCGCGGGCCGCATGGTCGCATCGCGTTGCTCCTCAGCATCGGCGCGGCGACGGCCAGTTCGTAAATTTTGGAATTAGAGACGATCCGAATTTAACCTTTGCATAGAGCTACGGAGCACTTGCTCCACGAGCGCCACGTAGGCGTTTGCGAGCGTCACAACAGTGGCCCTGTCGTACTCCTCAAAATTTGCCGGGTGCTGCTGATCGTCCGGATCAAGATCGAACGTGGCATGCCAGTTTGACATTGTATCGACCATGACTGGTTGGAACTGATCTCCGAATTGATCCGCCATGACATCGACGATCAAGGCGCCATGTCTCAACCATGCGTGAGACCCCCGTTCCGTAGAACGTAGACAAATCTGGTGTGACCGTTTCTTGCGAGGCGTTTCGCTAATAGCAGCGTTGCGTCGCCACAGGCACCACGGGGGAAATCGGCAAAGGTGATGGGCAAACGTTCGCGTGGACAGCGCTCGATCGCCTCTCGAAGCTCAGCAGCTAACTCTCGAATTTCGCAAAGATCACTGCCGTCTGTGTCCACCTGACTAGCCTTTGCGGTGAACGCCAAGATATTGCTCGTCCTGACCAAGCAACAATTTCAACGCGTGCTATTCGTTCTAGATCGGTTGGCCCCGACGGCCTATTTGAGAGCATAACTGGGCCAGCTTGACCAAATGCCTTTCAGTCCTGCAATCTTTGGTTTAAGGGTGCGTGGGGGTTATTTTGGCGGGCATATCGATCCGGGACAGGCTTTTGGCGGACAGGCGTGCGCTCCTCGACTTGGGCACGCGAAATAGGCTCGTCCACATTCCGCTGCGGACCAAAAACATCCGCGCCATCGAGATTGTCGACGAGAAATCCGCCGAAGTCTTCCGGATCCTGGGCGAGGGAAAGCGTTTTACTTTCCTGCCGGCAGCGATCGAGGAGACCGATTCCCAATCGAAGGTCAAAGGCGAGAACTCCCCCGGCAAGGCCGCGCAGCCGGCACTCAACGACGAAAGTACCGACGGCAGCCTCCAGTCGCGTCATTCCGACAAGCGGCTGCAGACCAGGCTGTCTTCGGAGGGGCTTCAAAAGCGCCTTCTCGACATCTGGTACGACGCCCGCACTCTGGAAGAAGAGCAGGGCGTCAACATTCTCTACCTGGCGTTCGGACTATTGAAATGGTTCGAAGACGACAAGTCGGACATCGAGCGCTTTGCACCGTTGGTGCTCCTCCCAGTGCGCCTCGAGCGCAGCAGTGCTGCCGACCGGTTCCACCTCGTTTGGCGCTCGGAGCCTCCCTCTCCGAATCTGTCGCTCCAAGCGAAGATGGAGGGTGAGTTCGGGTTGAAGATCGAGGATTTCGGCGACGAGGACGACGTAGATATCGTCGCTTATTTGAATGGCGTCGCCGCGACGGTCTCGCGCAAGCCGCGATGGCAGGTCGATCCGGACGCCATGGTGCTCGGGTTCTTTTCCTTTTCGAAGTTCCTTATGTACCGCGATCTCGACCCCGAGAATTGGCCAGCGGACAGCGGATTGGATCTCAACCCTCTGATCCGAGGTCTCCTGCAGGACGGTTTCGAGTCGCCTGATCCGATCGTCGCGGACGACGGCAAGATCGACCCGGTGATCCAGCCGATTGCGATGAACCATGTGATCGACGCCGATTCGTCCCAGACCGTCGCCATCGAGGAAGTGGCGCGCGGGCGCCATCTCGTCATCAAAGGCCCCCCGGGGACGGGAAAGTCGCAAACCATCACGAACATCATCGCGGCGGCGGCAGCTCAGGGACGCACTGTGCTGTTCGTCGCGGAGAAAATGGCCGCGCTGGACGTCGTGCATCGGCGTCTGAGGGACGCTGGACTCTCATCCCTTGCGTTGGAGCTTCACTCAAGCAAAGCCAACAAGCGGGTACTTCTGGAGGAACTGAAGCGCGCGCGGAGCGCGGCAGCACCGACGCCGCGCGGAGAGGCGACCCTGGTGCAGCGGTTGACGGACAGCCGCGACGAGCTCAATCGCCACGCCGAGATGATGCATGCGTTGCACAAGCCGAGCGGTCTGACGCCATTCCAGATGCTGGGCAACCTTATTCGGACGAGGGAATCCTCCGGTGAGCCCGATCGGCCGTTGATAGATCCCGAGACTTGGTCACCGCTTGACCGTGAAAAGCGGCGTGAACTGGTTGAAGAGATAACGGAAAGGATCGCTGCGGACGGTCCACCACACCAGCATCCGTGGCGCGGCGTCGGCAGGGAGGCCCTCGACCCCTCGGAAATGGATGCGCTACGGCGGTCGTTAGAGACGGTCGCCGGCGACCTGACCAGGCTAAACACCAGCATCGAGGGCGCGTGCGGGTTGTTCGATCTTCCGCGACCGCAGACTTTCGGCGAAGTGGAGCGACTGCTGACGTTCGTGGAAGCGGCCGCCGCAATGCCGGAATGCGATCGTGAGGCCTTCCGTGATCCCATATGGGATCACGCCAACGACGTCACGGAGATAGTCGAAAAGGGCGAGCGCTTCGCGAGACTAAAGACGGCATTTGACTCTGCGTTCGTCGAGGCGGCTTGGAACGCATCGATCGGCGAGTGCCGGAGTGTCATCGCCGAAAAAGGGCGGTCGCTATTCCGCTTCTTCAGTTCGCGCTACCGGGCGCAGGTCGCGCTTCTGAGCTCTTACCTGAATGTTGAGATGCCGAAAGCGGTAGAGCAGCGTTTGCTGCTGATAGACGGATTGATTGCCGCTCAAACCGCGCGCCGATTGTTCGAGGAAGTGCAAGCCTCGGGACGAGCAGCCTTCGGCGGCGCATGGCGTAAGGAACGATCCGATTGGGCAAAGCTGCGAAACCTGAGCGCCTGGTGGGCGACGTTTCCGCAAGATGGGGTTCAGGGCGTACGCGAACGTCTGGCGCGCGTGACTTTGTCGGCGGATGACAACAGATCGCTAGAGGCGTTCAAGAACGATTTTCGGTCGGCGAGGTCCGGTGTCGACCACCTGCTTGATTTCCTGCAACTCGATGCGTCCCGTATTCCAATGAGAACCGGCACCGATCTGCCCGTGGCCAGTCTTGTCGAACTTGTGTCCGATTGGCGGAAATCGCCCGAACGCGTGACCCGCTGGATCGCATTCATGGATCGCCTTCGCCTTGCGGAGGAAAAAGGCCTCGGCGCCCTTGGTGAAGGTCTGCTCAACGGTTCGCTCGCGGGATCTTCGTTAGTAGCGACGTTCGACCGTGCTTATTTCGAAGCGATGCGCACTGTAATCTTCGCAGCCCATCCCGAACTCAGGAAATTCGACGGCGAAGTGCATGGCCGGCTGGTCGAGAGTTTCCGAAAGCTCGATCTTCAACGGATGAAGCTCGCGCGGGACCAGATCGCCTACGAGCACGCTTCGCGGTTGCCGCGAAACGCCGGGGGCATCGGTCCGTTGGGGGTTCTCAACGGAGAGATAGCCAAGAAACGCAATCATCTGCCGATCCGCCAGCTCCTGGAGCGCGCCGGTCCCGTCATCCAGCAGATCAAGCCCATCATCCTGATGAGCCCGCTATCCGTGGCGCAGTTCCTTAAGCCAGGTTCGATCTCATTCGACCTGTTGGTCGTTGACGAAGCGTCGCAAATCGAACCGGTCGACGCCCTCGGCGCCGTCGCGCGATGCCGTCAAATGGTGGTCGTTGGTGACGAGCGCCAATTGCCGCCGACCCGCTTCTTCGCCAAGTTGACTGGAAACGACGACGACCGCGATGAGGATGATGAACTCACCTTCCAGGCCAAGGATGCGGAAAGCATTTTGGACCTTTGCCTGGCAAAGGGCCTACCGCACCGGATGTTGAATTGGCACTACCGCAGTAAGCATCAATCGCTGATAGCGGTGTCGAACAAGCAATTCTACGACAACAAACTTTTCATTGTGCCGAGCCCTTACGACGCCGTTGCCGGCATGGGCCTCAAGTTCCACTATCTTCCGGATGCGCATTATGATCGGGGAAACACTCGCACGAATCCTAAGGAAGCGCGGATCGTCGCTGAGGCCGTAATCCGTCACGCCCGGGAGACGCCGGATAGAACGCTGGGCGTTGCCACCTTCTCTGTCGCGCAGCGCCAGGCCGTACAAGACGAACTGGAACTGCTGCGGAAGGAAAATCCGGATACGGAGGAGTTCTTCAGTCGCGGTACCAGCGAGCCGTTCTTCGTCAAGAACCTCGAGAACATCCAGGGCGACGAGCGGGACGTCATATTCATTTCCCTAGGCTACGGTCGGACGAAAGAGGGATTCCTCTCGATGAGCTTCGGGCCGCTCAACTCCGAGGGCGGCGAGCGTCGTCTCAACGTGTTGATCTCCAGGGCGAAGCTACGTTGCGAGGTCTTCGCATCGATCACGGGCGACGATGTGGACCTGTCGCGATCCAAGGGAAGGGGCGTTGCGGCACTCAAGATGTTCCTATCATTCGCCCAGACCGGAAAGCTCGGCATTGCGGAAGAAACCGGACGCGGCGCCGATTCGATTTTCGAGGAACAGGTTGCCGCTCGCTTGACTGCCCAGGGCTACGACGTGAAGACGCAGATCGGCACCGCTGGATTCTTCATTGACCTGGCGGTGGCTGATACCGAGAAGCCTGGTCGTTTCGTGTTGGGTATCGAATGCGACGGTGCTCAATACCACTCGTCACGCTCGGCGAGAGATAGGGATCGACTGAGGCAGTACGTTCTCGAAGCGCACGGTTGGGTGCTGCATCGTATTTGGTCGACGGATTGGTTCCTGCGCCCGGATGAAGAGACGGCCAAGGTCGTTCAGGCAATCGAAGCGGCGAAAGCTCGTTGGCGGGAAACCGACGAACGGGCCGCGGACTCCGCATCCGCCGTCCCCATCCGGTTTACGTCGCACGAGGAGGCGGAGGTCGAGGTCGTCACCGCGGTCGTCGGGCCAACCGAGAAGGCCGGAACACCGCCTTACGAAGAAGCGAAGGTCTCCGTCCGAAGGCAGGTAGATCCGCACGAGACAGCGGTTTCGGAGATGATGGAGCACGTCGTTGGCGTCGTCACCGTCGAAGGTCCCATCCACGAGTCGGAAATCGTCGTAAGGATCAGATCTGCCTGGGGTTTGGCCCGTACCGGCAACCGCATCCGCGATGCTGTAAAGGCAGCAATCAAGGCCGCGAAGCGCAAGGGCGACATCGCGGGCGGTCCGTTCTACGTCATTCCGGGTCAAACGGTAGTCGTTCGAAGTCGGGGAGATGTCGAGTCGCAGACGCTGCGCAGGCCGGAAATCCTGCCGCCTGAGGAGGTGATGGCCGCTATCATCCAGGTGGTCGAGGAAAATTTCGGAGCGGAGCGCGATCAGCTCGTACAGGCGGTGGCGCGACTCTTCGGATTCGGATCCACCAGCTCCCAACTGCGCGAAGTGGTGGAGGAGGCGCTCGCGGAGCTTCTAGAAACGGGAAGTCTCCGATTGGACGGTCCGCTCGTGACGCGAGCGGAGCCGGAACCGCTCATGACTTGAAGCCGGGGCTGCCGGCGCCCTGGCTTTGGTTACTACTGGCGCGGACGTAACGCACTCTTCATGTGGGAAGAGGTCGCGACCTCGAATGGCCGCGTTCAGCTCCGCGAATAACCCAGCTTCTTCTCCACATCAGCAATCGACACCTTTGATGAGGTGCACGGCGGAGTGCTCATGGAAACGTCGCTCGTTGGGACGATAATGCAGGCCTGCGAGTTTACTTCTCACTTTCCGAATAATTGGATCTCGTTCGAAGCTCAAATAAGCCGAGCCGAAACTCGTCAACCTCATCTGGGATCGCACTCATTCTGACAAGCGTGAAGGCCGCGCTCGGGTAATTTTCCCAAACCCAAAGATCATCCGCCGTTACGGTTAACCACCCGAATCGCAGCAAGTATCGGCCGGGTTTAGTTACAAGCCCAACCTGTGCCCGCGTAACCTTGTTGATCTCGGCCATGGAAATTTTCGATTAGAGCGCCCTCAACGGCTAAGCAAGGGACTGGTTCCCTCGAAAAAGTGGCTCGCTACAGCCGGACGCGCTTCTTCATTCGGCCGCGTCCGATATTTCAAGGAGTGGAAGATCCAGGCTGGGAATCTCGGGCATTGCCTTACCGGCGATCGCCTGTAGGTCGCCGACCATTCCGACGGTCGACTCGACGACGGAAAGTATCTGCGTTTCGCGCTTCGCCCATTGGCAGATCATGAACTTGCGTTCCTTGTCGAGGTCGTCCCGCATATCGTTGAACTTCTCGATGACGGCATCGACACGCTGCTTGAATTTCGTACCCGTCAAATACTGGTAGACCTGCTCCATCTTGGTCTGCTGTCCCTGTTGGACCAAGCGCGTGTTCGATACAGCGATCAGCGCCTGCCTCAACGATACGGCGACGGGAAGCGCGCAACGGGGATGCGCAACCCAAACTCCGTCGATAAGATCGAAATACTCGACGTGCTTGGGAAGCGCATGGGAGACGATCAGTGCGACGTCGGCGCCGCAGCGGCGCTGGTCTTCGCGCAATTTGGCGAGCCAACTATCGCTCCAGTTCTTGGTGCGTTTGGTTTCCCAAAGAATGATGCCGGCCGGCTGCCCGCTGGCTTCATTCACCTGCTGCACGACATCAGCGCCGAGTTCTCCCTTGGCGACCGGTTCGATCATGTCGGTAGGAAACCTGCCGCGAAGGATCTCCTCGAGCTCCAGTTCGAACACCTCGCCTTGCGTCTGCTGGGAGCCCTGTTCGGCCTTGCGCTTGAGCTCCTCGATGGTCCGCGTCATGGATTCGATGGTGTGATCCTTTTCCGAAATCCGCAGCCTGGCGGCATCGTCGGCCTCTTGCCGAGCCTTGACGCGGACGTCCTCGACGGAGGACTGCACACGCTTCTCGACCGTAAGGTCGAGCTCCCGCTTTTCGTCATCGAGTTCGCGCTTTTTTCGCAATACGTCGGCCTGCGCCTTCTGCGCCTCGGCGAGCTTGACGTTGTTGGCCTCGAGCGTCCTGCGAAGTTCGGCGGCCTCGGTGGACTTCGCCTGGAGTTCAACGGCTGCTGCCTCCTGCGCCTTTTTGCCCTCGGCTGCAATTAACTGATTTCGCTCGACGGCGAGCCGCTGCTTTATTTGCTCTTCGACCTGATCCCGCGCCCTTGCCAGATCGTCCCGCTCCTTGAGCAGCACTTCGCTCTTGCGGGCAACCTCCGCATCCTTTTGCGCGATCTGCTCCTGAAAGCGCCGGCGATTCTCCTCCAGCAGGGGGGCTGCCAGTGATTCGGTCAGCCTTATGTCGTGACTGCAGTTGGGGCATCGAACCACCGGTTCATGCGCGTCGGATGCTGTCGCTTTGAAGGTCATGATTCTCTGGTCGTTCAATCCATGCGGCATTAGCCCCGCCATGGCCTGCTTCGCCATGTCTTCGATGCGACCTGGAAGCGATGTCCACACCTCATCGAGTTCGTCGCAGTGTCTGTCCGTTCGATGCGGATGCTGCCGCACAATCTCGCCGAGCATGTGAACATATCAAGAACAAATATTCAATGGCTTCAGCTTGGGTGCTGTTCGAGCTGAGACGTAACTCATTGATATAGAAGAAAAAAGTCGTCGTCTGTCAGCACAGGAGACTGTCTTGGCGGACCTCAATGCGCGGCGTGCGACGGGAGGACGGGAGTAAGGCGATACTCGCCCGATCAGGAGCCGCCTTTCGGTCGAAGCAATCGATCGGGAGATCTGTCATGCCCGTCCTTGGACCGGCCCAGTGCAGCATGCCCCTTCCACGCGATATTCTGGATGGCCGAAATCTCTAGCGATCTTTGACACGCCTTGACTTCGGTTGAACCTCGAACAGCTGCTCGATCCGCACTTCCAGCGTCGCCGCGAGCATTTCGAGAACTTGAAGAGTCGGGTTCGCGCGGCCGTTCTCGATCCGGCTGATGACGCCCTGCTCGACGCCAATCTCGGCGGCCAGGACGTCTTGCGTCCACCCTTTTTCCTTCCTGAGCCGCCGGACGTTCGCAGCCAGAGCTTTGGTGGCTACCGAGTCCCGCGTTGGAAATCTCTTTTCGAATCCCGACCGAGCCATGGGGGCACGGTCGGGCAATAGGTCGATTTCGGTCCATGTGATTTATCATATATTTACCGGGCGAACCATAAGTTCGGCTGGTTCTACATGGAGGATCGTCGTGAATCTGTTTAAAGTTGAGGGTACGGTGACGGCGTTGGGTCAAAACGTCTTCGACAACAACGTCATGATCTACGCCTACGTCGTGATAACCGCCGCATCGGGGCGGCGAACGATGATCGAGAAGGTCGCGGTCTGCAACGACGTCGGCGCTGTCCTCGAACTCGGGATAAGCGGACGCTTTTACGTCGACCGTTTGTTCAACGGCAACAACGTCTTCAGGTGCCAGCTCTGGGGGGTGAGAGCCGACGGGCTCGCCGTAATCGACCGCCATAACCTCCGCTTGAAGACGGGTCTCTTCAAGATCGTCTACGGGATCCTGACTATTCCAATTTTTGGCATCGGCCTGATACTGCTCTTAGGCGGTATCTGCCTCTTGGCGCTCGATTTACAGAACGATCGCCAGCAGATGTTCAAAGAGGGGGAAGGTCGGTTGCCACCGCCGCTTCCGACGGAGGCCGTGCGGATATGACGGCATCAGTATCCGCTCTCGCTGCAACGCTTTTGGTTGCCACGAGTGTTTGCGCACAGGCAGACGGCTTCATGTACACGTCGACCGCGGGCAAGATCTGCGCGGACAGATCCCGAACGAGTTTGGGCGCCTGGAGTTGCCCCGGCCCAGCGGGCCACGTGGCCGAATTCTTCGACGAAGGGAATGTTGCGGGTTTCGGTATCAGACTCCCGTATGAGCGCACAGCGCGTTCGCGTTACACTTGGCGCGGAGCGCACAAGGTCTTTGGTGATCTCATCGAGTGGCGGGTCGACAAGGGGCAACCAAGATCCGCTGTTCTGAGGATCTGGCGCACGGTCTCCGACAGCACGGGGCGCGAACGAACGGTATCGGAACTCCTCGTATTTCGGATCAGCGCGGCCACTCCCTGCAAGATTGCTGCGATCGACACAAGGCGACCAGGCGCCAACGAGGTCGCTCACACAATCATGTCACAAGAGAACAAACCGTGCGAGAGCGAGATAGAGCCAAAATAGCTAGGCCGAGCGCGTCCGTCAGGTTCGACCACGAGTTCGAACGGACGATCTGGAAATGCCTGTACCGCATAAACGGTGACCGCATCACGGTGATCGTCGACGGCGCGAGATCGATCGCCTACCTGGACGGCATGCAGCCTGAACGGCTTGCGCATTTCCTTGTGAGGGAGCTTTTGGTGGCCGCGTCGTTCAGATCCCGTTGCAAGCCAGAATGAATTCGTCCTGGTGACGCAAGGAGGGCTGGTAAACCCTTGCTCACCGCGCGACCTTGTGTTGCGGGCGACGACAACGCAGAATTCGACACTCCGGAGGTGCTTAAGTCCGTCCTTGAGGTCCGAAAGATCTCGTGCGATCGGACCCTGTCCTAGGGACCCCCCTAGGCGGACGCGTGCGCCGGCCGTGACAAGATCGTCGGTACCGAGCGGCAAGCTCATCGACCCCGTCTCGTCGTTGAACATCGCAGCCGCGGGAGCGGTGGCGCTAAGCGGTTTGAGGAGGCTACGTTGAAGCGAAGCCAGACGGTCCTGATGGCGTTGGCCTGCGGTTTCATCCTGGCATTCCCCCCGCAAGTGCATGAAATCTATCGGTCTATGGCCGAGGCGATCGCTATTGGCGTTCCGCGGGCCTGGATCGAACCAACCCTATCTTCGATTGCTCTGGTGCTGCTCTGTTGGGGACTCTTCTACTTGGACCAAATCTACGGGCCGCCAGCGACGGGTGCAGGCCCGGCAGCCGGTCCGCTGGTACCAATGGCTGTCGCTCAATTCCCCATAGTCGGCGCAGCCGTCGGCATTTTCTGGTCCAGGATCGACGATGCGGCGCTCGGTCCAGTGCGGTCGGCTCTCATGCAGGCCAGACTCGACTATCTGGTCCTCGACGGCGCCGGTACCGCCGAGCAGGTGGCACCCATCGCCGACCGCTTCGCGTCCAACATCATGCGCTTCGACGACTATCTGTTCTATTCGTCGTTTGCATTTGGTGTCCTGGCGGTCGCCTCCGGAATTCTCCTTCTCGCGATCGTGTCCCGGTACTCGCGCGGAGCGGCCATGGGCTCTGGGCGTTCGTACTTGGCGACGGCTGCGATGGTCGCGACCATGCTTCTCATCGCCGCGTTTGCAATCTCGGGCACGCGTATAGTCGTTGCTAGAGCTCTAATGCCGGTTCCGTTGCTCGCGATGGCTCTCTTTCTCGCCGGGTTCTGGCTCTCGTGGCTGGGGACGGAAGGTCGACGTCGAGGCTTTCCGATCATAATCTGCATTGTTCTGGCGGCGCTATTGTACTCGGCGTTCGATCTGAACGATGACCATCGAGTACGTACGCTTCCGAATCAAAGTCCGCCTTCGAGGACCACGGTTCGTGACCAATTTCGAACCTGGCTGGAAGCTCGTTCGGCGGACCTGAGCGCTTTCACGAGCAAAAAATACCCGATATACATTGTCGCCGCCCAAGGCGGGGGCATTTATGCCGCCTACCACGCAGCCAGCTTCTTGGCGACCGTCCAGGACGATTGCCCCAATTTCGGACGACATATTTTCGCGATCAGCGGCGTCTCGGGAGGAAGCGTCGGTGGATCGGTATTCGCCTCGCTCCTTCATCAGGCCAGCGAAGCGGGGGTAACAAACGTGATTGGGGGGCGCCCCTGCCGCAAGACTAACGATACCTCCCCGATTTTTCAGGACGCCACAGACGAGTTGTTGAGTGAAGACTACCTCACGCCGCTTCTCGGCAGCTTCCTTTTCCCCGACGCATTCCAGCAGATACTTCCGATCGCCGTCCCGCCTTTTGATCGAGCGCAATCGCTCGAGCTTGGACTCGAACAGTCCTGGCAGAAAATAATGGCGTCGAACCAATTTAGAAGTCTACGCGGTACAAACGACAAACTGACGCTTCCACTTTCGTCGTCTTTCACAAGTCTTTGGCAGCCAGCGCGGTCACCCGCCCCGGCGCTTGTTCTGAATACCACCGAGGTAAATTCTGGGCAGCGGCGTATAATCGCTCCGTTTGAATTCGAGGGTATTGAAACCTCATTCGTGCCGATCTGGAGCGATACGGAACTCGCCCGCCGCTTTCCCAAATTCGTGCCGAATATTTCGGTCAGCACGGCCGCGTTCCTCAGTTCGCGTTTCCCTTGGGTAACCCCCGCAGGATACTTCGAAGACGTAGGGCCGAAGGACAAGAAGCCGGTAAAGGTGAGAGTAGTCGACGGCGGATATTTCGAGAATTCGGGACTGGCTACCGCTCTCGATCTCCTCAGCTCTCTAGAGGCCGCCGTCGAAGCTGATCCCAAACTTCGACCTTTCCGGGAGAAGATCGAGATCAACATCATCACACTGAATTCTAAGCGCTTCGACTTGGGGTCTTTTGCCGGGTTCGGAGAATGGCTCTCGCCAATCTCCACCATGATGAGTACCAGAAACGCGCGCGCGCCTTTGGAAACATCACGGGCCGAATTGCTGGTGGCACGATCCGCAAAAGCATCGACCGGAATAGCCAAAAAGCTGTTTCGCTTCGATCTCGACGGTTTGGGATACCCGTTGCCACTGGGTTGGCGGTTGTCCCCCGTAACAAGACTATTGATTTCGAACCAATTGGGTACCCGGTCCCGCTGCGGGGCCGCGCCTTCGGCCGACGGTGAAATTTCGCCGGATTGCCTGAAAAAGGTCATCGCGGAGCAGTTGGGCGTCGAATGAACCGCCCATAGGAGAACAATACATGCTGCGTTTCCTTTCGATACTGGTTATCTCGGTCCTGTGCGCTTCGGCCTGCTTGGCACAGACGAGGGATCCACAGTCGCTTACTTGCGCGGAGCAATTGGCAGACCTCAGCAAGCAGTATGCGAAGGAGTGCGCCCCCAAATTCGGGCAGCCGCCCGCCTGCGACAAATGTCCGACGGGTTCGGCAAGCTGTGCGGCCAAGTGCAACGAATGTAAGATCATCTACCAGGAGATGAAAAAGAAGGAAGATCAATGCGGAAAATAACCGCCATGGTTCGGCGGGCGTTTGCCACTGCGATTCTCGTGGTTGCGATTTCGTGTCCGAACGGCGAGGTTGCAGCGGCAGATAAGGCGGTCGTCTCGAAAGAGAGACCCAGGGATGAGGCCCAAGACCGTCAGAGCATCGAACTCGCCAAGGCGATCATGTCCGCCGATCCCAAGTTTCGCGACCTCATCGCCGGCGCGGATCCCAACGCGGTGATTTTCATAAATTATCAGAATGAGAAATACGATCTTTCGCTTCTGACGATGGCGACGCTTTTGGGAGACAAGGAAGTCATCACGGCGTTGATTGAAGCCGGCGCTCGACGAGGCGAATCTTGCAACATCAGGCACCTCGTCCCTGTCAGCCTGGCCTTCAATACCATCCTTCCTGAGTTCACCAACCGCCGGGCCGCTCTTCCCCGCATCATGACGGGCCAGGCCGCAATGTCTTGTTTCCTGGCGGAGCCCTATCGCAAGGCGGTCAAACGGTCCGACCAGGCGTTGCTCGATGCCGTCGTCGGCGGAAGCGTCGAGAAAGTAAAGCGCGCGCTGTCCCGTGGGGCTGATCGGAACGCCAGAGAGCAGAAGCTTCCGGGAACTGTCGTCTGGCCGGGACGCACCGCTCTCATGATCGCTCTCATCGAACGCAAACCGGACATCGCGGAACTCCTGATCAAGGCTGGAGCCGATGTCAACGCGAAGGCGGCAATCGCATCGAGATGGGGCGGCGTCGATGGCATCGACGCTCTTAAGATCGCAATCAATCTGAAACAGGGACAGATCTTCAAATCTCTTCTTCAGCATGGCGCCGATGCGACCGCCCTCGATGAGGGTGGAAATTTGGCCGTGCACGAAGCAGCGGCGCGCGGCGATACGCCCTCGCTGCAGGCATTGCTCGCGAACGGTGCGCAATTGAAGGCCAAGGACGCAATTATTGCTCGAAACAAATCGGGCGAAACGCCGCTGGTCTTGGCTGTCAGATCGCATCGTCCGGAGGCTGTCGCCTACCTGGCCGGTCGCGGAAAGGAACTCTACGGCAGTGACTTCCTCGAGTACTGGGGCAATGGCGCGATCGACGAGGCACTCACCTTGCGCTTCGTCGCCAGTGACGATGCTTCCGAGAAAGACAGGGTGACGCGCAAAGCCGGCGAGATTCTACAGATCCTTCTCAAGAACGGTGCGGACTCGTCTTTCATGGGAGAGAATGGCAGGACAATCCTGATGCGCGCCATCGAGACCGGATTCGACCTGGGCGTGATCCAATCGGTGCTCGACGGCAAACCGCAACTCAACGTCCTCGATCGTGACGGAAAGGACGCCTATTCCTTCATCCAGAGCCGCGACGATGGGAAAGAGTTGAAGTCGCTACTCGATCGAGCGCGCGGGAGCAATCGCTGATGAATCAGCAGGCCGAACAGTAGTTTTGCCCATTTATTTGCATCCAGCAGCCCGAGCGGTTGTTGGTGTCCGTACATTGACCGCAGCACCGCGGCGAGCGGTTCTGAGCGAATCGCAAGGACTTTGCATCGGGGCTGGAGGTTTTCTCACACATAGCCAACGGCGCCTTCGAGGAAAGCTCGACGGCCTGCACGGTGGAGGTAGAGAGCAATACGATGAATAGCAGGGATGCGTACCTCATGTTCCGCTCCTAAAGAAAGATTGGCTGTAACTTGGAAGTTTTGAACTTTGAGCCGCGGGCCACTGCCCGACAACTAGGGATTTCCCTTGGTGACAGCGCGCCACGAGGCATTGGGTGCAAATGCTATTGGAGCAATCAATTTGGTGATCTATGACAGTAAAACTGCCGCCGCTGATCGCGGTAAGAATCGGAGGTTCGACCTGCACGATACTGGGGAGGCGGTCGGGCTCAGCGAATCGATTGCCAAACAGTGCAATCTTCCAGGAGAGGAGCGAAAGTCCCAGTGCTGCGGCTTGGTTAAAAATCCGGCGATCGCGAATAAATTTTGTGGAACAACGACGGTGCGAAATTAGACGATCGAGCACTATTTTGACGGGCGCCGACATCCCAGCGGTCGCGATCACTTAATCAGGACGGAAATGGATATTCACTTCTTTCTTCCTCAAGGTCCACAGCCAACCGAAATGGAAGGACTGGACGAGTTGCGCAGAGCTCTTCCGCGGCAATGGAAAGGGTTCGCCAACTTCGTTATGCGTCAACGCGGTCGACGAGGGCAGGATCGAGAAATCGATCTGGTCATCATCGCTGCAGACAGAATTATACTGGTCGATCTGAAGCATATCCGTGGTCGCCTCGAGAATCGAGGAGGCTTCTGGCATCGTGATGTTGATAATCTTGGTCCGTCGCCAGCGCACAAGATCCGTGAAAACGCGAAGATGCTTGCCACGCTCATCAGATCCGAGGTTCATCAGCTGCCAGCCGTTCCCCCTGTGGAAAGTGTCGTCGTTCTCACCCATCCGGACTGTGATCCGGGCGGACTCGATCAGGTAGAGCGCGACAGAACCGTCAAGCTTGTCGATTTCTTGAAAGTCTCTCGTGAGCAACACTTTCGCATTTTGTTCACGACCCCGACAAGATTTGGCGAATCTGATCCGTTGCATTCCGGCCAAGGCGGATCAGCTCTCCAGAAATTCTTTCGCAATGGCAAGTTATTCGAGCCCCGGAAGACGCGGTTTCACGGGTTCGTTCCCGTCGGAGATCCGGAGTTCAAGCATTCTCTCTTTGAGGAGTTCGCCTGCCATCAACCCCAAGATCCCAACTATACGGGGTTGCTTAGATTGTGGGACTTTACAGTCGAGAGCGAGTTCCTTGTGGAAGAAGCACGTCGTCCCGTGGCGGAACGCGAACGAGCCGCGCTCGGGCACATCCGTATGCAAGATCCGGCCCTGCACGAGAACTACGTGCTGAGATCGATCCATTTCGACTCCGAATACACGCTAAGATATTCGGAGATATTCGACAGATTGCCGGATCTCGAGAGACTTAGCCGATTCCATGGCGTTCTGAAGGATCTGCCGTTCGAGCGACGGATCGAACTGGGGCGACTCTTCCTCGATCGGATAGCGAGTCTTCATCGCATTCGGGTAGCTCATCGCGACCTCGACCGACATTCCGTATGGATCGACGAACGTCGAAGCAAAGTCGTCTTGTCTGGCTTTGGCGCTGCGCATTTCCCGGAACGAAAATCGATCGGAACAACACGCTCGAAACTGCTCGCAAGCGGTTTCAGGGTGCCCGAGGACGTGGGAGAGGGCGCGGCCGGCACTCCCTTCCAGCAGGACGTCTTTCTTGCGGGAGCGCTCGTTTGGACTATTCTCTCGGGAGAGCGCCTAGAGTCGGTTGACCGCGTTCCTCTTTGGACATCGGGCAGTATGAAAGGTCTGGATGTTCCGGAGGCCTTCCGGAGTTGGTTCGACCGCTGTCTCAAGATCGATGCGCGAGAGCGCTACGAGAACGGGATCGAAGCAGCCGACGCGTTCGCCGAGCTTATTCGTAAAACGGAGAAGGCTTCACTCGAGAAGCAGCTGGATGCCTATCGACGTGATGTCGATCCAATTTCGGACTACGAGCCCACCGAATGGATTAGCAAGAAGCCATATCGGATCTACAAGGCCCAAAGGGACGGCGAGGACGTGTTCGTTAAGAGCTGGCCGGAACGAGTTCTGGGCGAACGCAGGAAATCCGCTGCTCGTCTGATCGAGTTCTTCGCCAAGGCCGACGCGCTGCGACGGGCGGACGCGAGCTGGCTTCCCAGAACCGACGTCGCGTGCCTCTGCACCGACGGCCTCCTGCTCGTCCAGGCGTGGGTCGAGGGCGAGCGCCTTTCCGAATGCAATACCTCCGATTGGACACCTGAGGCTCTTCGACGCTTCGCAGTAGGACTAGTGGACGCGGTAGACGAACTGCACGATCTCGACCTGGTGCACGGCGATCTCTCGCCGAACAACATCGTTGTGCAGTTTGACGGCGATGTGCCACGTCCGATCCTGGTCGACATCGTCGACTTCTCAACCGAGGAAGGGGGACGACGTACCCCAGCCTATTGTCCATCGGAAGATAACGACTTGCGGACACGCGACCGGTACGCGGTCGGGCAGATCGCCACGGAGCTCGCTGAAGTCTGCAGCAACGACGAGACGAAGGCGTTGTTCATGCTTGGCGTCGCCAAATGTGCTGAGGGGGCTGCTCCTTGGCTGACTTTGAAGGGTCTCAAAGAGACGATCGCATTCCGTCATCGTCCACCTCCCACCGCCAGGCTGGAACTTGAGATCGAGACGCCGAGAGCCGCTTTCGAGGGACCCATGCTGTCGGACAATGGCGTATTCCATGTCCTAAAATCAAAGAAGGCCCCGGATTCGATCGAAATCTTCGGGTTCGATCAACGCGTTACAATCGACTTCGATCCCGCCGACGGAAAGCCCTTCCACGCAATCGCAAGCAAGGTGGATATGGGCCAGGCAACTTGGGCGCAAAGTCATCGGATATTGTCGTTTGAGGGCTCCATCAGAGTGCGCCGGTCCCGTCCAACGCGGTTTTCCGGGGTCGAGGAACTTCCTGCGCTGATTGCGGCGCGCTTGACCGCGGCAGTTGTCCCTATGGAGACTGCTGCGGTAGCCGAAGCCAGGGACGCGGCCCCGGGTGTCGTTCAAACCGAGCGTCTGTCTCCCCGCAGATTTCCCGTCACGGATTTCTGGCAGGGTACCATCTTGGTTGAGGAAGAAATCAGTCCGGAATTCACGCTCGCGTCCGAGCCGCGATACGACGAAGAAGAGCGCACCTTGTACCTCGTCGCGGAGGACAATGTTCCGGACGTTGATCCGAGCGATGGGCAAGCGGTCGGCATCCAATGGAACGGCTACAAACTCGGCGATCTCGATACCGAACGGACGCAAGGAACCACTGTGGTCGTCAGGAATGTGCGTACAGCCCGCGGCCTGCACAAGGGTGACGTCCTAAAGATCCCCGACGACCTCATCAGCTTCCAGCGACGCTCGCGGGCGGTCTCGCGAATTCTCGAAGGCAAGTCGCAAATCGCCAATCTGATAAGGTATTTCGATCCAGATGGTGACATGACGCCGCAGACCTTCGGTCCCGAGGTTCGCGACGATGACCTAGAAGCGTATGGGCTGAATCCCGACCAGAACGAGGCTTTTAAACATCTTTGGAAGTACGGACCTGTCGGCCTGCTTCAGGGGCCGCCGGGAACCGGGAAGACTACGTTCATTGCCGCCTTTGTCCATTTTGCTCTGACACAGTCCAGACTGAAGAACGTCCTTGTGCTGTCCCAATCGCACGAGGCGGTGAATACCGCAGCCGAAAAGATTCTTCAGGTGGCTGCGAAGCTCGGCGGCAATATCGAGCTTCTGCGCGTCGGTCAGCATTCGAAGATTTCTCCGATGCTTCACAAGTTCCACGCCCGCGCGATTCAGGACCGCTACCGGGAACTCTTCCGCGCCGCCGTGAAGGAGCGCGTGGTGCCACCAGCGAACCGCCTCGGGCTGAACAGGGACTACATAGAACAGGCGATCGAGATCGAGAGCACACTGGGATCGCTGCTGCGTCAGATTGAGTATTGTGAGCAAGACATCGCAACCTCACGCGATCAGGATACCGTCGCTGCCGCACGCGAGAGGGTCGAACAGCTGCAGGAGGCCTGGACAGAAGCGGCAGCCGGGCATTCCATCACTTTGAACGGAGATCGCCGAGAGGCTCTTGAGGCGGCCCGCGCAGACCTGGCGGAGCGGCATTCCGTGCACGATCTGGACGCACGGCGAAGACTTTTGCGTATCCACGGTTTGGCCATGGAGTGGGGTGCTACGCTCGGAATGCGCGGCAGGAGCCTGGAAGAATTGATCGCCAGGAGCAGAAATCTCATCAGCGGAACATGCGTTGGAATCGGGCGGCAAGGTATTCAGGTCGACAAGAACGTTTTTGACTTGGTGATCATAGATGAGGCGGCGCGATGCACGCCGGGCGAACTTGCGGTCGGAATGCAATCAGGACGTCGCGTTCTATTGGTGGGAGACCACAAGCAGCTTCCGCCCCTCTATGGTCATGAGCTTATAGAAGCGCTGGGCAAACGCCTGATTTTCTCGTCGAGGAAGGACCTTCGCCGTAGCGATTTTGAGCGCGCATTTCACTCGACCTACGGCTCCGCGGTGGCCCGTACTTTGAAAAGACAATACCGGATGGCTCCGAAGATCGGGAAGCTGGTGGCCGAGACGTTCTATCCCGGTCAGGATATCAAGACGGAGCGCGGAGATCCCCCGGACTACTACCGGCTTCTGCCGCGGCCCCTGGATGACGAAATCGTCTGGATCGATACGGGATTTTCCCGCTCTACGAGGAGAGAAAGCGAATCCGGGAGCAGCTTCGTCAATAGGAGAGAGGCTACTGCCATCCTTGCTTGCCTTAAGACGATAGCCGCGTCGGCCGATTTCCTGAGAGCGGCAGAGGCCGATCTACGGGAGGACGAACCGCTCGTCGGGGTGATCTGCATGTACGCGCCGCAGGTCGGGTTGGTGGAGGAGATGATGATTACCTCCGGCTTCGCGCCGGAGTTCAGGAAACTGGTGAAGATCGGTACAGTTGACAGTTATCAGGGAAAGGAAAATAGGATCGTCATCCTCTCGCTGGTAAGAAGCAATCCCGAGCGGAGTATGGGGTTCGTTCGGACGGCAAATCGAGTCAACGTCGCACTTTCTCGCGCGATGGAACGCCTCGTGATCATCGGATCCGCCAACATGTTCGAGAAGCATGGAAATTCCCTTACATCCGTTGTTCGCAAGCTGCGGACCGCCGGTCGTATCACCGTGATCGGAAAGGACAGGCAATGATGCCGACCGTTCCGAAACATGTGGATATCGACGTCGCCACATTCGCCGTCCGGTGCCAGAAATTCAGGATTGCTGCGCTGGTTATGAAGCGAACGTCCATCCCGCTCGCGACGGAATATGCCACGCGATTGGTGCATCTCGTCCCCGGCATACGGCTGGACGACATGCTCGCATTCTTCGACTTCGATCCTCCCGAGTCCAAGATCCTCCTTCAAGATGTCCTGAGCACGGGGCTGGTCGAGGAGCGGAACGGACAGCTCTTTCTCTCCCAACGGGGCTGGAAAGCGCTCTCTCCCGTTTCGGACAAGTTGGATCTCTTCGAGATGGAGGAGATAAAAACTACCGTCGCCTTCGAACTTGCTGCGCTCACTCCCGTCGAGGAAAGTTCTCTCAACACGCGGGAGGCAAGGTTGATCGAGGAGCTCAAGCTTCCCGACCGCGAGAAGGCGGCTGCCGCCGCGGCGGCGGCCAGCGAGGCCTTCGATCTGCACTTTCAGGAGTGGAGGGGTGGCCAGTCGAGGAGCCGCTGGCTGGATGAAGATGCCCGACTGAATTCGATCGAGGACATTCAACCCGTGGCCGCCACGACAGCGGTTTTCCAGATACCGATCCGCTGGAGGCCAGCGGACGAGGCGGGAGCCTCTCCTGACTTCTCCGAGCTTTCGAGCAGAGGGCGGCCGGGTTCGAGAAATCCCTTGATCTCGGCCATCAGCGAACAGATGAAGTCTGTCGTTGCACCCGAGGACCACCAAGTTGCCTTCGATCTGCTAGATCGGATCGACGGAGGTATCCTGCGTCGCGGCGGGGTTAGGTCGTCGCTTGAGCGTCAACAATGGATCGGTGCTGCGGTGAGCGCCGATGAGCAAGCGTTGACAGGAGGTGGAGCACCCGGACTGCGCCTCGTCGGCTCAGTCGCGTCAGACAATCTACGTTCTGCTCTGCTCGATTGGACGCGGGCGACCGGAGGCACGTCGTCCACTACCAGAACTCCGGTGTTTTGGCTACCTCCTGCGGTTTCGACCTGGGGCCGCAGCATCCCGTTCGTGAATCTCGCGCGAGATCTTTCCTCGGCTCACCAAATGGATGACGGTACCGTGTTGCTCGCTAGGTCCAATGCTTCTGAAGATAACAGACGGTGGATTAAGCACTACGGTCAAGCCGGCAGGCAGCCTCCGCTGTTCGATAGGTGTTTGGCAGTGCCGTCTCGAGAGTTGCCGCTCTCTCTCGAGATCCTGCTCAAGCCAGGAAGCTGGGTAGCCGTCCTGATTCATTCGCCAGATATCGTCTCAAGCTACCCCTTTCCGTTCGGATACATTACGGCCAACCCGAAGGTCGTGGATAGCTACAGGCACTTGATTGCCGAGAGTGCCGCTAAGGCCGACGGCACCGCCGCTGTGCTCTGGACGAGACCTGACGAGGACGTGCACCGCGCACTTACATCGATCGACGTGGCGCTTGGTATTGGCGTCAACGGTAGCGATTGAGCAGGTCTCGATCCGCATCGAAGCCGCAATTGATCTATTAACAACGGTAGCCTCCCCAATGGGAAGTAGTTGCAGAAATGAAAAGGAGGGGGCGTCGGAATGATGGATAGTCGCAGCACCACCAGCCTTCTGGCAGCGGCCGCGATACTCTCGGCGATACTTGGGTTCAGCTACGGTGCAACCTTCAGCGGCGCCTGTGAAGCGATCAAGGATGCTCCGGTCGGTTGCGCCGAATGGTGGCTGTCCCGGTATCAGACGTTGATTGCGGTTGCAGGCGCAATTTTCGCCGCCTGGCTCGGTGCTCAGCCGGTTCTAAGGCAACTTCGGCTCTCCTCGCTGCAAACTGCCGCGACCTTGCAGCAAGTCTATAGCACCCGCGAGAAGCTTCTCGAAAATGAATTCAGACCGGAGTTGGTCGCGCTTGAGAAGCTCTCAGATGAGCTGATGTGGTACTTCCGAACCGACGAAGAGCATAACTCTCTCACGCATTGGGTCTGGGACATGAACCAGACAGTCGATAGCATCGAAGAACGTCTTCGTCAGCACCAACTGAAGAACCTGGACGGCGACAACATGGTGATCGCGCGACGAGGACTTATCGACACGCTTGAGGTTCTCAGTAAATGCATGCGCAATTACAATGCGACTGTCGGAGCCGATGATCCTGAGAGCAGCTCCTCGGACGAAGACATGGCGAATGCGCAAGAGGCCGAGCTGCGAGCGGCAACGGAGTTGCCCAACCGAATCACGGAAGCATCGAAAGCCATAGACAAGATGCGCACCGCCTATGCCGCCGATCTGCAGGCGTTGAGGTCGAAGAGGCAGGTCTACGACCAAATCCTTGCGACTGCCGCGCTTTCCAGGGAGGTCTGAGCGCGGGAATCACGGCCGTCGGCACTACGGGATCAGTGGACTGAAAAGCCACTTCCGTCCACGTTCAAAGGAGTATGACCATATAGCGCAAGCTTGAGGCCCTTTTGATCAAGCCCGTGCAGCATTGCCTCACGGACCAAACCGTCCCGTTCAAGCTTAAGAAAGATGGCGAGATAGATGTCCTGTTCCGCTTCCCTGGCCAAATCGAGAAGTCTAATGAGGCGATCCAGCAGCAATCCCCACTCCGCTTGCCCCAGGGTGGCGGTACGGTTGCGCAACGTCTCGATGTTTTTGGTCGGGTCGATGGACGCATTGCAATTGAATATCGTGGCGGCGTCTTGGAGTCTGGAGGTTAGAACCAGCATTTCGAAAGATCCCGACGCCGAGAGCTTCACATTCTCGACCTGCAGATCCAAATCGATCTCAAACTCATCCCTGATCTGCTGGTTCAGTCGGGAGATCATCTGCCGCGCCAGCCAGGAGGACGTCGTTCCCCTGTCGTGGTGAAGAAGCACGAGTGCCTTCACGCCGTCGAATTGCCGGCCGTGATCTCCCCGCTGCACGAGATAATCGGCTATCTCACTCGCAGCGGCATCAAGCGCCTTGTTCCAGGTGCCCTCTGGAATGCTAACGATGGGGAGAACAATCCCAACTCGCTCCTCACCATCTGCGCGCTTAACTAGCGCGACCTCAGGTTTCTCAATGCAAATCGAGTGATCGTACGACACAGGTATCTCCGAGCATTTTGTATAAGGTCCTTAGGTCCGGGATCGGGCCGATCGTGCCCAGGTATCGAACGCGCCCGGATTCTCGACGATCATTTCACCGTAAACGTCGATCGTTTGCGGCGCGAATTGACTGGCCAACTCCATCATCCCCGATACATCGGAGTGGGTGCATACGACGCCAACGTCTGCTCTGATATAGTCGACGAATTGGTCAGCCGCCCCGAACAGGAACGAGACGTTCTTCGGTTTCGTTCGAAGCAGAAATCCTGCGCTCGTCATCGACCACATTGGGTTCGCTTCGATGCAGTAGACGCGCCGCGCCACCACGCCCATGGCCAGCGCCAGCAAGCCGAGTCCGCCTCCGATTTCGACGACGATTTTACCGCTGATGCGCGGCCCCAGGCGCTCCGCGATTAACGCCGCAGTCTCAAGGTCCGTCACCGTAAGGTAGGGCGCGGATTTGATGCCGTGCCTCTGTGCATAGTTGAGATACGCCGATGAAGCCTCGGTCGAGTCTTCACAAGTATTGCTTCCCTCTGCCATGAATGACTCTTCCTAGAATGCCGGTCAGCTAGTTCAACCGTTGGGACTGATCGGCGTTGGTATCACCCCCGCAGGACACGCTCCAAGATCGTCTCGACGGGGCGTTTCAGAAATCCGTCTACCTTTCGCTGGTCCAGTGCGGCTTCGATGATCCGTTTGGTAGCGCCGGACTTCCGATAGATCTGCGCCAGCTCCTGTTCGACGTCGCCCTCCGGCAAATGCTGGGGGTCGCCGCTCTTCATCACCTCAACGCACCATGTCAGCCACTCCAGGATCGGGATGCCATCGTCCGGGTTGGCCAGGTTCGGAACGGCCCCGCAGCGACGCTCCATGGCCGCCTCGACTTTGGCGATCAGTTCCTGCTGCGTCTGGGGCATCGATAGCACGCCGAAGACCTCGCCGCGGTCGTACCGCGTCGGGAAGGCCGAAAGCCCGAGATCGAAGATTGCGCCGACGTAGGGAGCGACAATTTCAACGTAACCACATGCGATCGCCGCTTGGGCCCGGTCGTGGTCGATGGATCGGAGAATGATGTATTGCATCGTCCCCAAATCGAGGGCGCTCTCCCGTTCCACTGCCGTCCGACCGACGATCTGCGAGATAATCTCGGCGTAGTCACGCTCCCACGACGTCTCGCGGAAGCCGGCAAAGCACATTAGCATCGTTTCCCGTTGAATGATCATGGCGTCCGTCAGCTTCGTTTGTCGGCTTTCTTTCTGCATAAGAAAAACTAAACGCACAAAAAGCGGCGATCGCCAAGCGCTGGCCAAGATTCTTCCGTCGAATTGCGGGGAGAATTGAGCCGCACTTAAACGCTGTGAAGCTAACTCCAAGTAGAGCGTCTGTTAGCGGAGAACAAAGCACAGAATTTGTGCTTTGGTGACTGACGCAAGTGTGTCGCGTCATTGAAGTTCGAATCTCTGTTTTCACCTCGGTGTACTGTCAGCAACGCAGTTGTTTCGTGGCTGGGTTCTTAAACCCACTCCTGTTCACTGAAGATCGCAATGCGTCTGTGGAGCGCGTCGTTCGCACGCGCCGGCGTTTGTACCGTCGCCATTACGGCGATCATTAACCACTCGCGGATCGAGGGCTCGACAGGATAAGTAGCACCATGCTACGGATGTGATAAATCACATAGTGGCACCTGCGGGGTTTTTGACGATGGAAAAATCAGACTCGACACTGACGGTCCATGACTTTCCCGGTCGGCGATCGGCGGCGTTCACCGTCGAAAGGCCGACGTCAATACCGCAGCTGGACGGCGGGTGGCCGTGGCACGCCGGGCAGACCGGAGTCTCCCACACGATCGACGCTTCGATCATCGATCGCGCTGCCCCGGATCTTGAACGCATGGCTTGCTTGTTGGAGGCCGCCGGCGATTTCCGAATCCTTCGACGCCTTAATCCATCCTGGATCGGTACCGCACCCTGTCGTTCGGCTCCCTTTGGGATCTTCCTTGACGTCGAAACGACGGGTCTCGATCCGTCCAACGATACCGTCATCGAGCTCGCAATGCTGCCCTTCGACTACACCATGGACGGCAAGATTCTGACGGTGGGCGAGCCCTTCGTCCGGCTGCGTAATCCGGGTCTGCCGATCCCGGCCGCGGTCACCGCCCTTACTGGAATTACGGACGAAATGGTCGTCGATGCCTCCATCGATCCGGAGGAGGTCATGTCCTTTGTGGAGGCGGCGTCGATTATCACCGCGCACAATGCGAAATTCGACAGACCTTTTTGCGAAAATCTCTGGCCCGTCTTTGCTTCGAAGCCGTGGGGGTGTTCCTATCGGGAAATCGCCTGGGCTGACGAAGGATTCGAAGGTGCGAAGCTGTGTCACCTCGCAGCGGGTCACGGGTTCTTTTTCGATGGTCACCGTGCCGCCGACGATTGTCGAGCCGGCGTCGAAATTCTGGCTCGGAAGCTGCCCAGAAGCGGGCAGACCGGCCTTGCCGCATTGCTCGAATCCGCCCGACGCCCCCGGTTTCGTGTGCGGGCGACGAAGGCGCCGTACGTCCTTCGGAGCCTCCTCAAGTCGAAGGGATACCGCTGGAACGACGGAGACGACGGGCACGCCAGAGCCTGGTTCATCGACGTGGAAGTAGCCAACCTTGAGGCCGAGTTCTCGTTTCTGCGGCGGGAGGTGTATGGCC
This sequence comes from Bradyrhizobium sp. AUGA SZCCT0177, assembly GCF_018130125.1. NCBI lineage: Bacteria > Pseudomonadati > Pseudomonadota > Alphaproteobacteria > Hyphomicrobiales > Nitrobacteraceae > Bradyrhizobium > Bradyrhizobium sp. AUGA SZCCT0177. The sequence goes on along the minus strand of NZ_JAFCMA010000003.1, from coordinate 89,068 downwards.
GCGACGACATCCACATCGATGCGCAGAAGATCACTGCGTGGGATCGCTATTCGGAGCGTTGCTGATGAGCGAAATCTTTACCACGCCGGTAGGGCGCATCGGTTCGGCTGGGGAACAGGCGAAGACCCGCTCCGGGCACGTGGGTCGGCATGCGACTTTCGCAGTGGCCGCGACTGCTCTCGGCGCCGGCTGGTACACCGGTCTTGTCTCCGGTTTTCCCGAGGCGAGCAACGCGCCGCGCCGGAGGGCGCTAATCCGTAACTTTCCTCCGCTCATGCCCGGTCCGCCGTAGACCTCCAAATATCGAAGCTCTTGGTGAAGAAACGGAGGCAACATGAAAGAAGACACTAACGGGATGCCCGGCGTTGGCGATGACGGAACTCGCCCGACGGCGGAATCCCGAGATCCAATCGCATTGGTGCACGCCTTTGCGAAGGCCTTGGCCGAATACAAGGCTCACGTTGACGTCTAGAAGCTCCTGGCGGCCGTAACCGCGCCGGTGCAATCCACCGGCACGGTCGAGCGCGAACCGGTGGCGACCGGGCATGCGATTATCGTTCGCGGCAAGCATGATTACTGAACGACCAGTATCCTCAGCCGGCTCAGCGAGTCGGCTGGGGTCCCCATGCCATACGCGAGCGGCTCGGAGCCGACCTGGGCGCGGGCGCGCTCGATCCAGGCCGTGTAGTCGTCGGCGGGACTTTGGCCCGGCAGAACGACGAAAACCAAATCGAAGAAGTAAGTGAGGCCGAGCGCCTTCAGCATCCAGTCGTGCCTCCTCTTTCGATAGATCGTCTGATTTTGGTAAGGCCCCACGACGATCGCCGCCGCCTGCCTGTCGCCGCCACCGAACGAATCCTTGAAAATGTATCGAAAGTCGACAGGAGGACGATGCAGCGAGCGCTTGTCCGCGCTCGGGGTCACCTCGGTGCCGAGCGTGGTTTCGATGCCTTGCCGGATCCGCGGCTCGGCATATTCGCTGAACGTTGAGACCAAGGATTCGTCGTTCGCAGCCTCAACGGCGGGAGGTCGACTTTTGCGCATCGAATCCGCAATACCTCGGGTCGTGAGCCCGCCATTTTTCCATTTCGCCAAGCCGAGCGCGGCGTCGGCAGGATTGGACGACCACCAGCGCGCGAAAGTTTCGACAACGCCGAAAGGCGAATCCTTGAGAACGCTGTAGCTCTCGGGGTGCGTCACCTTCACTCGGTCCAGGAAATCCAGCGCCGCAACGGCGCGGCGCACGGTGTTGACGTCCCTCGAGCCACCCGCCGCCTTCAAAGCAGCCTCTCGCGAGCCGTGTTTTGCCGAGCCCAGTTTGTGCCGGGCCTCCTCTGCGGTCTTCTTCCAGTCCCAAGCCATCCGATTCACCTCAAATTAACCATAACAGAGCTCGGACTCGACAAACCGGCCGCGAATTATTATTCACAACATTGATTTAGTATTCACAAATCAAAGGTGTTGCGCGTGTCTTACTCCGTTACTGTCAATGCGACCCTCGGGTCGTTGGCTCTAGATTCGTCCGCCTTGAGCGGCTTCGCCGTCGCCGACTTGCTCGGCGTTCAGGTTGGTCCGAGCCCGTCGATCTCGCCGGCGGCGGCCGACGAACCCGTGTTGGCACCTCAGATCCAGAAGATCCGGACCCGAAAAAGCCAAGAGGAGGATCGCAAGCAAAAACTCCTCGCCAAGCTGCCTAGCCGTTGGGTGAGGGATCAGAACCCTGCTGCTGAACTTCCGCCGCCCGAACTTGCCGGTCCAGAGCCGGCCGCCATCTATCGTCGCGTCTCGACACCGGAGCAGAAGGATTCTTCCATGGACCGCCAGGGCGGCGTGGAAAACTACGCACGCTTGATCAACTGCTACATCGCCTTCGTCTACGACGACAAAGGCAAGAGCGGGCGCTTCAAGGCGGGGCGGCCTGACTTCATGCGTATGATGAAGGATGCCGAGGCTGGGAAGTTCAAGAAGCTCATTCTTGAATTCGGCAACCGCCTTTCTCGCGATCTCGGTCTCACCACCTCAGTATTCCGCGATCTCCGTCGCTGGGGCGTCGAGATCCACACGCCGGCCGAAGGCAAGTGGCATTTGCTGCATGCGGCATTCAACGGGGTCATGAGCCAGGAAGCCCTTGAGAACCTGAAGATCTGGACGCGTGCGGGCATCGAGCGGGCGGTATTGGACGGCAAGTTTCCGGGCACGGCACCGTACGGTTTCGAGAAAAGACCCGGATATCCGGGAGAACTCTTCGAGGTCGACGAGAAGGCCAAGCACGTCAAGTGGATTTACTCCATGCGGAGCGTGGGCGTTCCTGTCGCGGAGATCAGGCGGCACCTCAACGCCAAAGGCGTCAAGTCGCCTAGGGGCAAGAAGTGGTCGACCGTGCAAGTCGGCGCGATCTTGAGAAATCCGATCTACATCGGCCTCCTGATCTACTTCAAGACGAAGTCGGAAAACGTGGAAGTCGACGCCTACACGATCGCCAGGAAGATCACCAAGATGCCGATGTCGGCCTGGCGTGTCTCCGAGCGCCCCGATTGGGAAATCGTCGATGTTGGTGTTTGGAACAAGATTCAGACGCTCGACATGGGTACGACGAGGAAACTCAGGAAGCGATCTGCGAAGCGCCTTCTTTCCGAGATCGTATTCTGCGGGCATTGCGGAAGTGCCATGCATCATCACGCCCGAGCCCGCGAACACGTCCATATGCATTGCTCAGACTTCAAGCGCAAGGAGCAGGAAGCCAGCAGCAAGCCAGATACTCCGCCGTGCCCGCACCGCACTTCCGTTTACGTTCAGTGCGTCGAGATCGTAACGGTCCAGGCGGTCGCGGAAAGGATCGCCGCGGTCGGCGCCCTCGCGACCGCGGAGAAGGCGTACAAGACCAGTGTGGCCAAGGAAATCGCAGAGGCGGATGCCGACCGCAAGCGGTTGGAAGCCGAAATGGAAAGCGTCCTTGACAAGATCAAGGGCACCTTCGAAACCGCCTACACGCAAAACATGCCGAGAAGGGCGATCGAATCGCTGCGTAAGGACTACAACGACGACTTGGAGCGCAAGGAGCTGGAATTGGCCGCCTTGCCGGTCGTCACCATTCCCGATCGGCCGCTTGAGAATGTGGACTTCAACGAGCTGTCGACCTTCCTTCAGGACTTTCCCTATTGCAAGAACTTCGACGGCACCGACGAGCGCGAATCCCGCCTGGTCGCGGCTCTTCAGGAACTGGTTCATAGCGTCAACGTTGAAGCGCTGTCGTCCCGATCATTCAACCTGACGATTCGCGGGCCGTTGGCCCACATCGGCGCACTTCCCGACGACCCGGACCCCGTCATTCGCATCGAAGCCCGCGACGTCGAACTGAAGTTGGCGAGGAATCTCGACGAGGATCGCCGGCGCCGTTGGAATCGCGTGTCGCTGCCCGAGATTGTGATCAAGGATGAGGAATGGACGGTCATGGCTCCGATGCTCCCGACCGAGCCCATCTGGATCGAAGGATATCCTAAGCCGATCGCACTCCGGGACGTCATGGATCTGTTGATGTTCAAAAAACGCGCGAATATCGGCTTCGGCTACCTGAAAGACAGCTGCCCCAACATTGTCGCGAATTGGGATCATCCTCTCCTCGTGCTCCGAGCGGCAAGCGAAATTGCCAACTTTTGGAACGTCATCGATCTGTTCATCGATGTCGCATCGAACCATGCGCCGCGCTTGCTCGAGGGGATCAATATTCGATTGAGGGGCCGCCGTAGCGTCGAAATCGATGACATCCCGGCTGCGTTCGATCGACGCAACAGCCTCAAGAAGGCCCGCGCCCTGAATCCTAAGGTCAAGCTGTCGTTGCCGACCCGCTATAGTAAGGACAACTTGCTGACCTGAGGTGCCGGACGGGGCAACCCCATCATGAGATCGACGAACCGTCGGTGGGGTTGTCGCCCGCAAGCTCAAGCTCCCCCCGAAATGAACAAGGAGCCCTCTGCATCGAAGGTCGGAAAGGCCACGCTGACGAGATGCAGTCAGCTCCGTCAAGCCGGACATTGAGCTCGTCCGACATCACCTTGATGCACTCGTTCGCGACCTCGGTCCTGCGTCTCACAAGTGGGCATGAAAACGTAAGCCCTCAGAACGCACATTGGTGACTTGGAGCACGTCATTCAGCCGCCTCTCGATGCCGGTGTAGACGCCTCGGATGCTGCTGGGGGTCACGTGAATGCTCAAGTTCGTATCATTCAACGCTAACGCAGGGTGCAGACGAAATGTCGTCGTTCGACAGCTCGTTTGAACAAATTCTGCAGAAATTAGTCATCCGAAAAGTTGCGGTCCTGCTAGCAGCACCGCAACTTTTGGGACGGAGAAAATCGACAGAATTTGGCTCGAAGAGCAAGAAAATATCAATTTCGCCGGATATTTGTTTCATTGATGCTTCACACGGAATGCAGAACGAAAACTAGGCGCCGGCGCGTGTGCTGGCGTGCCGCCGAGTTCGCGCTCTCGCAACGGAGATGCTCTGCCAGCTCCGATGCATATTGATCCCTCAACGCGTCTTTCCTGCTAAGCCTGCGTGAGGATCATGCGCGCAGAAAAATGCGGAGAGCGACGGCCGATCGGGAATTTTGACTTGCCTGCCCGCAGAAGGTTCTGGCGTATATTCATCGGAAGGAAATTTTCTGAGGGAAGTACCCGATACTCTGAGGGATGATACATGAAGCAGTACGATATCACGGAGGACACGCCGGCCGGCACCTACATCAAGGCCTTCGTCAAAGTTCAAGATCCGTATGCCCGAGGTTCAAGGGCGCATTATCGAACCGTGCCTCGGTAGCCATACGAAAGTGGAACACACCTGTCGTTCCGAAGGTCACGGTTATGTCGAGTTTGACATGGTTGCCAAAGAGGTCGGGCATGATGTCGTCGAATTCCCGCTGATCGAAGACGGTTGGGACGGCGAGGTCGACGCCGATCCAGAGAAGGCCGAGCCTTATGCCAGCATTTTGGTGGTCGTCCTGAATGGCCCCAGGCGAACATAAAGCGGCTGCTGGTAGATTCAGTTGGTTAACAGAGTCGGCTCTTACCTTGAGCGTTAATTTTGACTTCAGCGATTTCGATCTATCGATTATTACAGCCCGTGACCTCCCTACAGGGGAGATGCGGATGATCGATCGTCCGAGCCGGTGCTTCATGTGTCTGATAACCGGCCTGGGCAATCCCCAGAGGCGAAACGCCGCTGCAGAGAAAAATCAATGAGCGAAATCCCGATCAAAGTGCAAATACCTTACATTCAGACTTACATCCCGTGGCGTCACAAAAAGCCGAGACGGCAGCACCTCTGGAGCGACGGCTTCATCATGATCAAGGAAGTGGTCGCGGAAGCCGCCCCGGTTTCCCACCGCATCTTTGGACAGGACGGCAGGCTCGAAGCCGAGGTAAGGCGATTCGGCGATGGCTATTGGTGGGCACTCAATAAGAGGCAACCCGCGGCCACCATGGCTGAAGTGGGTAACGAATGGCGGAAGACGGGCCACCCAATTGCCATCAAGGAATTCATTTCCGCCGCAGAGAAGAGGAATGGCAACGTTTTTTGGGCGGCTCTTGGTTGTTTCGGGCCCGTCATCGACCCGATCTCCGAGGATGAATTCTTCGAAAAGAAACCAAGGCTTTTGCAGTCGACGCTGAAACGGCAATGGTCAAGGGCAACTCACGGTGCTTCCAGAACGATCTATTGCGATGGTCTCGTGATGGTGAAGGCCGGGTTGCCGACGTACTACGGCGTTCGCAGGTCGGGCGGCGTGGACATAGTAGCAGGGCCGTCCGAGTTCGATCGGGTTTATGGTGAATATCGCCTTTTTGGGCCCGATCGCGACACAAGAAGGGAATCCGCAGCGAGCGGATTGGCTTTCGGCAGGCAGGAGTTTTGTCGAGAAGAGCCATTGCTCCGCCTACGGGAAGATTTCGTCCGCGTTGTTTGCCGGATCGACGAATTTGTATCGCCACCTCCCGTCGAGTCAGGCCCGTTGATGTGCGCCCGAGTTCTCGCAGCCGACCTTTGGGACCGGGCAAAGGATAAATACAATTTGGGGTGGGCTGTTCTCCGCGTTCACGTGGCCTCGCTTGCCGGCGCAGCCGAGTCCAGTCCGAGCGTCGAGAATCTACCCTTCCGGCGTATTCTCGAAGACTTCGTTGCCGTCGATTGGACTGGTATCACCAACGAATTCTCCGGAAGGGTCCAAGATGCGCAGGAAATCCTTAGGCGCCTGGATTTTGTCGGGGTGAGTCAGCTGGCGGATGAGGACGAGGCGGCGCTTGCTAATCTGGAGCTGTACCCGCCCATCCAAAAATTGACGGGGTGATGAGCCTTGTGGTCAGGGCGTCCTTTGCACGACTTCGGTATCGAGATCGCGCTCGTCGGACCAAACCATGGTCCCGCCGCCGGCTCGGATCCTTCCGGCACGTAGTACTTCGGCCTCGTCCGGATGCATGCGGCGCCCCCGGCGTTTCCGATCAGGCTGGGAGTGGCTTTCCGGTGCGCGGGGCACCACGACGCCAGCCGCCGGCCGCCGGCCGAGCATTGTCCGCGTTTCGGTAAAGAGCGCCTGGAAGGTCGGAATGTCCAATTTGAGGCGGGCAACTTCGAGAAAGGTCGCGCCGAAGGCGTCGGCCGCGGCGGCCTTGGCGAGCTTGGCATAATTGATCTGCTCGCGCACGGCGTCCTTCAGCAGCGAGTGGTGCTCTTCGAGTTCATGGCGGAGCCGCTTTGCCTCGGACGGACGAAGATTTCCTCCGTTGAGTTTGATATTGAGCTGCCGAATCTTCGCTTGCGTTTCGGGGACGAAGCGCGAAATGCGGTCGAACCTTGTCTTGAGCGAAATGAAGTGTCGACCGAGCTCCTCGGCGTTGCAATCCACTTCAAATCTTTCGTCCGCGGCGCCCTGGGGCGAGGCCGATCCTGATTTCGCCAGCTGGCGCATCCAGTTGTTATCGCTGTTCTGCATAGGTGTCTCCCGATCCCGATGTCGTGCGAGGACGCTAATCGACGACCTTGCAAGAGCAAAATCGGGAAGCATCAGGATCGGCTGCAGTCGAGAATGATAAAAAAGTCGGCTTTTGCAGACGGTGTTGGCGCCCGCTTCAGCGAGACCAAGCTGGTACGGGCTGGCCTATTGATGTCAAGCGAGGCGATTGCATATTCGATTGGGTAGGATTTTAGTGGTCGCGTGAACGCGACAAAAAATGTTTTCGTGTAGAACCGCATCATGACCAAACCGATCGCCATCCTTTCCGCACGCCATAGGGCGATGCGCCTAGTTCGCCAGGCCTAAGCCGACGATCCGTGATGGATCCGCCGGTCCTACCCGGCGGATAGGTCATCTCCTCAAGCGTATCCAAGTCAACGCGACTGCCGGCCTCCCGCCGGCGAGGAGTCCTCCGATGATCCTAAAATTACCGGTTAGCTCCGGGGCGCTCGTCGCTCCGTAGCATCTCGCGATCCGAGCCTGCGTGATGCGGTTCGGCGCGATCTCGCCGAAGCCCCGCCATTGGTGACAGTCCGCCGCGCAACCGGACTCGGGAGAGTGCGCCAAAGTCTAGCTGATGATCCGCGCCTCGTGCGCAAATGGATGCTTGGGCGTCGCCGAAAGGCGAAGTGCTTCCTTCTTCGGTCGGCCGAGGCTGTGCCTTGCTCGGTACCGGCAGATTAGGGGAGTTGCCGGCCTCCGAATGGGATTTGGACAGCCACGTCTGATCAACGTCGTCCGAGTCTCGCTTCTCGCTAACAAGGTAAGATCGGCGGCAAAGACCTTGGCATAGTAAACGATCCGACTGGATGTCGGGCGCCAGAAGCCAAGGTCACCGCCGGATTAGGGAGGACAGCGACATGTCCACCACGTTCCTGAAGTGCAAGATCGTCCATCTCGGCGATCACGAAACGGCCACACGTTACCGCGTGACCTGCAGCGACGCGAAAACCGGAGCCTTCGTCAGCAGCCTCTCGCTGCCGGCGCGGCCCGAGGGAGGCCCGCCCTCGATTTCGGTGGGCATCATCGCCGAGCTGCTTGACGGTCACCGCCTGACCTCGGTCTTCATCGAGGTCGAGGCAGAGTTGTGGGCCCCTCCGCCCCGGCACGCTCCGGGCGGCTCTATCCCGGCGTTGCCGGGCATCCTCCCGTTCCGGCCGACGCCGGGACGCGCTTTCCCGGCCAGCGTCCGCTAGTCGCCGGTGTACGAAAAATACTGCACGCGGGCGGCAAGCTCGCGTGCAGCCTTTCGCGGGTTGGCTTTCGAAATAGAAGAGTTTCCCCTAGAAAAGCGATTGCTCGCCTTGAGAGGGGCCCCGCTCTGTGCGTCCGATATCTCGCGTCTGAACTTTGGGAGCGAGCATGGAACAGAGCCAAACTGGAATATTGGGAATTCCTGCGGAACGACGTGCCTTCTCTCGCCGAAGCAGCACCGCCGAACGCGAACGTCAGGATCTGCCGTATCGGCGGGGTGCTCGAAGAGTTCGGCTGTCGATTGAACTGGATTGGAGGCTCACCCGCGGAGTTCAGGCTGCCCGGCATCGCTGATGAAGACGAGGCCGCGCTCGCCAGCATCAAACCGTGAGCGTCGGTGACTATTCGTCACGTATGCGGCCCGGACAACCTCATTCCCTCCAGTTCTGCAAGCATCTTGCGGGCGAGTTCGTCCACCTTCGCGGCTCCGAGCCGGCGCAGATCGCCTTCCTTCAACAGCGCCATCGCGACCTTGCGATATACGTCGTCGGTGACCTCGCGGCGGTCGCCGTCGTCGCCCGCGGCGATCTTCTGAATCAGCGCCGGCGACAGGCCCGTCAGCCTTGCCATCGCCGATTGCCACCGAGTTGGGCCGAAGAGCGTCTTACCGGCGGTAACGATCCGGGCGGCGCGGTTACCTGCGCGAGCCGTCACGCTTCAAGCCATCGCGAGCGCAACGCCGATGTTCGTGATCGTCGCGCCTTCATCTTCGGGCTCGCCATCGACCTCCACGAATTTAGTCCCGCGGCCACAGAAATCGGCGTATTTTCGGGCCTGTTCCTCGGTGCCGTATCCCCAACGCGTCAGCGCGTGCGCCGATGTGAACTTGAACCACCTGGTCCCGACGCGGTTGCGACGCTCGAAAGCCGCGCAACCAGCCGCAAATTCTTTCAAGTCCTCCTCGGCGCCGGTGCCGTCCGGAAACAGGACGATGCTCGCGCGGTGGGTGACTCGCCCGGGCACGGTTTTGCTAAATTCGATTGCGTTCAGCACAAGCATGTCCTTGCAGATGCCGATCTGGGCTTCGAGACCAGCTTCCTCAGCCATCTTGATCGCGTCAAATAGCAAGCTCGTATTCATGACGTACTCCTGCCGACACAATCACCGTACCCAATTGTATTAGAATCTAATACACGAGTGTGCAGTCGTCAACATGACGTATGAGATTTTCGTACGCAATTACGAGAATCATGTTCCGCCCCGCGATGGGGCACCCTATCGTCGACCTCTGTTCCAATGGACGTTTTTTCGTTCGTGAGGAAGATCCGGAGTGGTGGTTCTGGGACGCGTATCTCCGCCGCTGGACAGGGAAGGGCGCGCCGATCAGCAGGCAAGGTGGCTGGTATTTTCCCAGCCGCGTTCCTCCGGCCGAGCCGCCGCTCAAGAAGGCGAAGCGTCCACGCGCCTGATCGCCCACGATCTGACAGGTTTAGGCCGGCATGCCGCGTGCGGCAACGGAGCATGCCGAGATCCGGTCGGCGACCTCCGCTCCGTCGATGCGACCGCATTCACGCAGCCGCTGCGCGACCGACAGCATGGCGTCGCGATGGTCTTCAAGAAGTAGGCGACACGCCTCGGCTTGTCTCTGAAGCTCCGCATTAACCGCTCTTCGGACGTCGGGAAAGCCGAGCAACCTTTCGGTTTCGCCCGCCGGTGCGCGAAAGATTAGCGGGGTAGGCCCCGCCAGGCCGAGCGAGCCAATCATGGCGCAGGCGAGCTGGGTTGCCTGGTCGATATCGCCGCCTTTTCCACCCGCTCCATGCGACGGCTTGCCGAAAATCAAAGTCTCTCCGACACGTCCGGCCAAGATCGCCTGAAGCCGCCGACCGTAGTCGTCGGCGGTATGCAGCAGGCGCCCGGGCCGTGGCCGCGCGACCATGCCCCCGCGCGTTGCCGTCGCGGCGACGGAAGCGAACACGCCCTCAGGCCCGAAGTGCAGGACGTCGACGACGATATGGGCCGCCTCGTGGGCGCAAGCAACCCAGATTTCCTGCTCGGAGCGATCGTCTTCGCCGAGGAGCGCCTTCTTAAGGTCATCGAGTGTTATTGCCCGGTCGCCTTCGTTGCGCGTAGCGCGCCGCGCGTCCTTCACGATACGTTCGACGTCGGCGCCGACCATGCCGATCGCAAGTTCAGCCAAAGGCATCAGGTCGTCGCCCCGCAGATCGTTCTGCAGTCGAACTCGAAACATACGCTCGAGCTCGGCAACGTCCGGAAGGCCGATTCTGATGATCTTCTCGAGGCGACCGGCCCTTAACAGTGCGGGGTCGCAACGAGAAAGATCGTTACTACATCCGATTATTACGACGCCCTCACGGCCCTTGATGCCATCTATCTCGGCCAACAGGGCATTGACCACCTGGACAGAATAGTCCCGGTGAGAATGCGACATCAAATTTCTGGCACCCACGCTGTCGCACTCATCAATGATGATGCAAGCTGGTGCGTTTGCGCGGGCTTCCTCGAAGCTTTTTTTCATTGCTCGAAGCAAATGACCGAGATGACCTTCGCCGCTGGACTGCCACGCAGCCATGTTGGCGTCGCCCACCATGTACAATCCTGCCTCCGCGCAATAGACCGAGGCGAACGTTGTCTTGCCGCAGCCTGGAGGTCCTTCGAGCGCGATTGCTGACGAAACAGCGCTCCAGGGAATGCGACCCTGCTTCCAGGCTTGTATGTCGGCAATACTGTCTTTTGCCCATGCGCGGGCCTCCCCCAATCCGTGAAGCTGAGAGAGAACAAGTCCGCGTGCGCCCGCTTTCGCATGCTTCAGATCAGCAAGGCGACCAAGCTCCCCGATGCATTGTTCGGGAGTACGGTCGAAACGGATAGCGATGATCAGGTCCTCGACCGTGGCACCGGAGCCGATCGAGCAATCCAATGCGCTCTCACAGCGGCGTGCCGTAACGATGCGGATCGTCCGCTCGATCGTCATGGCGTCGATGCGCGGGAAGTCGAACTTCGTTGATGCGGCTTTGATGAGACAGCTCGGAAGATGAGACCTTGCAAGCGGCGAAATGCCAAAAAAGGGAAGGCCTAGAGACAAGCCATGCAACGCGGCCTTTTCTCGTTCGTCGACGGTCGCGCTCTTGGGGGGCTCGCCCACCGTCATGAATAGTACGTCGAGTTCTTGGCGACGCCGAAATCCTTGTTGTACAATATCGACCTTACGTCGACCCTGGAAAAAAAGATCCTGCCAGGCTTGCGAGACACGACTCAATGCCCGCGGATCGGCGACATCGACCAAGATCGTCGGAGCACCCTTCAACACCGCCGTGAGCAGGTCGCTCCGTTCGTCGAAGTATCGTGAAAGCTGGAGTTCCACGGCTACACGGCCCGCGTCTGGCGGACGATCGGTCGAGCGGTTTGCAGAGCTTTGATCAGCCTCCTCCTCGGAATCGAAGTCCAGCGCCCCGTCCGAACGGTTTCGGAGTGCGCCGAACCCGCGGCCGGCACGCCGGCCAAACGCAGCAGCTTCTTCGATCTGGTGATGGAATTGAATCGACTGTCGCCAATGGCGCCGATAGGTGGCCAGCTCGAGCGGGCCCATGCCGGCGCGCGACGCGATCCCTCCCAAGGACCGAGTTGGTATGTGGCATCCGCCCTCGGCAGAAGCGACTTCGTTAGAGGCGAGAGAGTGGTTCATTTACCCAGCTCGACGGTCATGTTGGGGTCGAAGCCGGGGTATCCGGACGGATTCGAGATCGGGCGGGTCCGACCGATGGGGTAGCCGCCGAAGCCGGGGCAGTCCGAATGAAGATCGGACATGGGTTGAACGATCACGGCGCCTCTCCTTCGTCGAACGGGTTCGGAGGAAAGGCGCGCCGAGCAAAGCTCCGACGGCCGAGCCAGAGATTGTGCACGAGCCACGACGTCGCTAGACGGGTACGGTGCAAATGATCCAACGGCATCGTGCGCAGCTTGTGCGAGAGTACGAACGCTGCAGCAGCGTTATCGAACGCGCAATTGAGGAGCGTCGTCATCGGCATGTCGACCTTGATGCCGATGCGTTCCGGCGGTTTACATGGAAGGACGAGTCCGATAGCGGCCGCGGCGTCGCCTTTCGCTGCGCGACGCCATTCCGGGATCGTTGAGGAAATGGTGGCTACGAAAGTCGCCACCTCCTTCATCCTTTCCTCGTCGAACTCCTCAGCACGTAAGTCCCGCCAATAGGACAGGGCGGCCGGCCAGGGTTCTCCGGGCCCGTGGCCGGACTCGTTTTTTGTGATGTTGTCCATGGACGAATTCCGTCGTTCGCGCACGAGACGTCCAGCGCGCCAATAATTAAGTTTTTAAATTCTGATGACCGGTCTCAGGGGCGGGCCAAGGGCTGTGCTCGCCGTGATCTCGCTCAGCGGACTATTCGATCTGGTGGACCCAGCCCAGGAAGCGAGCAAACTCGGACCGTTGGCCATCGACCCTCGGTTTTGAAAGAATTTGGAATGCCCCCCGGTTACGGCGCATCTCGACAGCGCCCGCCTCAGAAGAAGCCAACGGCCAGGTCGCGTTCGAGGTGTATTGCTTGTAGTTCACGTTCGCTCCGATTTAATGTGATTTATCACATAGCACAGCAGAAACGACATCGGTAGCGTACAGCTACTGAAAATTTGACATGGTTAACGTAAAGGTAAGACGATTGGTAGAAATCTAACTGTTCGGCAAGCCGGCGTCGTACGCCACGACACAGCTCCAGTCAGTGCTAACCGAGGCTTTCGACGTGGATGAAGACTTGCTCACGCCAACATTGATACGCGCGGCAAGAGCTCTCCTTGGCTTCGATCAAGCGGCGCTTGCGGAAAGCTCCGGCATTTCAAGGAAGACAATCTCATTGATCGAAGTCGACGAGCGGGAAAAGCTCGATCCTCGCCGAAAGGAAGTCCTGATCAAACTACGCCGGCACCTGGAGAAAGATATGGATGTCGAGTTCACCTTCGCAAGCGGCAAGTCAGGTGAGGGCGTCAGGCTAAACCGCGCTCGGAAAAAATCTCCCAACAAGTCGCGCTGACGGCTTGCGCGCCCGCGCGGCGCTGGCCATCGGTCGCGGTGAGGAGAAAGCGCCCCAACTCCCTAGGGGATTCCCCGGCTTACGGACCCCCCGCAGACCGGCAAAGTAATATGCCATCAATCCCGGTGCCTTGCTTGGCGACGGACTCCTTGGCATTCGCGATCGCCTTCAGGTAGCGTTTGGGTTGAAAACCGGAGTGGATCATGGTCGATCTGGGCGGACCGAACTTCGTCGTTGTGACGCGCGAAATTCTCGGCAAGGCGCAAATTTCGGGAATCCAATTCACCGATTTGGCAGCGCGCCTGATCGTCGAGACCGTGAGATGCCTCAAGTACAAGAGGGCGCACGTCGACGAATTGTCGTCCACGTCCTTCGTGCTCACCACATTCCTCTACCTGCGTGCGACGAACGAGAAATCGAAGGAGTTGGACGATCTGAGAGCGGCGATGGCGTCTGCGGGATTGACCGAAGTCGACCTCGAGGAAATGTTGGACGGCTTCTTTTCCGAGCGCCCCCCATTACCGGCCGAAACGCCGGACGAATACGACCAGGAAGCCGGCTTCAACGTTACGCTCGGTCCGGGGTTTCGGCAGGTTCTCAGAGGTTCCCCTTCTGGCGAACCTCTTTCGGCAAATGCGCTACTTCGCTCGCTCTTGGAAGATAAGGACACCGGCATCTTCAAACGAGTGAGAGAACTTCAGGAAGCCAAGAAGGGCATGACTGTCCATTTCTCGGACGGCGGCGACGAGGCCTCCGTGGAGCTCGAACAGCCGCCGTCGGATCCGGTAGTGGATGCTCCGCGGCCGCCGGAGCCGGTCGCGGGTTCGCTCCCGGCGCGGCGCCACGTCAGGATGACGCGCGAAGCCAAGCTCGAAGAGTTAGCCCTCAACGTCGAAGACTACGCGAAGGCCCTTGCCACAATCCTGCGGGTATCGGAAGGGGAATTCAGCTTCGCATTGTTCGGCAAGTGGGGCAGTGGCAAGACGACGTTGTTGAGACCTCTGAAGCCGCTTTTGGAGGATCCGGCCGAGTATCGGAAGAACGTGGTGGTACCGAAAGGCGAAGCTTATGCCGATTTGCGCTACAGGGTCGTCGTTCATAACGCCTGGAAGTACAGGAGCCCACCGGAAGCCTGGGTATACCTGTACAAGAGTCTGGCGACCGCAGTCGCAGCTACTGCCGGTCCGCTGGAACGCTGGGCGATCGCCCTGCGCGTAGCCACCGATCGGAATGGATTCATAGCGCTGTTGGCCTCGCTTGTCGCTGTCGCGTTTGCTCTCGTTCCCATCCAGGCGAAATTGCAATTGCTCTCGCTGTTGTCTTCTGCGGTCGGTATCTCCGCGATCATATATCTCGCGGCGATCTGGATGGGCGCCAGCAGCAAGGTCAGGCAATTGTTTCATCGCAACCTTCGGCTGGTAGGTCGTGACGAGAACCTCGGGATGCTCGCCTTGATAGGGGACGACGTCCGCTCCCTCATGAAGGGATGGACGAAGGAGCGAGGTCCCTCGCTGACTTGGCGCAAGCTGACCGTTCCCATCGCTTGCGTCGCGCTCGTCGCGACAACGTGGGCGGTTGCCCTCTGGCGTGGTTCCCCGTTCGACCTGTCGACGATCGCGCGGTACCTGGGGCTTTCGTGGGAGGCCCCTTCAGGACACTCGTCCGTCGACGCGACGCATTGGCTGGTCCTCATGATCTGGACGGCATTCGCCCTGTTTCTGGTGATCCTTCCGAAATTTGCTCGGGAACGCAGGCCGGATAAGATTCTTCTGGTCGTTGACGATCTAGACCGCTGCACCCCGACCGAGATGTTGAGCGTCATCGAAAACGTCCGCCTCCTTCTGGACGACGACGAGATAAACAGCAGACTGCAGGTCTTGATGCTCGTCGACGAGGACGTGCTCAATCATGCCATCGCATCCCGCTATGAGACGATGATCGCGGATCGAGCCAAAGGATCGAGCGGCGCTCCGCTGGCGGACGTGAAGAATGACATCGTGTCGGAGCAGATCGAGAAGCTCTTCGCGTGCCATTTGCGGTTCTCCCATCTGTCGGACAAGAACGTCGAGGAACTGGTCACCAAGCTGGCCAGCTACGAGAACGAGCAACTCCGCAAGGAAAGCGAAGAACTACGTCGAGCCGAGACTGACAAGCTGATTAAGGAGGGGGAGCGCAACCTGCGCGAGGCAACCGAACAGGAGGCCTCCGCGCAAAGGCTCCATGATGACGTGGCGGCCGGCAAGCTGATACGCCGAATTGATGAAGATGGTCCGTCCATACGTCAGCCCCGTACGGCAGACAGGATGCGTATGGGCGATTACCGTCCGATGGGTCTCGAGGAGCAGCGACAGGCGAGATCGAAGAATGAACGCATCGATACGACCAATCGCGAAATCGCATCCATGACCGAGGAGCAAAGGCTGGCGCAGCGGCCGGACGCGATCAAAGCGTTGGAGAACGCGCGACAGAAGAAGGAAGTGTCCCAAAGGGATCTCGACGCTCTGGCGCGAAATCCAATCGAGCCTGCGCCGAAGCCTTCTGAAGCGCCCTTCGAAACGGGTGACGTGAGGTTCTCAGACGAAGAGGTCGAGAAGCTTCGCGGCTTCATGCCCTATTATTTCCGCGCAATGAAGCGACGACCGAGTCCTCGTTCGATAAAGGCCTTTCTATTCAAGCTGCAGCTTGCCCGATTGCTTATGCAGCTTCGCTACCCGAACCTTCAGGATGAAGGAGCGCGGATGGACGAGTTGTTGAAGGCATTTCAAACGGAGGCGGTCGCCTCTAGCGAAGAAGAGAGCAGGAGCGACTATGCCCTGATCGTGCGGCAAGTGCTCTAGCGATGATGACGGCGCATGTCCCGTTCGGCGATGGAGGTCCCAATCCGACGGAGCGTTGGGTCGTATCGGTTCGAAGATCCGACCTCCAATTCTCGAGCGAGCAGCTCGCTGTCCTCGGCGGCGTCAAATGACGTCTAGGGACGCTCGAACCGGCGGCGTCGCAACGAATAAGATGGAGGTATCATGATACTAAAAATCGTGGCGATCCGAACCTCGGAAACTCGTGGGCTCGATGGCCCCGCTGCGGCATTTTGGGCTGAAACCATCCGTGGACGCGGCAGTTAAGTCATTGGCAACGCGTTGACACTTACAGTTTCCACCTCCACATTGAGGTAGGTCGCCGATTCGAAGCTTGCAGTTGTACCCGCTTAGAGTTAAACGCCGTCGATCCAATCCAACGAAAGATCCGCAAATGCGCCGTCCGATTTTCCCTTGGGAAGCCTAAAGCCTAAGCTTTCGCTTCCAGCCGTACGACTTGTACAGTTCGAAATAACCCATCCCTTGATCGTTAGGTTCAGCCATCTTCGTGGCCTCGTCGATCAGACGTAGACCTTCATCGATCTCCCCATCTTCTCCAAAAACAATGAGGAAAGCGCCTTTCGTATCCAGGTGGGCGCTCGCCTCCATCTCTTCCGTAAATGGTTCGATTCTGGAAAGCAGATCTCGGACCTGGTCGCGCGCCGACGGGTCAATGCCGGGCCGCTCCAGATTCGTCTCGATGATGTAGTTGGCTAGATTGCACGCGAGAACGGCCGTCGGGGCGTTTATCGGATGGCCTCCGAAAAAGCTTTTGATCAGCCCGATTGCATCCGCGACCCTGTTGGTCTGGTGAAGCGCGGCAGCCCTCACAAAAATTCCGTGGATCTCATCCTTGTTCTCCGAGGACCATTTGTTTAACGCGTCATCGATCGTTCTGTCCAGAATTCTGTCCTCTCGGAATGAAGCGAGGAAGGTATAGAGCTTCAAACGCTCCATTGACGTGACGCCACTTTCTTCGAGTTCGCGGATCGATTTCAGTATTTCCCTCAGTTCTTCGTCGAGAGCGGGACACACAGCGAGACGCTCCGACCCCGACTTGATCCTGTCCAATACCGCGCGATAGGTTTTCCTCGCCGCTTCGACCACATCCTGTTCGTTCAACCTGGCCATCAGCTGCTGCCGAGCGGTCCGCGTCAGTGTTCGCATGAGGTCAACGCGAACTTGGATCGCATCGCGCAAAGTCTGACTTTGGACCTCGATGGCTTGCAGGCTGTCGCCGAAGCTTTCCATCAGTGTCTTTAGGCGTGGATCCAATTCGCCTGTAGGTTTGTATGTGAGGTCGTGCATCTTCGCACCCCATGCGTCGTGCAGCATGGTCTTTATCTGCAGCTCAATTCGCAACCCCGCCTTGTCGACCGCTTCCGACCGAATCTTGACATGCGTGGCGTGGTAGCCCTTTTCGCGATGCACCTTGGTAAGAGTTTCCCGACCCGTGTCGGCATCGCGATAGGGCTCCAGACTGAGGCCCCTAATCTTTGCCTCTAACTGAAACCTGTCCAGAAACATCTCAATCTGGTCAGGATAGTAGACGATCACTGTTGCTCCTACGATATCGATGATGTCCTCGACCTTGAACTTTGGGTTCTTTTGGACCGCTTCGTAATACTTCAGCACAATCTTGCCGGGTTCCTTAAATTCCTTTTGCACGCCCTGTTTGCGGGAGCGGGAGTAATGATCGGCAATGGTGGTCAATCTCGGGTCCTCGTCGATCTTCTCTATCGCCTCGGTTACAGCTTCTAGAAGTTCTAGATAGTTATCCCTGTTGTAAGTCATATGTCGCTCGACGGCGGCGCGGGCGGCCTCGAGTGTCGGTGCCACGTCTTTCGTGGTCGCGGGCAGCGTACTTACTTGGGAGGCTACCTCCACCACGCATGGGACGTCGGGCCATTTGGAAAAAAGTGCGTTGAGGAACGTGGATGATCCGTCCACGATGATTAGCTGCTTGCCTTCCCTTTTGATCGTTATGGGGGAGCGCTTTTTCGTTTTTCTGGCCGCGGCATCCGACATCAATCCGAACGCACTTACAATGCGCTCTTCGACAGCATGGGCCGCCAACAACTCGCCTGTCCTATAGGTTTCGTGTGGGCCCGACAGATCGAAGTAGAGAGAGTGTCCGTAGGGAAGCTTTTGCAATCGGCCGGTCACTTTTCGGCTCAGTCTTCTCTCGGCCCGCTTCCCGTTGACCCAAATCCTGAACTTCATCGACCACATCTCCGCAGCTTTCGAGAACCACAGGCGAGATTTCCGTCGCCATGCAACTCGTAGATACCCTAGGCCTCCGCTTGGTCGAAAGCCCGATCCGACCTGCGCTTGTCCAGTGAGACCCGATTTACCTAGTGAACCCCCTAGGAGTGCCCGGGGGCGTCCTGAGGCACTGTCGGCCGGGAAAAATCAATTCACGGACAGTAGTTATGAGTTTCTGGTCCGCCAACAAAACAGCCGCTACTCCGGATCCTGTCGGGACGGCTCGCGCCTCGATGAGGAAGCTATCGGAGCGCGGCGTGGAGATTCCCACACAGATATCCGCACCGATCATCGCGGTGCAGACCACCAACGGTCTGACGCAAGCAAGCCCGGAGACGCAGTCGCTTTTCTGGGCGGCCTACGGCGCGCTTAACTCCAAGATCAAGTCGCCGGAAGAGGCCAGGGGTTATTATCGGCGCTTCTTCTACGGGATCCTCACGGCACTGCTGTTGCTACAGCTGTACTTCTCGTCATTCGTAGCAGTGCAGAAGGGGTTGCTGGAAGTAAACAAGAGCATCGAGGCCGCGGACGTGATGCCGGCCGGGGCCGCTGCTGCGGCCGTCGCCGGCGGCACGGTACAGACCGCGGCACAGGCCGCGGCCCAAGCCAAGAATTCGGAGCTGGCCGGAAAGCAAGCCACGTACCTTCACGTCGCCGACTATCTAATGGGATTCCCGCGCAAGGTAGCGAGCTTCCTTGGCGTCATCGGACTGGGCACAAGCGAATACAAAGGAGAAAAGGACAGGCCCGAAGTCGTGGCTCAAGTCCAGCTTGAGCTCGCCACATCGTTCGTCGGTGGCTTCCTGCTGCCGGTGCTCTACGGAATGCTGGGCGCCATAGCATTCGTACTCAGGCGCCTCTCAGACGAGACCGTGGCCGGCGAGGAAACGTCTGCGCTGAAGAGAAAATATTCGTTGAGGGTCCCGATCGGCGCGTTGTCCGGCTTGGCAGCCGGGTGGCTGCTCCAGCCCTCGACCGGATCCGTTACCGCATCACTTTCCCCGTTCGCCCTTGCCTTCGTGGCCGGCTACAGCGCGGATCTCGTGTTCGCAGCGATGGATCGCATCGTGGGGGCGTTCACGACGCCGTCGCCGCTTCCGACGCCTCCGCCTGCTCCCGAGCTGCCATCTGCACCGCCCGAGCCCCCGGTCGACGACGGCACCCGGACCGACGAAGTGCAGCCCAACACGGCCAGCGAAGCGGCGCCTAACACTGCCGGCGGAGCGACAGCCGACACTGCCGGCGAAGCGCCGGTGCCGAGCCCGAGCGCAGAAGCCGCGACTCCGAGTTCAAGAGCTCAAGCCAATCAGGACGTGTAGCGGTTCCCCGAGGAGATGTTGTCATGAAAATAACTTTTGCTCAGGTTCAGTCCCTGGCGCCTTCGATGAAGGAGGAATATGCGGCCGCTTTTAGTTCGCCAACCGCCAACGACATCTTCTCAAAATACAAGATCGCCGCCAGCGGATTGAGATTGGCGCATTTCTTTGCGCAGATGCTTCAGGAAACAGGTGGTCTCAAGATCCAAATAGAAAGCCTGTATTATTCTCCATCGCGCCTGATGGCTGTATGGCCGCGTCGGTTTCCGACGTTGGAATTCGCACAGCAGTACGCGCACAATGAAGAGAAGTTGGGCAACTACGTCTATGGTGGTCGCCTCGGAAACGTCAATCCGGGGGACGGCTTCAAGTACCGTGGACGTGGATTGATCCAGATGACCGGCCGGGCCGCGTATGCCAAATTCGGTCACGACTTGGGCATCGACGATCTCGAAACGAATCCCGATCTCGCGTTCCATCACGACCACTGTCTCGAGATAGCCGCAGCGGAGTGGGGTGCGAGCGGCTATCACGGAAAGTCCTGCAACGAACTTGCGGATGATGACGATATCGTCGGCGTTACGTATGCGATCAATGGTGGCCAGACAGGGATTGACGATCGGCGCTTTTGGTTGAGCAAGACCAAGGCGGTTTGGACCAGGCCAACTCTTTCTCCGGCTCTCGATCAGATGTCCAGTCGCGCCAACGCCAATCTTGAGCTTGATCTGTCCGCAACCGAGTCCTCCCACGCGGCTGATCTGCTTGCGGTCGAGGCGGCGGCGCCGAGCGGCTTCGGCGCCCGCGCGGCGGCCGTCGCATTGGCCGAATGGCAAAGGTTCGGCGGGCAGACCTACGATATCGACGGAAACGCCACCCGGGTCGGGCACAAGGAAGGCGAGGATCCCTACTACAAGTACGTCGGCAAATATTGGAAGGACGGCGTCAACAACGATACGCTCACCGGTCTCGACCATAGCGTGCCGTGGTCGGCCGCGTTCATTTCATGGGTCATGCGCACTGCCGGCGCCGGGACCCGTTTCAGCTACAGCCCCCAGCACTCGGTCTACATTTTCCGTTCGATCAAGGACCTGCTGCAAGCTCGACCTCAAGCGAGCTACTATGGCTACCAGTTGCGGGAGTGGAAGCCACAAGTGGGGGATCTCGTCTGCTGGGCCAGACGAGAGGGGATCGATTATAACCATCAGAATGGCGGCGACTATCCCGGACATTGCGACGTCGTCGTCGAGGTCGGCGCCAATGAGGTACAGGTGGTCGGCGGCAACGTGGGCAACTCCGTCACGAAGCGGCCCATAGGGCTGAACGACGGCGGTTTCGTGCGCCCGACCAATCAGGGAGGGGAAAACCTGTTCGCCATAATGCGGTGCAGACTTTGAGGCACGTCGAAATGCCTTTAGGACGGCGTGGCGCGATCGGAATGCGAATATAATTTATGGAAACACTTGCAAACTGTCTGAAGCGCATATTCCCGAAACGCACCGAGGAGGAGCAACCGTACTACGCCTGGCCGGGCATAGACGGATCGAGAGGGGCGGATTACGCCACGCCGCCGATGATCCCGGCAGACGTCTTCGCGGCCGCAGGTTACGTGCTGCAGTACAGCGGGGCATATCACCACGTCATCGCAGATGTGCCGGGCAGGAGCGGGCGGGCCGCTCGGCAAATCAAAGTTGACGGCGATTTCATCAGCCGCGCGCGCAGGATATCTGCGGTGTGGCGTACGTTCACGCCGATATCGCACTTCTCCGCAAAAGATCCCAATGTGTTCGCGAAATGGCTCGCCACCGACGGTGAAGGACTCAAGGATCTTTACGAGGCTTGGAATGCCGTTTGGTCGGTCGCGGGACCCCGGAATGTTTTCGAGTTTATTCCGGCGAAGTCGGTTCCGCCCGACTGGTGGTGGGATGCCCTTCTACTCATGATGGCCGCGGACGAAGCCGCAAAGGATATGGGGTTCGTCCGGTACAAACCATCGGCCGAGGGCAATTCACAGCCGTGGTTCTTCGCTCCCGTCGAGCAGACATTCTTCGCTGCCGCGGCTCGCACGATGGAGCAGGCTGTCCAGTCCAAAGGGCCGACGCGCATGCCCTATCTGTCATACAGTCCCGTGAGCACCATCTCAGTTGCTTCTCCCGACGTAGTTGCAGTTCTACCGAAGGCCCGTACGACTGCGGTCGGTTGCACGCTGCGATCGATGTCCCACCATTTGGCCCTCTTGCCGCCGAGGGGCATCGCTCGGGCTGCGTGGACACCATACCTCTTTGCCGACGCGCCGCCGGACGAACGGCACATGAACCTGCTGCTTATTCCGTTTCCCTTCACCATACCCGCTTCCGCATTCGAACCTCAGCACGGGTATGCCGGGGAAGGTGGAAAACGATGGGCGTTCTTCGGTGTCGAGCAGACGTGGCTTCAGGATGTCACTAAAGACAAGCTGTTGGATTTCGTGAAGGCCCTTGCGGGCGAGGCGAAATCCGAGGCGGACGCGATCCATGGCATAGTTTTCCCCGAATTGGCCCTCGACGAGGGCACTTGGGATCATCTCAGAAGCGAACTTCCGGAGGCGCTGCCTGAGTTGGAGCTATTCGTGGCCGGCGTATCCGGCGACGGGGATCGAGAGGGAAATTTTGTTCGCGTGGCGGTCTTCCAGCGATCCAACGGCAGCGGCGGAAGCGACGACACTGCGGAGCGAGTGGGCTTCTGGTCGACCCGCGAAAAGCATCACAGATGGACGCTGGATAGAGATGAAGTGTTGGCCTACGGCCTAGAGGGAAGATTGAGCCCATCGATATCCTGGGCCGAAGATATCGACCTCTTGAGCCGGCGCGTTGATTTTGCGGTAATTAGACAATCCTCCGTCATCTCGGCCATGATCTGCGAGGACCTCGCAAGGGTCGATCCCTGTCAGGAACTGATAAGAGCCATCGGGCCGAGCATCGTCTTCGCACTTCTTATGGACGCCCCCCAATTGAAGGCGCGTTGGCCGGCGAGGTACGCCACCATCCTGGCGGAGGACCCGGGGTCTGCGGTGCTCACGCTGACTTCCCGCGGGCTCATGACGCGCCAACATCGCATCGGCAAGCATCCCTCAAAGAAGCCGGACGACCGCATAATTGCGCTTTGGCGCGATGACGACCGGACGGACCCTATCGAGATCGCCTGCCCGATGAACTGTCACGCGGTCCGTCTCACCCTATCAGGGGTACCGGTGGTCGACCGTACTTTAGACGGGCGGGAGGACAGAAGCGCTGTTGCCTGGCGCTACGCGAACCATGCGCCGGTGTGTCTAAAGGACGTCACCAGCAAATATTCGGACGTACTCGGCCAGGACGATCTTGCACTGCAAGCGGCAAATCGGACAGCATGACGCAGGTCACGGTGAGGTTGTATTCCGGGGATATAACCTAAAGGCGCCGCAAATCGCGGGTATACGAGGGGTACGCAACGGAACCTTAGAACTTGAAAAATACACTAGGAATGACAATATATTAGATGACCAAAGGGTTAATTAGATGATGTTCGTCGCCCGCAAAATCATTGAACAGCTCGTTGAGCACCAGAAGCAGGTTGCGGCCTCGCCCGAGGTGGTGGCCGGCGAGGCCATGCCCGGCTATCGGAGCTATGTGTCGGCCATGCGGGAGCAGGCGGCGCCCCCTCCGCAAGAGCCTGGCGGTTCGACCGGCCAGAACACCCGTCGCGGCGCCGCTGAGTAGTCAGGGCTTCAAGATAACGCTTCTGAACGACTGTTCGGTGCGGGGAGCGTCCTTGCATTCGCCGCCGCCGACCGGAAATGTTCCGTCGTCGCTCAATATCTGAACCTCTCCCGTTTCCGAGATCGCGAACATGGCCTCCGGAGAGAGGCCCTTCAAGGAAGTATCGACAAGCTCAAGATCTTCCCCGGTCTCTTTTCCGGACCAGCGAAACAGCTTGAAGTCTCCTTTGCCATCGATCGGCCCCGCGACAATCAAATAAGTGCTTCCTACACGCTCGATGCTTCGTATGCCTCGACCCTTCAAATCCAGTTCGATGGGATTTCCGAAGCTGGCTTCCGCCTTCTCACGGACTTTCGGGTTCTCATCGATTAATTCTGTCGGGTTCAAGAGCGGAATAATAAGTGCCTTGTTGCCGGGTACAGGGTTGCGAAAGCCGATATAAAGCTTGCCGCCGCCTCCATCGGCGAGGCCTTCGATGTTGAGAGCGCCGAAAGTCTTGGGAGGTTTGGTCGCAGCCTCGCCCAGCTTGTAATGGGTAAGTTTGGCAAGGTTCTCGACCAACTTGGAATAGGATTTTCCGACCGGACGAACGGTAGGCGGTGAGGATCCCGGCACCACCTCGGTTGCAAAGAACCGGCGCCGACGATCCTGAACCTTTCCTTCGCTATTCGTCCCGTGCGAGGAAATCCAGAAGATGGTGTTGCCGACGCGTGCAGCCCCCTCTAAGTCTGATTCCTTGTCCGGCTTGGTGTCCAAGAACTTGGACAGGTCCACTTGTGAGACGGAGGAGGGTTGTCCTCTCCGGTACACGCGCAGCACGTTCATCTCGTCATCGGCTACGACGAAGTGATCCGCGTCCAAGGCCACGGACGCAGAAGCATCGCACATCTCGCGATAAGTGGTGATAGTGGGATCCGCCGCGGTTGCCGGTCCGCACAGGAGGCTCGTCGCCGCGCAGATCGCGTAAGTGAGCGCATTCTTCATGCTGGAACTCCTGCCGCATCGTGAGAGCGTTCAAAGCTTATAATTGAGTGCGACCAGGTACTGCCGCTGCTTGATCAGGGTATCCTTGTCGAGACCGTCGGTATAGCTGACAGAAATCGACGCGGCGCCGTCAGGCGTAATGTTGAACCCGACCTCGGCCCCCCACAACAAAGCTTCTATGCCGCGATTGAACTCGCGGTGATAGTTCACCGTGATATCGGCATAGAATCGACCGACCAGGTCAGGGAACAAGGATTCTCCGAAGGGGTCGTATACGCTCCTGTCCGGGAAAGGAGTCAGATGGAGACGGGCGACCGCCCCGGTCCACACGTAATCGCCGCGCGTGAGGGCGGTAGCGCCGACGACATCGACCCTCTTTACGTCGGCTTCCGCCCGCAATTGCCAAAACCAGTCGAGATATTTCGTGGCGGGTGCTCCGATCGTGCCACCCAGTCGTACGTTCGGTGCGAACGGCTCCCAAGCTGCGGTCATGCCGTAGATTCTTGCTTCTCCCCGGAAGTCGGTTTGCGCGTAGGGACTTGCGATCAAATATTGCAGATCGAAGAACGGACCTCCCGCAATGGCCGCTTGCGCGTCAAAGCCGGCCTTCAGAGCGCTCCTTTCGTTCCTTGTTCTGGGCGAATTGATGATCCCTTGAGCATCGGTCCAAACCGCTACGGTGGTTCCGAACAAGGAGGGGACGCTGAAATCATGCCTTGCGTATGGATCGTCCGGAAGGCCGGTGAAACATGGGCTCATGGGATCGTTCTGCGAGATCACGTAAGAGACACGTCCGTTGATGGTGGCGGACTTGGAGCGATCCAAATCGTCATGTGTGAAGCTCGCAGAAGCGCCTTTCGCCTTGGATTTCGGCACGAAGCCGGTAATGAAGGTCCCTTCCCTGTATTGGTAGGTGTCGAGGCGGTCTCTCCGTACGAATAGCCGCTGCTGATTTTCGCAACCTCCTTTTGGGGGCTTTACTGCTGCGGGGACCGCAGGAGGCGGACGCGACGACGCGACCTTGTCGATGTCCGCGATCTTCCGGTTCTTGAAGAACAGAACGTCGTTGGCCACAGAACGGGAGCGGTCCGAGAAGCTGGTCGCGCTATCGGCCCTGAGTCGCTCTGTCTCCGCCGGGTCGAGCCTGCCGTTGAGATTCACATCGTACTTCGCAAGTATCGGATCTTGAACGTGGAGCCGCCACACAAGGGCTTCGGTCTCGTCAAGGATGCCGTCCTTGTTCTTGTCGTATCTGACCGCAGACAACGTCTCCGCCGCTCCGACCGACGGCGACAGAATAGCGATCGCAAGCGCTGTGGAGACGGCGAACCTCATGTTCAACTCCCTAGCTCACGTGCCAGCCGAAGTGCTCGTACGTCAAAACGGCCGAATCGATCAAATTGCCGAACGACTGGATGTCACGCAAGCCGATCGCGACGTCCGGCTTCGACGACCACGGAAATTGGACACCGTGAAAAAGCGCGCTCTTCCACGCCGGAACGTAGGTCGAGCTTATCTTGTTGATGTTGACCCAGAGGATCTTGCGTGCCGTGGAGGGGTCCATTCCCTGGAAGAAGGCGTCGATCGCCGTATTCGGATCGATCGCGTGCGGGCCTTTAGGGTTATGGCTGTGGTCGAAATACCACTCAAGACGATGATAGATCTCGTCCCGCGATATGAACGAACCGGCCATCCCCGCGAAATCGGCGGTCGTTGCCGGTTTCTGCTTCTTGGCCGGCTTGCCTTTCTTTTCCTTCGCCACGCGCTCCCCCGCCAATCGGTTTCGATTCACGGAAGGAGAGGCTCAAAACGGAGGCAAGTATACTAGGGAACATCCGGGGGCGGGACCATGCCGCGCGCGACTTCGGCTTGGCGCCGTTTGACGCAATTTTGAAGCGGGCCTTAGGGATTCTCCCAGTACACCGCGACGTCTCGATTTGCTCCGATGTGGCACCGTTCATTGGAGCGACAACCCATGATCGAAACGTTCTCCATAGCGACCGCGCATCATTTCCAGGATGCCTTGGCGTCCCAGGCCCGGCTGAGATACGAGGTCTTCGTCAAGAGAAGAAAGCTGGATCACTCGTCGTGGGGAGGCCTGGAGTTTGATGAGTTCGATACGCCGGCCGCAACATATCTCGTTTGGCGCGACGGACAGCGGGTGGTGAGGGGCGTGGCGCGGTTGCTGCGCACTACTGGCCCCTACATGCTGCGCAGCTATTGGCCAAATCTCGTCGAGCGTGGCGATCTTCCTTCCTCGTCGAGGATCTTCGAAGTTACGCGCGTGTGCGTTGACAAAACGGTCGAGCCAATTATCCGGCGTACGAT
Organism: Bradyrhizobium sp. AUGA SZCCT0177; assembly: GCF_018130125.1. NCBI lineage: Bacteria > Pseudomonadati > Pseudomonadota > Alphaproteobacteria > Hyphomicrobiales > Nitrobacteraceae > Bradyrhizobium > Bradyrhizobium sp. AUGA SZCCT0177. The sequence goes on along the minus strand of NZ_JAFCMA010000003.1, from coordinate 62,326 downwards.
CTTTCCGGAACTTTTGTGCGGCATTCAAGAGTTCCTGCATCGAAACGACGGTATCGGTATGATCGGCGTCACGCGCGAACATTTGCTCGCCCACTTCATTCAAACGGGGATCGAATGGTTAGGGCCCGCACATCTCGTCGAAGGGGAGATGGAACGTGCCTTTCTCGTGCCGACGCCGAACATTCGGCCGGCCTGGCATTGCCAAAAGTTCGGAATTGGAAGTGTTGTTCTGGCTCCCGATCCGGATATGTCCGCCGAAAGGCACGCCGCATGAGCGGGGGAATGAGCCATCACTTGGTGGATGAAGATACTGCGCGGAATATGGCGGATGCGCTGACCTATCTTGGGCGCGTGGCAATCGATGCCGGGTACCAGTCGGTGGTCGCCGACATCCTCGCGCTGCGTGACAAGATGCAATCCATTGCGGACGCGGAGGATGCAAATCGGCTCAGGAGGGCAAACGCATGAGTTCCGAGCGACCGTTGGCACGTTTCGACCACCTCGACTTCTTTGCGGAGCGCGAGTCGCAGGTTCGGGCCTATTGCAGGCAATTGCCGGCACTTCTCAAAACCGCTCGGGGAGCGATCATCACGGATGCCGAAGGCGATACTTACGTCGATATGCTGTCGGCATGCGGCGCGCTCAATTACGGGCACAACCATCCGCATCTGCGTTCCGCGGCGGTGGAGTATCTGCTGTCTGACGGGATATCCGCAGGGCTCGACTTCCATACGGAAGTCAAGCTCCACTTCATGTCGAAGTTTGAAGAGACGATCCTCGCGCCCCGCGGGTTGCGCTATCGCATGCAATTCCCAGGGCCGACAGGCACCAATTGCGTCGAAGCAGCCTTAAAGCTGGCTCGCAAGGCGACGGGGAGGTCCTCCATCGTCGCGTTCACCAATGCGTTCCACGGGGTGTCGATGGGATCGTTGGCCGCCACTGGTTCGGCTTCGTGCAGGGCGTCCGCGCGAGGGCTCCTGGGTGGCGTCATAAGACTGCCTTACGATGGATACTCCGGAGCCAATCTCGCCGAAATTGCACGGTTTGAGAGGATGGCGATGGACCCCTCGGGAGGGATTGAACCCGTCGCGGCGTTTCTGGTCGAGACCGTCCAGGGAGAGGGAGGGCTCAATGTAGCGTCGACTGAATGGTTGACTGGCCTTGCGGCCGCAGCGAAGCGTATGGGAGCGCTGTTGATCGTCGACGAAGTGCAGACGGGCTGCGGACGCACCGGGCCGTTCTTCAGCTTCGAGCGAGCCGGTATCGTTCCTGATATCGTATGCCTTGCGAAATCCATCGGCGGATACGGGCTTCCGATGTCTCTGTTGTTGATGCGGCCGAAGTACGACGTCTGGTCGCCGGGCGAGCACAACGGAACATTCCGTGGAAACTCACTCGCGTTCGCGACTGCTGCTGCCGCCTTGGATCTGTGGACGAATGACTTCGCCGAGGGCATCGACCGACGCGCGCGCGTGTTGACCGAGTGGTGCCACTCCATGTCTGTTCAACATCCCGGTCGCTTGACGGCGAAGGGGCTCGGCATGATGCAGGGATTGAAATTCGTTGACCCATCGCATGCGGCTCGAACCGCACGCCTTGCCGCGCTGGATCGTATCGTGATCGAGTGCTGCGGGCCTCACGACGAAGTGCTCAAGATCATGGCACCGCTCAACATCGAAGTCGAACTCTTCGCCTCAACGTTGAAGCGCCTCGGTCATCTCATTGATGCGAGTCTCGGATCGGACGAAGCGGTACCGCTTCTAGAGCGACACGATGCCGTGCTTGATCCCCATGATCACGGCAGTAATGCGATTGCCGGCCCCGAGCTTCTTCATGGTGTTGCCGACATGGAATTCGACCGTCTTCTGGGAGATGCCTAGAATTTCCCCGATTTCCCAGTTCGTCTTTCCTTCCTTGCACCACTTGAGACACTCGATCTCCTGCGCGGTCAAAGCTACCGCCGGCAGCTCGCGTCGGTCGATTAGTTCGCAGTATTTGAGCCAATACTGCACGCACACCATGTAGATATGAGCGGTCTTGTCGACGGCCGGCGTTCCATTCTGCCGGAAGCTGAGGCTGATCAAGTCGGTTTCGCGAGCGGGTCCGCGCATTGGGATCGTGATTCCCGAATGCACGCCCAATTCCCGACACTCCTCGAAGAAATTGCGTTGTGCTCGGTTGACCTGGCCGGGGTCGCACGTTTCGGACCAACTGAATGGTCCGCGCGCCGTATGGATGTGCTGCACTACGGGATCGATGCGGTCCCATTGCTCCGCCCTGTAAGTGTCGAGATACCCCAGCGGAAACTCGCTCCAAGGGATCGAGATCAGTCGTTTGTTCTGCGCCCTCGCGAACACCGCGTTTTCGTATCCCTCCTCGCGTATCGTAGCGAGGAACAGGTCCTTCAGCTGGGATGCGCTGCTCGCATCCCGAGTCTTATCGATGAATTCCTCTATAGTCGTGATCATGGTGCCCCCCAGCTCCATCCGGAATTAACCAGCGTAGTTCAGAAACTCCCGCATATGCCGATTGAACGTCGCGGGCACTTGCCAATGTGGCGCGTGGCCAGCGTCGAGCAACACGGGCCTTCCCTTCCAAATGTTTCGGTAACTGAGACCGTCGATGTATTCGATCTTTACGAAGGGGTCCGTTGCACCTTGGACAATCGCTATGGGACGCTTGTCGGTGCAAACGGTTTCAACTTCATCCGAGCCAACCCCGGCCATCCCGTTCCGCACCATCCAGTACCGCGCATTGCCGTCCGTTCTGGCGGCGGCTCGCAGGTGCTCTTGCACAGCCCGATTTGACCCCATCATGGCGCGGACGTACCGCTGACAGTCGTCGGACGAAAACCTCCAACGTCCCGCCAAGGCAGTCGACGGCGTCCATCTGAAGCCTGCACTCACCCCTTCCGGATTGAGGCGTACGGGAGGAGTGCCGGTCAGCATAAGGGACCTGACTTCGCTATATCGAGCGAGCATCTCGAGCCCGATGTGGCCTCCCAGCGACCAACCAACGATGTGGTACGATCGATAACCAAGTCTGGTCATGAGGCCGTGCAGCAGCGCCGCATAGCCTGGGAAACTGTAAGTCTTTCGCGGCATGTTGGATCGGTCAGATTCGCCGTGGCCGGGGAGATCGGGCGCAACGACGCCGAGGCCTGCACTTTCCAACGCGCGAAACTGTCGTGCAAAGATCTCTTTCGAAGAAGAGTTTCCGTGGATCAACAGCGCTCCGACTCTGCCCGAAGAGCCCTCCAGGACGCTCAAACGTAGGCTCCCGATCGCGCGCTTACGCGACCGCATGGGTGTCTACTGAACGGGACGAGTCCCACGCATGCGCAGGATGGCAAATGAAAATCATTGAATGAACTCACACAACTTAGAGGCTTTTCGAATTAAATATTCCCGCATTGATGCACCAATGATTTTCCGGGTCAACACATTTTATCATCTATGCGGGTCTGAACCTCGCGAGCCTTCCGTTCGCGCACGCGCGCAGGTAGCCGCCGCTTGATCCGTATGGACGATGCGGAGGCATGGTCAAGGCGCCAGCCGCCACCCTCGCCATCAACACCGTTTCCCCTTGCCCGTTCTCGCTAAGCAGTTCCAGCGCCGGGCTTTTGCACCAATCTGCAATTCAGATACCTGTAATCAGAACTAATCATTTTTTTGGGTGACCTCCTTGTGCACCGATCGACTTCAAATAGATCGCAGAAGCCGCCGAGGACCATTGCCTCGATCTATCTTCAGATTGGACCGCTTATGGATGCCACTGATCTTAGGTTCTTTGAGGCCGTCGCCCGCCACGGAAGCATGAACAAGGCTCCAACTCTAATAAATCCGTAGGTGCCGTCGACGATCAGCCATAGAAACGTTGCTGAAGCCGCAATGGAATGAGCGACTCTGCCCGGCGCGAAGCGAGAGATTGCTTCGTGCCGGGTAGTCGCTTTTATGCGCTAATGCCTCGAGGCGCAGGCGTACATATTGATTTCCATGCCAACTTGCACTTCGACGATCTTCGGGGCTTTCCAAGTCATTCGGTTCTCCCATGGACGATGGCGCGATGCTCGCGCGGAGCAAACGTAAGACCGCGTTCGATGTAACGCAAGAGATCACGCTAGAGAGCTCACATCCGGCTGTTACTTCTGCAGATTGACGCCGTGCGCCTGCTGCCCAGCGATATCAGACCTGTGCCGCTGACCATGTCATCTGAGAACCAGATGAGACGTGATCTGTATTAATCATTTTTCGCCTGCCGATTCTTTATCTAGCGTCGAGTAGCCGATGAAAGCGCCGCGTGCCGTTGCTCGTACGACGAAAGCGCTTGCATGCGACGCGTGATTGTAACCCTTGGAGAAATACATGAATCTAAGAAGCAGGGTTTTCTTTGCTGCCGTGTCCGTCGCTGCCTGCATGGTTGCCGGTGCAAGCGCAAACGATTCTGTTGTCCGGGCGGTGGCCAATACCGAACAATGGGCTATTGCAGGTCACGATTACGCGAACACGCGCTTCAGTCCCCTCAAGCAGATCAATTCGGCGAACGCGGGAAAATTGTCGTTAGTCTATTCGTTCTCTCTCGGCTCACTACGATCGAACGAATCCTCTCCGGTCGTAATCGGCAATACGCTGTATGTCACCACGTCGTGGGGGCCGAAATACGTTTATGCGCTCGATGCAGCGTCGGGAGCTCGTAAATGGACCTATGAGCCGGATGTTCCGGACGATGTGTTGCAGTACGCCTGCTGCGACGTCAACAACCGTGGCGTATCCTTCGCTGAAGGCAAGATTTTTATCGGAAGACTCGACGGCAAGCTGACCGCGCTTGATGCTGTAACCGGTAAGGAACTGTGGACGTCGACGGTCGTCGACTACAAGCAGGGTTCAGTTATCACCTCGCCTCCACTCATCGTTCGCGATAAGGTGATCACAGGCTTCGGCGGCGGGGAGTATGGGGTACGCGGTGCGCTTCAAGCCTATGATCTCAATACAGGCAAGCAGGTCTGGCAGACCTTCACTGTGCCCGCACCGGGAGAGCCCGGCAGCGATACATGGAAGGGAGATACAGGACTGAAGGGCGGCGGCGCGGCGTGGCTGGTCGGCTCTTACGATCCCAAGTCCGACACTGTCTATTGGGGCACCAGCAATCCCGGTCCCTGGAACACGGCCGTCCGTTCCACCGGCAATAGTGATTTCGGTAAGCTGACGAACCTCTATACTTCCGCGACGCTCGCTCTCGATCCGAACACGGGCAAGATAAAGTGGCACATACAAGGGACGCCAGCGGACGCCTGGGATTATGATGGCGTGAACGAAAACATCCTTGCCGATCTCACGATAGGTGGCAGTACGGTCCCGACCGTTATGAAGGCGGACCGCAACGGCTTTTTCTTCGTCGCCAATCGCGAAACCGGCAAGTTGTTGTCAGCGGAAAAGTATACTTTCGCAAATTGGGCCGAGAAGTGGGACATCGCAACGATGCGCGCCGTTGAGAACCCGGACAAGCGGCCGGGACCGGGCCGTCCCGCAAAGGATATTTGTCCCAACTTGATCGGAGGCAAGAACTGGCAGCCGATGTCGTTCAATCCCGAAACGGGCCTGGTGTATATTCCGACCAACAACATGTGCATGGACTTCACGGTCAGCGACGTCGGCTACAAACGTGGCGTCTTCTATCTAGGTGCCGAATTCATTACCAAGGAAGGCGCGGGCGGCTTCCTCGGTGAACTCGTGGCTTGGGACCCGGTGGCGAACAAGAAGGTCTGGGGTATTAGAGAAGAGCTCCCGTTCAACGGCGGGACGCTTACTACCGGCGGCAACCTAGTGTTCTCCGGCGATCTTCGCGGAGACTTCCGGGCCATTGATGCGAAGACTGGCAAGATTCTCTGGAAGAAGAACCTTGGTTCAGGCATTGGAGCGGGTCCAGTAACGTATTCGGTCGATGGCAAGCAGTACGTCGCCGTAGTCGTGGGGCGCACCGCGGCGATACCTGCGTTCCTAGGAGAAGTCGGAAAGAAAATGACGGCCGCGGCTCCCGAGGGCGGTGCTTTGTTCGTGTTTTCGGTTCAATAAGCCTCAAAGGCACGTGAATGTCATGAGCGGCTGCGGTCGCTCATGACACGCCGATTAAATATGTGCCGGCGGTCCCGTGTGCGGCCCGTGCTCTGATCAGGAGAGTTTAGGATGCTCGAAGCCAAGCCTGCTGACGCCGGCGCTCCTCGCTCCGAATGCTGCGCTCGCCGATACGCGAGCATATTCACTATCGCGATCCTTTTGATGCTCGTCGTACCCGTCTTGCGGACCAGTGCAGACGAGGTCAAGCCGCTGCACCTATGCGCCGACCCAACAAATCTTCCGTTCTCCAGCAGCGAGCCGAACCAACCAGGTTTTTACGTTGAGATCGGTCGGGCACTAGGGCACGCGCTGGGCCGGCCGGTGAGCTATGACTGGTACAAATCCTATTTCGGGAAGCGCACCGTGCGCGTCACACTCCTTGGTAAGCAGTGCGACGCCTTCATTGGGCTTCCCCTGACAGACGATTTCATGGGCCCGTCGGTTGTGTTCTCAAAAAGGTTCAGCACGCTGAGCTATGCTGTAGTCACCAACAGGGAACGAGGGATCCGAAGCCTTGATGACCTGACGGGCAGGCGTGTCGCTGTGCAATTTCAAACGACGCCGCAAGACCTCCTTGCATTACGTGACGATATCGAGAAGATGACCGTTATTACGCCTGAAGAAGGCATGGAAGCCCTGGCCGAGGGCAAGGTGGATGTAGCGTTTATTTGGGGACCGATCGCTGGCTGGCTGAACAGAACGCGCTATGATGGACGCTACCGGGTCCAGTCCACTGAAGGACCGGGCCTGTCATGGCCGGTCGCTATCGGGTTTGCCAAATCTTCGAAAGAGTTGCGGGATCAAGTCGACGTGGCGCTGCCTTCACTGGAGCGGAGAATTGCTGATCTCAGCAAAATGTATGGTCTTCCGGGCGAAGAGCCAATCCAGCTAGGCCAACCCCGACCTGCGACAAAGCTCACAGGGGCGGAGACATCGGTCCAGCCCGCCAATGTGGCGCTTTCAGGTGCCGTAGCGATCCCGGAGGTCTTGAGTTCTGGAAGAGAGATCTTCAACGGAACCTGCGCACATTGTCATGGTCCCGACGCAGTGCAGAGCGAGCGCCGCATCGATCTTCGGTTGCTTAAAAAGCGCTATGGCGAAGACACTCACTCAAGATTTTGGACCGCTGCTCAGGAAGGGCGGCCCGCCAAGGGAATGCCAGCTTGGAAGGGCGTGTTCAGCGATGAGCAGCTCGAGAACGTCTATGCCTACCTAATGAGCCTCCAAACACCGAATGCTCAATCTAATTGACCCGGCACAGATGCCGACCACTTGGCTTTCCAGCGTCCGTAGATGGATTGGATAGGCGTGGTGTATCCCATCAGCAGCGCCGAAGGCTGTTCTTTCTGCTCGGCTCTTGGTTTCTGGTCGATGAAAAGGTCGTTTCGGTATTCTGCCACGAGCCTAAGACCAGGGTCATGACACCGCCTTCATTAGCGCGACAACCGCTCGTGCAAAAGTGCCTGGGGCTTCCTGCGGAAGGTTGTGACCAGCGTTGGGAATTCTCCGGTGTACACGGGGGCCACGAAATTTCTCCGCCATTGCAGACCCGTCGCTTGCCGGAAAATTGCCGTCGGCCTCGCCATCCAGCGTAATCGTCGGAACGGTAATAGCAGGCTGGCCCGCAAGCAGCCGCTCAATCGCATCGTAAGTAGGGCAGCCCGGCGCCAAGCCGACTTGATGGCGGTGCGAGTGGATCACTATGTCGACGTGATCCGGATTGTCGAACGCTCCAGCCGTTCGTTCGAATGTTGCTTGATCAAAGCGCCAGGAGGGCGAGTTGCGTGTCCAAATTGCATAGGCGACGGATCGCCGGTCGGCAGCCAGTTCCGCCCGGCCATGCTCAGTCTGATACAAAAGACCGGACTCCTTGGGTGGAGTCGTGTTCATCGCGAGCCCGATATCCTGAATGAGATAGCCGTTGACGGAGATCAAACCCTTGCAACGCTCAGGCCAAATGGCGGCTGCAACGCAAGCGGCGCGCCCGCCCCAGCCGTAACCGGCGAAGATGGCAGTCGGAATTCCAAGGGCATCCATCAAGGCAATCACATCGGCGCCGAGGGCCCCTTGTTGACCCACGCGCATTGTTGCGGACTTGAGAAAGCAAGTGGATCCGTGCCCGCGAAGATAGGGTACGATGACGCGGTAGCCCTGAGCTTCGAGAATGGGGGCAACCTCAATGTAACTGTGGATGTCGTAAGGGTAGCCATGCAGGAGCACCACCACCTGGCCGTCGTGTGGACCGGCCTCGTAGTAGCCGATGTCCAGAACGTCTGTGCGGACTTGTTTGATCGGACCCATCGCACCGGTCGATGAGGCGGCCGGAACGGCCGCCATCTCGGCTCCGGCGAGTGGAGCGATTCCGAGTCCTAATGTGGCCAATCCCGCCGTGCTCACGCCCGCCGCCTGCAGGAATCGTCTGCGTTTTGCATCAAAGAGATCGGGCATGTGATCTTCCTATCGTAATCGTCTGCGGGTGGTTCTTACGCCTGTTCGAAGTCAGCGGCCGCATCATCAACCGCATAGAAGCTGCCGCGGCAGAGATGACGCTGGTGGGTCCGGGTTACCGAAGGGAAGTAGGGTCCGATGGCGGGTCCGGACATATCGTCTCTGCGGAGGCTCTGCCCAGAACGGTTTGTCGCGACGATGACTAGACCGTCTGGCCCGCGGCGGCGGCGAGGCTCTTCACATATCCTTCAACATTTTGCGAGCCGCTGAAGAGAAGATTATTGCCGAGGAGGTAACTCGGGACGCCGTTTAAGCCGGATAAGCGGACAATCGCCTCGAGCTCCCGGATTTCGTCTTGAAGGTAAATCGACCGGCCCACCGCGTCGCTCGACATGCCCGCGTTTTTTGCGATGTGAGCGAGCACGGCGTGATTTCCGACGTCTTGACCGTCCGTAAAATACGCTACAAATAGGGCCTCAACGACTCCGTTCTGAAGGGCCGGGCCACCCTCCACGAGCGCCAATCGGACTAGGCGATGGGCTGCCAAAGTACTCGACGTGCGAGTTTGGCGTTCATAGTGGAAGTCAGCTCCAACCTTGCGGCCAGCCTCGACGGCACGGCCGTCCATAGCCAGAGCATTCTCCCAACTGCCGAAGCGACCGGTGCGGAACGCTTTCCTGTCCATCCCGTCCGCGGGCAGGTCTGGATTGAGTTGGAATGGCAACCATTCGAGTTCTACGTTTACGCCCCGAGCTGTCAGGATCGTTACTGCTTGGTCTAAGCTGCGTTTCCCAATAAAGCACCATGGGCAAACGAAATCGGAAACGACCTGCAAGGTCAGGTGCTGAGGTCGTGAGATCATGCGTTGTCCCTTCTACAATAGGCAAGCGGGAAGGTGGTGCACCCGTCGCACATGAGCTGGGTACCGGGCCCAGCTGCCGCGTTCAGGATCGTACCAAGTTCCTGTTTCGTAGCGTGGTAGAAGCCAAAGCAGAATTGCCGCTATCCGGCAGTTACTCTTCCTGCGTGCGGAACAATTGCGAGCGTTTCAGTTCCATGAATTGCCGCCTAGGCCAAGCTGACCCGGACGGGAAAGCCGCATCAAGCGGACCCTCGAACTGGAGCAGCCCCCCGACAGACTTGGAATTGCGACGCAGCTTGTGTTCATGCGCCTATATCGGATTTATCCATTCATCAGTGCTCTGCTCGGGTGCAAAGCGCTCAATCCTGAAATCGTTTGGCACCTCGGTAGGTCTTGAGAGCGCCATGCCATCGCCGCCGCGGTCAGTCGAGAAGTCGTCTTCTGATTAAGCTGCTTCACGAGATGTTAGGCTTTGTGATGCCGGCGCCTATCATTTTGATCCCGCCTGGCGTAGGGCGAGGATGTCTGCGATGGCGCGATTTAGCGGAGTTGGTACACCTACCCGTTCGCCAAGTTCTACCACGCCTCCGGACAACCAGCGGACTTCCAGGGCGTTGCCGCGTTGTAGATCGTGGTGCATAGATGATGTCATGTCTGCCGCGACATTGTCCGCCAATTCCAGCCGACGCTCTGCGTAATCCTCCGCCAGCGCAACGCCGTTAGCTCGCCCTACAGCGACAACTTCCTTCATGATATCGAGTAGGAAGGAGCGAGTCTGTGGGTTCTCACGAATGGGACCGATAGGGACCCCCATCGTGGTAGTAGTGCCCGAGAGGCCAACAAGGAACACGAATTTTTCCCAGATTTCGCGGAGAATGTCGGACGAGAATTCGGCGTTGATGCCGCCGCTTAGACACGCACTTAGAAACGCCTCGCCGCGGGCCGAGCGTTGGCCATCAAATTCTCCGAATATGAGCCGCTGCATGGGTCCGGTCTGCCGGATTACGCCGGGACGATCAATCGTCGTCGCGACGTAACCGACTCCTCCCATGATCTGGCCGGGATCGTAGTGCGCCCGGAGATAAGTGTCTTTCAGGACACCATTCTGGAAGGAGATAATTGTGGTCTTAGGCGCGACGACCGGTCGGATTTGGTTGAGCACTTTTTCCGTATCCCAGAGCTTCACGGCAAAGAGAACCAGGTCGACGGTGCCAATCAATGACGGATCGTCAGTTGCTTTGACAGGACTAACTCGGATTGGTTCGGGGCCCCCCTCTATCTGGATGCCTTGCTCACGTATTGCGGTAAGGTGTGCTCCTCGCGCCAAAAACGTGACGTCCGCCCCTCCGTGCGCCAGCTTCGCGCCGAAAAAACCACCTACTCCACCCGACCCAATGACAGCTATTCGCATTACCAAACCTCAAGCCGCCCACGCAAACGTTTGAACCACACGGCGTGTATCAGCCTAAAAGATGGTTGCGCAAGGCTGAGGCGCATGGAGGGGCTGTAACTCCTGAGCAAATCCTTTGAAGCTCTCTCGCTCATCGCCGGAACCGGCCACCGTGCCCTCCCTCGCCAAACCTGCGATGGTGTCATGCTCACGATGGTGGGCAACTCCAGCGCGGCACTGCTGGGTGAGAGGCGCGGAGCGCAATGTTTCAAAGGCGGAAGCGCCCGCGCTCCCTGTAGCTCAGGGGTGAACTCTGGGCGGCGAAGAGCGTCGATGAAGCGCTACCGTTACTCTTCCGCCTGCCGAAAGAGTCTATGCCGGGCAGCAGATATTCAGCCGATCAGTGCAAGCCATTACGTTGATGAGATCGGTCCCGCTGCGGGCCACCGGCGGCAATCGCGCCAGCCGTAGAAATCTCCGAGGCAAATCATGAGCAAGCACTTGGGTGCCGCCGTCATTATCGCAGCAACCGCTGTAGTCGCCGCTCCGCTTTTCGCGGGTCCGCAAGGTTTGAAGCCAAGTACTGAGACGATACGGGCGGAAAACGTCGATCGCAACACGGTACACAAACCGCAGGTTCGGCTCGAACGCCGCACGCCGGCCTACTGGCGCGTCATTCTCGACAACCCTCCATTCAATATCTTCGGGCCTGAAACCATACCGCAACTGAATAAGGTCATCACGGCTATCGAAACTGATCCGCAGGTCAAAGTGGTCGTGTTCGAGAGCGCCGTGCCCGGGTTCTTCCTGACCCATTACAACTTCATTCCCGATCTGGCCGAATCTACGGGGATGGCACCGGGCCCGACGGGCTTGCATCCCCTCCCGGACATGCTCATTCGCTTGAGCCGCGCCCCGGTGGTTTCCATTGTCTCGATCCGCGGGCGGGCGACAGGGGTGGGAAGCGAACTCGCTCTTGCAAGCGACATGCGCTTTGCCAGTCGCGAGAAGGCGATCCTGTCACAATGGGAAGTTGGCGCCGCGCTCGTTCCCGGCGGTGGACCGATGGCTCGCCTCCCGCGTTTGATGGGCCGCGGACGAGCCCTCGAGGTACTCTTGGGCGCCGACGACATCGGCGGCGAACTAGCGGAGCGGTACGGTTACGTCAATCGATCGTTACCTGATGCCGACCTGGATAAATTTGTGGAGTCGCTCGCTAAGCGTATCGCCACGTTCGACAAGCAAGCGATTGCGGATACCAAGCGTCTGGTTGACGCCGCAAGTCTGCCGGCCGATCCAGAAATAGCCTCGGGCTGGGACGCGTTCATCGCGTCGGTGCAACGTCCTCAAGCGCAACAGAAGATCAAGCGGCTAATGCAACTCGGGCTGCAGACGAGCGCGGATGTCGAGGGAAGACTCGGCCATTACACGGGAACGCTCGGACAAAAGTGATGCTGACCAGATTCAAATCTCTTTCGCGCCTATTCGGCGCGTCACCCCAACATGTTCAACGAAAGGACCGACCCTTGATCAAAGTTCTCGTTCTCTACTATTCAACCTACGGCCACACCGAAGCACTCGCACAAGCCGTTGCCGAGGGAGCACGCTCGACCGGCGCCCAAGTCAGCCTGAAGCGGGTCCCTGAGCTCATGTCGTCCGAAGTCGCAGCCAAGGCAGGAGCCAAGCTTGACCAAATCGCGCAAGTCGCAAGGCCTGAGGAATTGGCCGACTACGATGCCATCATCGTGGGGACACCTACCCGTTTCGGTCGGATGTCGTCGCAGCTCGCTAATTTCCTGGATCAGACGGGCGGACTGTGGGCGGAGGGAAAACTGATTGGCAAGGTCGGCGGCGCGTTCACCTCAACAGCCAGCCAGCACGGCGGTATGGAGACCACAATCTTCTCCGTCCTTACTTCACTGATGCACCACGGCCTCATTACTGTCGGTCTGCCCTACTCGTACGCCGGCCTTGTGAAAATGGACGAAGTAACGGGCGGTACTCCTTATGGAGCGTCAACACTTGCCGCTGCCGACGGATCACGCAAGCCGAGCGAAAACGAATTGGCCGGCGGGCGTTTTCAGGGGCGCCATATTGCGGAGATCGCCGCTGCCCTCAAACGTGGCGCGCTTCAGGCGGCGATGGCCGCAAAGTAGGGTCAGTGCATCAGAAGCCGGGGCGGGGGCACTCTTCCCTCGGCTTCTTCACCTTCGTCGCAGACGCAACGTATTGAATGGGCGAGCAGACATGATCGAAGATCACAGGAATATCGCCGCGCTTGTAGGCCGCTATTTTGATGGTTTGTTCCGAGGCGACGTTGAAATGCTGCGTTCGGTGTTTGACTCGCGTGCTGTCGTGGTAGGCGAAATCCATCAGCAACCCTATTACAAGACTGTCGAGGCCTATCTGGATGGCGTCGCTTCTCGCGAGTCCCCGGAAAAGCTCGGTGAGCGCGTCCAGATGGAGCTGATATCGCTGGATGTGGCCTCAAATATAGCGTCGGCTAAACTGCATGTCCGTATGCTGGGATTCAACTACTTCAATTTCCTTTCCTTCATTCGCCAAACCGGCGAATGGCGCGTGATTACGAAGAGCCTGACCCACGTCGAGGAATGATGGACAGGCCTGTCGCGAGAACGCTGCACCGGCAGCTTCTATCATGGTAGCGCAAAAAAGCCGGCGTAGGCCGGATTGCGGGAATGAGCTGGAGCCAATTGAAAGCCGGAATACGAGACTTTCTGGGCTAAAGCGGACCTCGCTATATGATGCCAGAATGGTTGTCTTTCCCCATGACCGCCGAATGGCGATCCTGACCCGGAGCGTGGACATCGCATATAGGTGCAGCAGCACCATGGGCTCTGACGGTAGTCTGGCTGGGCTGCGCAGGGCGAGGTAGGTCAGCCAAAAGGTGCCAACGTGAGCTTAGACTGAATTGACGGGCATCCATCCTTGCTCAGAACACCAAAATATCCGATGTATTATCGGTATTCCACGTTTTTGAAGAATGTGCATGGATCGCATTGAAGCAATGAAGGTGTTCGTGGCGGCCCTGGATGAGGGCAGCCTGGCTGGCGCGGGGCGCCGGCTCAGACGGTCGCCGGCTGCCGTCAGTCGCGCCATTGCCTTTCTGGAGCGTCATGTCGGGGCCGAACTTCTTCACCGCACCACCCGCACCATCAAGCTCAGCGACGCAGGCGAGCGCTATGCTTCGGCATGCCGGCGTGTCCTATTGGATCTCGAAGAGGCCGACCTTTGTGCTGCAAGTGAGCGCAGCGCCCCACGGGGGACACTGACCATCACTGCACCGCCAATCAGCGGTGAAGAAATCTTGCGACCGGTCATCGATGCCTACCTGGACGCCTATCCCGCCGTTTCAGTAAATCTCATCCTGCTCGACCGCTACTCCAATCTCGTCGAGGAAGGAATCGATATCGCCCTGCGCGTCGCAGAACTTCCCGACTCCTCGATGGTCGCCGTGCGTATTGGAGGAGATGTGAAGCGGGTCATCGTTGCCTCGCCGAGATATCTGGCCGAGCATCCCCGCATTGCGGAACCCGCCGACCTGCTAAAGCACCGCATCATCACCACAACGCATTTCGGGCATGACGCTTGGATCTTTCCGCCGGCCACCGGTAGCTCGATCGCCCGTTCAATTCACTTCAAACCGAGGCTTGTCGTTAACAGCGTTCGCGCTGCACTCGCATCGGCGGTCGACGGTCATGGCGTTACGCGGCTTTACACCTACCACGTAGCCGAGCGTGTGCAGGAGGGATCGCTAAAGATCGTGCTGCGTAATGCCGAAAATCTCCCGCTTCCGGTTCACCTGATCACTCCACAAGGCCGAATGTCAGTGCCAAAGGTTCGCGCCTTTGTGGACTTTGCAGTCCCGCGCCTGCGAGCCGAGTTCGCGAGGCTCTCTGCGGAGGCCGACGCTCTGAGGACGTGAGGGCTATCCTCAATTCTTCCGACTGCAGGAAGAGTACCTGCCGAACAGCGGCAATTCAGTTAGCACACCAAACCCCTTAAATGGTGAGACGGGTCCACACGACCGCCGGGACGCAATCGCGTCGTCCGGAGAAATCATAGGGCAAAAACACATGAGTAATGAGCAGAAGGTCGCCATCATAACTGGCGCATCGCAAGGTATCGGCGCCGGTCTGGTCAAAGCTTACCGCGATCGCAACTACCGAGTCGTGGCAACGTCCCGCTCAATTAAGCAGAGCGGCGACCCCGACATTCTTGCTGTGCCGGGCGATATTGGTGATCCTGCGACAGCTGATCGTGCCGTAAAGCAGGCCATCTCGCGGTTTGGGCGGCTTGATACGCTCGTGAACAATGCCGGCATTTTTATCGCCAAGCCCTTCACGGAGTACACAGCTGAGGACTTCGCGACGAAGATTGCGACCAATGTCGCGGGCTTCTTCCATATGACCCAGCGGGCTGCTGCCGAAATGTTGAAGCAGGGATCCGGACATATCGTCAGCATCACCACCAGCCTGACGGATCAGGCGATCTCCACTGTTCCCACTGTGCTGGCTAATCTGACGAAGGGCGGCATCAATTCGGCCACCAAGGCGCTCGCCATCGAATACGCATCCAAGGGAATTCGGGTGAACGCCGTTTCGCCTGGCGTAATCAAGACCCCGATGCATTCTCCGGACACCCACGAGTTTCTCTCCGGGCTCCATCCCGTCAAGCGCATGGGTGACGTTCGCGACATCATGGATGCGGTCCTCTACCTCGAGGCCGCAGGTTTCGTTACGGGCGAGATCCTTCACGTCGATGGTGGTCAAAGCGCCGGCCATTGAATGAGCCGGATTCAGTCTTGCGGAGAGGGCCGGCCCGAGAGGCGACGCGTCTCGAGTCCGGCCATCCGGCAGCGGCTCCTCGAGGAACGGAAGATCAAACAAATGAGCATTGTTCCATCACGGCTTTGCCAACGAGATTAGTGTGTCGGCCGTGACATGACACCGTTCCCATCTTGGCCGCCTCACCTTTGTGTCCGCTCGCATTGGTTTAGCGTTCGCACAAAAAAGACGCGTGACGATAATCCCAATAAACCATCGTTTCACGTTACTTGGCGGTAACCAGATTCTTTGCGGGCAGCGGGGTCGAAGCACGGTGGATAGCTACAAACGTGCTAGGGCTGCCACCATACACTTGAAGAGGAACCTTCATATGAAACGCGCAGTGGGTTTTGCATTATTCGCTCAAGCATTGATCTGTATTTCGACGATCGCCCCAGTGCAGGCGCAGGGGATTTCTCCGAAGGAGTTCGACGCCGTGCTGTCGGAGAACATCCAGTGGAAGTCGTTCCCCGCGTTTCCCGAAACAGTGCGCCTTGCCATCGTCGTCGGAGACCCACAGAAGCCGGCTCCGTTCGTGGTTCGAGTGAAGGTACCGGCGGACGCTAAGATCATGCCGCACAGCCATCCCGAGGATCGCATCTACACCGTAATTTCTGGGGTGTTCTACATCGGCATCGGGGACAAATACGATCCCGCCGCCCTGAAAGCCTATGCTCCGGGCAGTGTCATTGTATTGCCGGGCAACACTCCGCATTTTCACTGGGCGAAATCCGGGGAGTATGTATCCCAGGTTAGCGCCATCGGGCCGCTGGGCCTCCACTACATCGATCCGGCGAACGATCCGCGTAAGAAATAGCTTCGCGCGCAACAGGCTCCGATGCCCGCAAACCTTCTTCACGCGCTGAAGTCGGTGCTGCTGACCCACGCCCTTTCCAAGCTGCTGCTCCACTTCTGAGAAGCCCTTCTTCATGAAAATTAAAACGATCGAACCAATTGTGCTGAAGATTCCCTTCGATGCCGGAGCCTCCAGCCAAGGGTTTGGTGACAAGCCATGGACATCTTACGACATGCTGGTCGTAAGGATCGAAACCGACAACGGTCTGGTGGGATGGGGAGAAGCCTGGGGGTATGGGATCATTCCCGCTACCAGAACGACCATTGCCGACATCGTTAGTCCGCATCTGATCGGACGCGAGGTCGCGGGGTTTTCGGCGATGCTCGACGAGGTCCGCTACAAGCTCCATCTTTTCGGACGCAATGGCACGGTGAACTATTCTCTGGCGGGAATCGAAATCGCGCTGTGGGATATTTGGGGCAAGGCCAACAACCTTTCCATTCACGAGCTGCTCGGCGGCGCTCGACGTCTCGCATTCGAGGCCTACGCCAGCCTGTTGCCTTATCGCGGACCCGATATCGTTGCCGAAATCTCGGCCCGAGCCGTAGACAAGGGCTATGCGGCGGTCAAACTTCATGAGATCGAGATGGCGCCCATTCGTGCAGCGCGCGCGGCAATCGGCCCCGATGTTGCGCTCACCGTCGACACCAACTGTCCCTGGACACTCCAACAGGCCAAAGCCATGGCGCGGCAGATGGCCGATTGCAACATCATGTGGCTGGAGGAGCCGATTTGGCCGCCAGAAAATTTCTCCGCTCTTGCCGAACTCAATCGCGAATCCGGCATCGCGATCGCGGCGGGTGAAAACGTTGGATCGGTCCGCGAATTCTCGACGATGCTCTCAAAGGATGCGGTGAGCTACGTCCAGCCGAGCGTTACGAAGATCGGCGGCATCACCGAAATGCAGAAGGTCTTCGTGCTGGCAGATGCGCACAATGTAACGGTCGCGCCGCATTCCCCGTATTTCGGTCCAGGTTTCGCAGCCACCCTGCACCTTGCGGCAACACTTCCCTACGCAGTCCAGATAGAGCGGGTGTACGTGGATCTCGAGGCGTCGCCGTTCGCCGCGATGATCAACCTGAAGGATGGCAGGATCGCCGTGCCGCGGGGACCCGGGCTCGGGATCGAACCGGATATTGCCGTGCTCACCCGGTATCGCGTTGCCTAACCGACCTTCCGGCCAACGGCGTCGCCGCCGGCCCAGTCCCGACTACGAGTGCTCCGTCTATCCTGGGGCGCTGAACTGTACCAATCCGTTACGGTGGCTAGGCGCGACACATCGTTCGCGAAATCCCATCCGCATCCAAGCAGCAAGGAGCAGTTAATGAAGAGGCGCGATTTCTTCAAGGCGGCTAGTCTCGGCGTCGCGGCCGCAACCGTGAGCTCCCCAGCCTTGGCCCAGTCCACCCCCGAACTCAAATGGCGGCTGACCTCGAGCTTCCCGAAATCGCTCGACACCATCTTTGGTGCATCGGAAGTCTTCGTCAAAGCCGTTGCCGAAGCCACCGACAACAAATTCCAGATTCAGATATTCGCCGCCGGCGAAATCATTCCGGGCTTGCAGGCACTGGACGCAGTATCCAATGGCACCGTGGAGATGGCACACACCGCTACCTATTACTACATCGGTAAGGATCCGACTTTCGCATTCGGCACGTCGGTTCCGTTCGGACTAAACAGCCGCATGCAAACGGCGTGGCTCCAGGTTGGCGGCGGCTCCGAACTCTTCAACGAATTTTTGAAACCTTACAACGTAATTGCGCTCTTGGCTGGCAACACCGGCTGTCAGATGGGCGGCTGGTTCCGAAGGGAACTTAAGGAACCATCAGATTTGAGTGGGCTAAAGATGCGCATTGGCGGTTTTGCGGGGCGGGTCTTGACCAAACTTGGCGTCGTGCCCCAACAGCTGGCGGCCGGCGATATTTACCCATCGCTAGAGAAGGGGACCATCGACGCTGCGGAGTGGATCGGTCCCTACGACGATGAAAAGCTTGGTTTCCAGAAGGTCGCGAAGCATTACTATTTTCCCGGCTGGTGGGAGGGCGGGCCAGCGCTCCACAACCTCGTCAATCTTCAGAAATGGGATTCTCTGCCGGCAGGTTACCGATCGATCATCAAGTCGGCATCGTCGTTGGCGAATGAGACCATGCTGGCACGTTACGATGCTTACAATCCGCCCGCTCTGAAGCGATTGATTGCAAGCGGCACGCAGCTGCGCCCATTTCCACAGTCAATCATGGAGGCTTCATTGCGGGCCGCGAACGAGGTCTATGCGGAAACGTCCGCCAGCAATCCGAACTTCAAGAAGCTCTACGAGCAAATGGCGATGTTTCGTAGCGATCAATATGCTTGGTGGCAGGTCGCCGAATCCAGCTTTGACGGCTTCCAGATCCGATCACGCACACGGAATTGATCACAAGTCCCAAGCCTACTTATGATCCGATCGGCAGAGTAGCCTGGCCTCACATTGAGACCAGGTTGCTCGTTGTACGACGACCGTCAATTGTCAGGATCCGAAATCGACCTTGGATGCCTCGATCTGCGGAATATCAAACCCGGCGTTCGTCGAAGTTCACCTTGCCTGCATCGATCTAGCAGGTCAAAGAGTCTCGGTCACGCCTCAAGGTAATGATTTGCATGAACGAACGCTGGTCAACGAAGACCGAGTGCGCGATCTAACCAACGACTGCGGCCTCCATCGTCACGATCGAGAGCTGTATGCCTGTGATCTCGAAAGCTTCAAACCACCTGCCGGTCTAACCTGAGAAACGGCTGGTGTTCAGAGTGATGCTCGCTCCTTGTCGGGCGCGTCACCGCCCCCAAGCCAGAACAAACGCGAACGGCTAGGAGAAATCTTTGCGCGATTCGAACAATTCTTGAATAACGTCGTTCAGCGACGTTATCATCCGCGTCAGTCTACCTAGAGACGCGCGGATAACCCGTGGCGCTTACAGAAGACAATCGCAGATCGTGTTGGCCGGCTGCGTGTCGTGTCCAAGCCGGCGGGACGCGAAGCAGGTCGACCGCAAGGCTTGTAGCCAGAAACGTGTAAGCAGCCTGTCAAACAGCATCTGCACGTTGAGTGCAAGTCTCTTCCCGTTGTCCATGACGCGCATAACCCTATCGATTTGTAATTCCATACAACTATTCAAACGGCTTGAGACGTTCGTGTCGCGCCCGCCTCAGACCACACTATCAGGAGCAGCATCTTCCCGAGGATGATTTACACCCTACCGGGCGACGGATGAAGGCTCGCCGCTCGGCAGACAGTGTTCCATGGAATGCAACATTGAGGATTCCATAGGAAAGAGATCTCGATATTTGATGCGGGTCTCGGGAGGTCAAGTTGAGCGAGTTTCGTTGTGCCGTCCCTCACATGCCGACCCGCGGCTCGGTCGCGCCCAACGCGCTCCATTACGTCTCGCGCCACGGCTGGTGGGCCTAGCACCTTCCGAGTCATATCGTCTCTGGCAATTCCACACGTCACGACCTGTCGATTGAACATTTGGTAGAAAAATCGCTCTTGGAAATCCCATGACCTGGGGTTACATCGACTCTCAGGTTTCCATCTGGTTACCGGAAGAGGCCGACCATGGTGCTCAAAATGCGAAAGAACAGGACGCCGCCGCCGGCGCCATCCTGCGCGTTGACAGAATGCATGTCGCTGCTTCGTGGGGCCTGGACGCCGAATATCATCTGGCATTTGAGCGCTGGACCACGTCGGTTTGGCGAGTTGCGGACCGACCTTTCGTCGATTTCCGCGAAGGTGCTGAGCGGGCGCCTTCGCGATCTGGAAGCCAAACGCGTCGTCGTCCGAAGCGTGATGCCGACGTCGCCTCCTTCCGTCGAGTATGCGCTCACGGAGCTTGGCAAGGAACTCGTGGCCGCAATCCAAGCGGTCGTCAAAGTCGCCGAAAGGCTAAAAAGCCAAGCTGCAAGCGCGGCCGAGACAGGAAGATTGACGGAAAGCGGCGCGCGAAGAAACAATGCGTTCTGATAAGGCCCTGGATTAGATTCCAGGTGCCTCCTACCTCTTGAAGACTCGTCAAGAGGAGCGCGTCTCTAAGCCCAAAGTCGGTGCCTTCGTCGACATTGCCGATCCCTCGCTTCAAACTGGAGATGTTGAACATTTCGATCGACGTGCAGAAGAGTACCCCCCGAAGGACGCCGGCGACGTGTTTTCCAAACACATAGCCGTCGCAACGAACAGTCTTGAGGTAAAGAGAGACGCACGCGTAGTCGCGCCGCGGTTGTCGCAACCGGCGCATCGGTCGTGCGGCAGACCCTGTTCAGTAACATCGCCGTGTTCGGAAGAAACGTGCATTGTTCACGGTTGGAATTGTCTGCCTCAAAAAAGAGCCGGGGTCACCGACCCCGGCAAGTCAAGGGAGGAAGTCGCCATTCCAGTGACCTATGGAGGTCACATCCGCCGGTGAGAGTGCGGAATGCTGATCGCTAGTTCGCTTTCAGCTGTAAAAGCACGTGATTGCATTCAGCCGTCGCGATTGTGATTTAGGCCTTTAGCTGAGTGCATAGAGCGGCCATAGAACCGGTCGATACGAAATCGATGGTACCAGATCGTTGAACGACAGCGAAGCACCGCTCTGATCAGCCGTTCGAGCAATCCTCGTTCCTGCCGTCCGACTGGAGCCCTGACCGTTAGATTCGTAGCGAGCTGTGTCGTTGATGCCCGTTGGCTCCCGCAATTCTCGTCCCTTACGTCGGGTCGGGCTCTGGTTACCGGCAGGAAACGTCATTTCTCAAAGGATCGTTGACCATCACGTTGGCAAGATGGTCCCGTGGCCATACGTTCGAGATACCACCTCGATAATGGGAAGTGTCTGGATCGACGACTGCGCCCCAGGCCGGGGCGCTGATGCGCAGAGGGCTAAGCCAAGTCCGACGTCGGTGACCTTCGCGATGTCGACGATGGTCCTCCCACTGGCTGTTGGAGATCCTTTGAACTCAAACGCCAACGAGGGCGCCGCAACGCACGTTTCTCAAGGAGAAAATTATGCCGTATGTGAACATCAACGAGACGCGGGTAGGAGCGGCGCCAGGCGATACAGTCACCAAGCGTTGTTGATTGGATTGAATACAGCCTCTTCGATCCGCGTATTCGACGTTGTAAGGGCGCTGTCTTTTGTAGGCGACCTTAGCATGGGGCAGCCCATCGATCACTCGATACGCGCGGCGTGGATTTCCGACCAGATCGCCGTCTCCGAAAAGTGCAGCACTGCCGAACGCAGAGCGGTTCGGCAAGCAGCGCTACTTCGGTGGTCGGGTTGCACAGCAACAGCCAACGGATTTGCAGCGCTCTTCGGGGACGACGTGTCCGGGCGGGAGGCCATGCTTTCGGCTCGGCCCGAATGGTCTGCGCTCGTCCAAGAGAAGGGTGGCATGGACAGAACCATGGTTCCGCTTGCACAGATTCATTGCGAAGTCTCTAGAGAGGTTGCGCGAATGCTGAACCTTGACGAGGCGACAGAACAAACACTTTTCCATCTCTGGGAAGCTTATGATGGGAGTGGAATGCCCAACCGTCTGGAGGCAGACCGTATTCCGCCGTCAGTATTCATGGTCTCGTTAGCTGGGGATCTGGAAATCTTCAGCCGAGTATATGGCATCGATCGAGCGTTACAAATGATTGCCCGACGAGCTGGCGTAAACTACCCGCTCGCGCTTGTTCGCAACGTTACGATGAACGCGGAGCGTTGGTTGACCGCGATTAAGCAAGAACCAAGTGCTAAACTACATGACGTGTTGCTAACGGAAGAAATGAAAAAAGCGACAAGCGTCGAGTTGGTGGCCGATATTATTGACCTCAAACTTCCCTGGATGACAGGCTTTTCAAGACGGGTGGCGAACGCAGCGGCCGATTGTTCCGTGCGGCTCGGATTGGCCCCCGACAAAGTAGCCAACGTATACCACGCGGGCCTGATCCATGGGATAGGTCGCGCCTCGACGCCAAACGACATCTGGAATGTGCCGGGACCGCTGTCGGAAGCCGCGTGGGAGAAGGTCCGTCTTGCTCCGTATTGGACGCTGCGCGCTGGCAAGCAGATTGATAGACTTAACCGGGCAGCGGAGATTGCCTCGTTTACCTATGAGCGTGCCGACGGTTCGGGATATTTTCGCGGGAGCGCTCGCCAATCGATTCCTGTGGAGGGCCACATTGTGGCGATCGCGGCGGCTTGGGTCGCGCTTCGTTCCGACCGACCATGGCGAGCCGCAATATCGGCTGAATCGGCATCCGCGCACATTAGAGGCGAAGCGCAGCTTGGACGCTTTGATCCAGAGATTAGTCAACTTGTTACCGAAAGTCTAAACCCAAGGCGCACGGCAGGCCAACGGAAAGGGCACCGTGCATCTCTCTCCAAACGTGAATTAGAGGTGCTGCGTCACGTCGGTTATGGAGCGAGCAATAAAGAGACGGCGCGGGTGCTTGGGCTAAGTCCGAGCACCGTGCGTACTCACGTGGAGAGCATCTTCAGGAAGTTGGACTGTTCAACGCGCGCGGCCGCAACTCTCAAGGCTTCAACGTTAGGGCTTTTGTAATCGTTCTGGCAGGCAGGCCGCGGAAGAACGGCAGACAACAAGCCGAACTAGTTCAGGGAAGAGAGGGTCATCAGGATATTGCGCAAGTAAGAAAAGAAGATCGTGCCGTAATCGCGTAATAAAACGAGATCAGCAGAGTAGACGCAGGCGGGTGCTCTGGACAAGGGCGCCGATGTCGCTATCAAAGTCCCACTCACGACGGAGCGCTCCGGATGGGTTTGTCCACCTCGCAACAGGCGTCTTCGAGAGCGCAATCATTGGAGTTCGTTCTTTTGAACGGGATGCTTTCGGCAAGGCTGCGATCACCTCGGCGGTTGTCAGGATGGAGTGGGCGAAGGTTAGGCCGTTCCCCAAAGGGCATTCGAGGGACCCATAAAACGCACGCCGCCGCATAGCTGCGGCGGCGTGGGAGATATGTCATCAATGGCGGCCTCGGCGGGGTCCAGGCTCCCCTGGAAGGTCTCCTCGTCAGGCAGCGACGACTAAAGAGCCTGGCGAATAGCGGGAGAGCGCGAACTCGGCCTCGGCTGCAATGCGCTTCACCAATTCTCCGGCTCGTGGGATGTCCTGGATCAGTCCGATTGATTCCCCGACAGTTACGTTCGCCGTATCGTAGTCGCCTGCTTCCCAAGCGGTTTCGACTCTAGCGAGTTCTTCGTTTTTCATCGCTTCGAGTTCCGCCTCCCGTCCGTGCCATTTCTCGATGAATTCATTGCGGAGAAGGCGGCCGGTGTATCCGGATGGCCATTCTCGCCGTCGCACGATGTCGTAGACGCTCGTGCGAACGGTTTCGTCGCCCGAGGCAGCGACCACTTTAGCCTTTGCCTTCGGATGTATCAGGGCCTCCTGGGTCGCCCAGAACCGGCTACCCATCAGCACACCGTCTGCTCCTAGCATCAGCGCCGCGGCCAAGCCGCGTCCGTCCGAGATGCCACCAGCGGCGGCAACCATGACTTTGGGTGCGCGACTCGCAAGTGCATCAACGACCGTGGGTACGAACGGCATCGTCGATCTTGCAATCATTCCATGGCCACCTGCTTCCGTTCCTTGTGCAACGACCACGTCCGCGCCGACCTCGGCAGCTCGAAGGGCCTGATCCAAGTTGTGCACTTGGCAGATTAGGGGAACGCCGGCGTCCTTGATCCGTCGCGCGAACGGCGCGGGATCGGCAAAGGACAACATCATCGCGCGCGGGTGTTGTTCGAGGGCGACATCCAGGAGACCTGGATCTTTCGCCAGCGCCCATGTGATGAACCCCGCGCCGATATCCTTCCGTCGGACCTTGGCGGATTCACGCGTAAATTGCTCACGCTCCGCATATCCACCGCCTAGCAGGCCTAATGCGCCGGCTTCGGCTACGGCTTCGGCGAGCTCGGCGCCCGCTGCCGGCGTCATTGGAGCAAGGATGATCGGATGCTCGATGGCAAAGAACTCTGTAAGCCTTGTCTGGATGCTCATTTTTCTCTCTTTCGGAAATGACGGTGACCGCGCCGCGGGATGCGCAATCGTAGAAGGCGAATTGACAACGAAAAAGTGATAAGATTAGATGATCTTCATCTGAATTGGAGATGACCGAGATGGATAGCACCGATTTGGTTTTCTTTTCAGCGGTGGCGGTGGCTGGTGGGATAGGGCGGGCTGCATCCGAGCTGAACACGGTGCAGTCCAACGTAACCTCCCACATCCGGGCCCTGGAAACGAAACTCGGCGTTCGGCTTTTCTACCGCTCCAAGAAGGGTGTCGTATTGACGTCCGTCGGCAACACGCTCTTGCCGTACGCTACAAGAATTGCGGATCTTCTGACTGAGGCACGGAAGGCCGTTACCGAAGCCGGGCCGCGGGGTGATCTCAGAATAGGATCGATGGAAACCACAGCAGCCTTGCGCTTGCCGCCGATTTTGAGGAGTTACGCTGCCCAATATTCGGACGTTGATATTAAGATCGAGACCGGTCCCACTTCTGCATTGATTGACCTGGTTCTGGCGCGGAAGCTCGATGGTGCGTTCGTGTGTGGCCCCCTTGTCCATGAGGATATTGTCTCGATCCCGATCGTGGAGGAAGAACTCGTTCTCGTAACGCCGCCTTCAGTTCAAACGCGCCTTCAGCTCAAGCAATATCTATCGCAAACGGCCGGGCGAAAGGTCATCGTATTCCGCGCCGGATGTTCGTATCGCCGCCGGATCCAGGATCTTCTTGCTCAGCATGGAACTGTCGATATCAGGTGGATGGAGATGGGGACGCTGGACGGCATCATCGGTTGCGTTGCAGCGTCACTTGGAATTTCGCTTCTTCCCAGGGCCGTCATCAAATCCTTTGCCGAGGCGGGCCAGGTAAGCGCGCACGCCCTTCGCGGCGAATCCGGAAAGGCCATGACGGTTTTCATCCACCGTCGCGATGCATTCGTATCGTCCGCGCTGCACTGCTTCATGGAACGAGCGTTGCAACTATCTGCATCGCCAGGAGGCGGGACAGCCTCGCTAAGAAAAGCAAGCAAAGCTTGATCGGGGCGGGCGCGAATCCTTAGCTGTCCACCCCGGACACGCGAGCATCCGCGCTGGATAGCGACCAGCCGCGTCCTGCAAATTCCTTTCATCGCCGGGCACGCTAATCATGCCTCACCGCGAATCGCCGCGTTGCGAATCCTCCGGCCGCGTTGACTTGTGCTTCGCAGGCACGCGCCGGCATCTACGAGCGCCATTCTTCCGTCTACAGGAAGAGTGACTTCCTAACGGCAGACATTTTGGCCTTCGTGTCTTGGTGTTACGTTGCAGTTGTTGGCTTCACCGATGCAGGTCGTTCACACACGAAGGATCAGCTGGTCGAACATTTCAAGGAACGCGGCCTACCTCTTCCTCCGTTTCTTATGGAAATGCCCGCACATGGTGAGGGCGTGGACGAATGGACGAATTGATGTCAGCTCAGGTGGAAGACGCGTTGTTTGTTCTGAGCATCGGGCTTGGTATTATCTGCTCGTTGTTCGTGATCGTGATGCTGCTCTGCACATAATCATCACGAAGCAGGTCGCGTGATGTGGGGAAATCCCGACTCGACATTGACGGGCGTCATGGGGACTCACATCGTCGTTGACGATCCACATGGCAATTGCGTCCCGTCCCCGCCCGCACAGCTGATCGACGTCCGCACCAGTGATTTGATTGTGAAGCGCGAACCTATTCGTCGCAATGTCGCATCAAGGTGAAACATCTTCACACGGTTTGCGTCCGTGATCCTGAATGTTGTGCGGGCCTTGATGCGTGGTGGTTACGCGTCCGGGGACGAAGAGGAGAACGCGCAGCATGATTGAGATGGGCCCACAGGTGGCGATCCAGCCTATGCTACCACCAGCGGTGCGCTCTATGGCGGAAATAACCTAGCACCGATCCATCTAGCGAGGGCCGTCGGCGGAAGCATTTTGGCCGGCTTTATCTCGGCTGTTGCATTCGCCACCATCCTGGCAGTTGCATCCGGATTGGTTATAGCGGGTGCCTCGTCGGCCACTAGTGATCTCGTCGCCGGCCTGGTCGGCAACTCAACGAGGGCATGAGACTTCACGTCTCGCGAATCGCTGCGATGGCGTTGGGCCTGCTCGGAATAATGCTTGCACTCGCGTTCGAAGGACAAAATGTCGCCTAATTCCTTGCGCTCGCCACGGCCATCGCAGTCAGCTCGAACTTTCCCCAGTTGGTATTGGCTATTTACTGGGACGGGCTCACGACACGTGGCGCGATCGTCGGAGGCGCGTTCGGCCTGATTTCTTCCGTTGCTTTGACTGCGACGGGGTCAACAATTTGGTCCAAAGTGTTGAACTTGGGTCCTGCGATTTTTACGACTCGCCGGCACTCTTCACGGTCCCCCTCACGCTCGCCGTCTGCTGGGTAGTTTCTAGGTCGAAGAGCGAAACCAAGTCTGGCGAGTCGTCTAACGTCCACGGATACACGAACAAGTTCTTCCCCAGCCTGCAGCCGTTAGCTCCGCGCTTCGCTGGAGCTTGGAACGCCCTCCTCAAGTCACATTCATCTCGCCCTGGCAAGCGGCGCCCCATCCGATTGGACCAGCATTCATCCGCGTTGCGAAAGAGTGTCTCCCGGCCGGCGGCTATTGTCGGTGGACCTGACCGCGTCTACGCCGGCCTACATGGGTAGCGGGTAAACAGACGCAATCCCGAGGAGCGGAATGACGGGGTGCCGATGGCCGAAGACAAAGTTATCATCGTAACCGGCGCGTCGCAGGGCATCGGCGCCGAGGTGGTCAAGGAATTTCGCAGGAAGGGCTATCGCGTCGTTGCCACGTCACGATCGATAAAGCCTTCGGGGGATCCGGACGTGCTTACAATAATCGGTGACATCGCCGATCCGAAAACCGCGGACCTGGTCGTCGCAGAAGCCGTTGCCAAGTTTGGCCGGATCGACACGCTCGTGAACAACGCCGGTGTTTTCGTTGCAAGGCCTTTCACCGACTACTCGGCCGAAGATTACAACCGGGTGCTTGGTACTAACCTCGCGGGTTTCTTCTATCTCACTCAGCGGGCGATCGAGCATATGCTGAAGCGAGGCAGTGGCCACGTTGTCAACATCACGGCTAGTCTCGCCGACCAACCCAGTTCGAAGCTACCCGCTGTTCTTGCAGCCTTGACAAAGGGCGGATTGAACTACGCGACCACCTCTCTTGCGATTGAATACGCATCGAGAGGTATTCGGGTGAATGCGGTCGCCCCGGGAGTTATCAAGACACCGATGCATCCCGAAGAGAGACACGCGTTGCTCGCCACACTGCACCCGGTCGGCAGGATAGGGGACGTGTCGGACATTGCGGGAGCGATCATGTATCTCGAAACAGCTCCGTTCGTAACGGGGGAGATACTGCACGTAGACGGCGGGCGGAACGTAGGCTTCTGAACATTTCGCTGAATCCGGCTCGGACCATCCTGCGTTCAGGGCCTCCTTCGGCAAAGCTCGCTGCGGCGTAAAGGTTGAGATGTGTGCGTCTAACTAGCTGCTTTCCGCTTCGACAGTTTTTCGGCGCTGCGGGGGACCAAATTCGTCGATCTCCTGTGGTCATGTTTTCCGCAAGTCTTTAGTAGGAGTCGCACAAGTGGCGATGATGGTTCGGCAACCAATCAATTCGTATCGAGTGTCGCGGACGCGCTTCCAGCGGCTTCGATGCATGATAGTCTCGCCGCAAGGCACCGTAGGTTCCGCCACAGGCCGCTTTCCGCGCCGACGGTCATCTCGCTATAGCGGACCGAAATCACCCGGGCTTGCATTTTCTAGCCGATCGGTCTATGAAATCATCATGACGACTTCTCAGCCTATTCGCCGTCGGGGCCGCCCTCCAAAAGTCGGAGCGGGTTACAGCGCAACGCGTGATGCCTTGATGCGCGCCGGAGTGATCGCATTAACGGAAAAGGGCTTCTCTGCTACTGGTATCGAGGAGATACTCCAGAGCGTCGCGGTACCGAAGGGGTCATTCTACCATTACTTCGGATCCAAGGAGATCTTCGGCGCGGAGCTTATTCGCTCCTATGCAGAGTACTTCGCGCGCAGGCTGGATCGGTTCCTGCTTAACGGCAAGAGCCGTCCGCTGCAGCGTCTTCGGGATTTTACTGCCGAATCAAAGGCTGGAATGAAGCGATATTCCTTCACGCGCGGCTGTCTGGTCGGCAATTTGGGACAAGAGATGGGGGCTCTACCCGAGAACTACCGTCGGCAACTTACCGCGGTCTTCGAGGACTGGCAGAACCGTACAGCGACATGCTTGCGCGAAGCTCAAGAGCAGGGTGAGATTGCATCGCACTTGGACTGCGATCAGTTGGCCTCGTTTTTCTGGATCGGGTGGGAAGGTGCCGTGCTCCGTTCGAAACTCGAACGCAGCGTACTTCCTTTGACAATTTTTTCCGATGGGTTCTTCCAGATGCTTCGGAAGTAGTTTTTTTGCACGTTAGTAGACGATCGGTCTAATAAAAGGGAGCGGGAGGATGACTATAGTGACCAGGAAAGTCAGCTTGACGGTCAACGGCAAGGCAGTGTCAGCCGACGTTGAAGATAGGACGCTGCTGGTTCATCTCCTCCGAGATAACCTTGGGCTTACGGGTACCCACGTCGGGTGTGACACCAGCCAGTGCGGCGCATGCACCGTACACATTGACGGGCGCGCCGTAAAATCCTGCACCGTACTTGTCGGTCAGGCTGATGGCTCGAACGTCACAACCATCGAAGGGCTTGCCGGGCACAACGAACTTCATCCGATGCAGGCCGCGTTTCGGGACAACCATGGTTTGCAATGCGGGTATTGCACGCCCGGCATGATCATGGCTGCAGTGGATATGGTGCGTCGGCATGGCGGTAAGCTGGATGAAGCCACCGTGCGGCAGGAGCTTGAGGGCAACATCTGCCGCTGCACCGGATATCACAACATCGTCAAGTCAGTGCTCGACGCCGCCGGCCGCATGGAAATGGCAAGCGCCGCCGAATGATCGTCGGCGTCATACGCAACTTGAAGCTCAACCAATAGCCGGCGCGCCTCGTGAACGCTCAATGATTGGGCAGCCTCGCAAGCCGGCACGACAAGGAGAGACGCGATGAAAGCGGATGGAATCGGCGCACGGCTCGCACGAAAGGAAGACAAGCGCTTCATCACAGGCAAGGGCCGTTATGTCGACGACGTACGGGTGCATGGCATGACTTATGCGCACTTCGTTCGCAGCCCGCACGCGCACGCAAGGGTGAAAGGCATCGATATTTCCGAAGCAATGGGTCGGCCCGGTGTACTTGCCGTGCTCACTGGCCGGGAATTGGTCGATGACAAGATCGGCAACCTCATCTGCGGCTGGATGGTCCACTCAAAGGACGGTTCGCCAATGAAAATGGGAGCTTGGCCGGCAATGGCGCCGGAGACAGTGCGGTTCGTCGGCCAAGCGGTAGCCGTTGTAATCGGCGAGACGCGCAATCAGGCCCGTGACGGAGCGGAAGCCGTCATCGTCGACTATGAAGTGCTTCCTGCCGCTGCAGACATCAAGGCGGCGATCGCGCCGGGAGCGCCACAGCTCCATCCCGAAGCGGCGGGCAACGCCGTCTTCAATTGGTCGATCGGCGATGACAAGGCGGTTGACGCGGCGATGTCGAAGGCGGCCCACAAGGTCACGTTCGAACTTGAGAACAACCGTCTGATTCCCAATGCCATGGAGCCGCGTGCAGCGCTGGCCGAATACAACGAGGCAGAAGAGCACTTCACGCTTCACACGACCTCTCAGAACCCGCATGTCGCCCGCCTCGTGCTTTCGGCGTTCTACAACATCGCTCAGGAGCACAAACTGCGCGTAATCGCCCCGGATGTCGGCGGCGGCTTCGGCTCCAAAATCTTCATCTATCCGGAAGAAATGGTGGCTCTCTGGGCATCGAAGAAGGTTGGTCGGCCGGTTAAATGGACTTCGGACCGCACCGAGGCTTTTCTCACGGATGCGCATGGCCGCGACCACCTAACCAAGGCGACGATGGCCTTCGACGCGAATCACAAGATCTTGGCGCTGCGCGTCGACACACACGCCAATTTTGGCGCCTACATGTCACTCTTCTCATCCTCGGTGCCGACGTATCTTTACGCCACCCTTCTGTCTGGCCAGTACAACATCCCGAATATCTACGCGGAAGTAACGGGCGTCTACACCAACACCGCCCCGATCGATGCTTATCGCGGAGCAGGGCGGCCCGAGGCGAGCTATTTGCTAGAGCGTCTAATTGAAACTGCCGCACGCACGTTCAAGGTCGATCCGGCGGAACTGCGCCGAAAGAACTTCATCACCTCGTTCCCGCACCAGACACCGGTGATCATGGCATATGACATCGGCGATTTTAATGCCTCGCTCGATGCCGCGCTGAAGGAGATCGATTACGCCGGATTCCCTGCGCGCAAGGAGAAGGCGAAGAAGGAAGGCAAGCTCCGCGGTATCGGCTTCTCTTGCTACATCGAGGCCTGCGGCATCGCACCGTCAAAAGCGGTCGGCAGTCTTGGCGCTGGCGTCGGTCTGTGGGAGAGCGCGGAGGTCAGGGTCAATCCGGTTGGCACCATCGAAGTCCTCACGGGCTCGCACAGCCACGGCCAGGGCCACGAAACGACCTTCGCGCAGGTTGTCGCGGATCGCCTCGGTATCCCTGCCAACCAGATCCAGATCGTGCACGGCGACACCGACAAGGTGCAGTTCGGGATGGGAACCTATGGTTCGCGATCGGGTGCAGTAGGAATATCTGCGATCGTGAAAGCGATGGAGAAAGTCGAGGCCAAGGCAAAGAAGATCGCGGCACATCAGCTCGAGGCCTCGGAGAGCGACATCGTAATCGAGAACGGCACATTCAAGGTGACGGGTACCGACAGATTGATGCCGCTCGCGAGCGTGGCGTTGGCGGCTTACACGGGCCACAACCTGCCGGACGGTATGGAACCTGGCCTGAAGGAAGGCGCATTTTACGACCCTACCAACTTTACCTTTCCGTCAGGCACCTATGTTTGCGAAGTCGACGTGGACGCAGCCACGGGCAAAACCAGCTTCGTGGATTTCGTTGCCGTGGACGACTTCGGTCGCTTGATCAATCCCATGATCGTCGAGGGCCAGGTGCACGGTGGTCTTGTTCAGGGCATCGGTCAGGCGCTGCTTGAGAGGGCCGTATACGACAACAGTGGTCAGCTCGTCACCGCTTCCTACATGGACTACGCGATGCCGCGTGCAGAGGACGTTCCTTCGTTCAAGCTGCAGCACACAACGACACTGTGCCCAGGCAATCCGCTCGGAATCAAGGGATGCGGTGAAGCCGGTGCTATCGGCGCGCCCGCCGCGGTGATCAACGCCATCACCGATGCGATCGGCAACAACAGCCTCGAAATGCCGGCGACTCCAGATCGCGTGTGGCATGCAATCCAAAGCGGCCGCGCATGAAGTCCGTGCGTGGTTACGGTCAGACTGCCCCCCAGCACGAACACTTTTAAGGAGAGGTCATGTACGAGACCATTTATCATCGTCCATCGAGCATTGATGAGGCGGCCGCGCTCTTCGCGAAGAATGAAGATGGAAAGTATCTTGCCGGGGGGCATACGTTGATCCCCGTCATGAAATCGAGGCTGGCTGCGCCGTCGAACGTGATCGACATCGGCCGCATTCCGGCGTTGATCGGCATCGAAGCCGCCGGCGGCACACTTATGATCAAGGCTGCAACCACCTACTACGACATCATGAGCAGCACGCAGGTGAAGCAGTCGATACCCGCGATCGCCCGCCTCACCTCCATGCTCGGCGATCCGCAGGTGCGCGCACGCGGTACCATCGGGGGCTCGATCGCCAACAACGATCCTGCGGCGGACTTTCCGGCAGCCGTGCTGGCGCTCGGCGCCACAATCAGGACGAACAAGCGAGACATCGCTGCTGATGACTTCTTCAAGGGGATTTTCACCACCGCCCTGCAGGACGGCGAGTTGATCACGGCAGTGTTGTTCCCGCTTGCCGCCAAGGCCGGGTATTCGAAGTTCCGTCATCCCGCGTCTCGTTTTGCACTAACGGGCGTCTTCGTGGCGCAGTCCAAGGGTGGCGACGTCCGAGCTGTCGCCACCGGAGCATCGCAGAGCGGCGTGATGCGGGTCGGCGAGATCGAGAAGGCGCTAAAAGCAAATTGGTCCGCCGCAGCATTGGACAGCGTCAAAATCTCACCGGATGGCCTTCTCGAGGACATTCACGGCACAGCCGAGTACCGCGCCAACTTGGTCAAGGTAATGGCTCAGCGTGCAGTCGAATCTGCCGAATAGCGTACTCAGGTAGGGTAAAGAACCTGGCGTGGGACGAGAACACTTCGGAGCGAAATCATGCACGTCTCGAATTCTGAATCTCTCAAGAAAGGTCCACTCGAAGGGATCACGGTGCTCGACTTTTCCCGCGTGCTCGCCGGTCCGTATTGCACGATGGTTCTCGCAGATCTCGGCGCCCGGGTCATAAAAGTCGAAAAATTCGGCACTGGGGATGATACGCGCGCATTCGGTCCCTTTGTTGACGGCGAATCCGCATACTTCCTGTGCTTCAATAGGGGCAAGGAAAGTATCGTCCTCGACATTAAATCTCCCCGCGACAGGGATCTTCTAGAGCAGCTCCTCGACGAAGTGGATGTGCTTGTGGAGAATTTCCGACCGGGAGTCATGGATCGCTTGGGATACGGCGCGGACCGCCTCGCCAAAACGCACCCCCATCTCGTTTATGCGTCGATTTCTGGATTCGGTCATACCGGTCCTTTCAGCGATTTACCCGGGTACGACATGGTCGTCCAGGCGATGGGAGGAGTGATGAGCCTCACCGGATGGCCCGACGGTCCACCGGCGCGTGTCGGTACCAGTTTCGGCGACCTGGGTGCTGCGCTGTTTGCCACGATAGGCATCATTGCGTCACTCTACCGCCGTACCCAAAACGCTCAAGGAACGCGGGTTGATATCGGCATGCTCGATTGTCAAGCGGCCCTGATGGAGACTGCGCTCGCGAGGTTCGATGTCGAGGGTGTGGTGCCAACCCGCACGGGCGATAGTCACCCATCACTTGCGCCGTTCGAAAGTTTCGCCGCCAAGGACGGTCGGTTCATTATCGCGGCCGGTAACGACACGTTGTTCATGCTAATGGCCGACGCACTCGGTAGGCCGAAGCTCGCGCTCGATCCTCTATTCGTGAGCAATGATCTTCGCTGCAGAAACCGGCCGTCTCTGCTTGATGCCATCGAAGCGATCACGAAAACACAGCCCATGGACTATTGGATCGAACGGCTTAACGAGGCTGGCGTCCCGTGTTCGCCGATAAACACCATTGATAAACTGTTCGATCACCCGCAGCTCAAGGCCCGCAACATGATCATCAAGGTCAAAGGCGAGGGGGAGCGCACAATCCGAACTGCGGGTAGCCCGATCCGCATCGGAGGGTATCCTGAGAACGATGTCACGTCAGCGGCCTTGGCCCCAGGCCTGAACCAGCATCGAGAATCCATCCTGAGAAAATTGGTGACAGGCCGTGCGGGCTATTCGACGGCCTCCGTTGAGGAAGAACCGGTTGCCGGTTCTGACCTGTCGGATCCGATGCTCAGCGCTGCCGAGTGAACAAGACGAGAATGAAAAGAAGGAAACGGCAAATGACCAGCACCCTCGCATCCATTTCTGGCGGCGACGCAGCACTTCTTCCACCGGTCGAACCGGTGCTTCTTGCCAAGATGCCCGAGCCGCAGACCATCGTCGTCGAGCGTCGAGAGCGCGTCGGATTGATAACGCTAAACCGGCCCAAAAGTCTGAACGCTCTCAATAGTCAGTTGGCGGTCGAAGTGCTGACGACCTTGAAGTCCTTCGATACCGACGATCATATCGGCGCAATCGTCATAACGGGTAGTTCGCGGGCGTTCGCAGCCGGCGCAGATATTGCCGAGATGGCGGAGAAGTCGTTCGGAAGCTTCTACATGCGTGATTTTCTAGCGTCCTGGGACGACGTTAGCTCTATTTCGAAGCCGATCATCGCAGCGGTAAGCGGATTTGCCCTGGGGGGTGGTTGCGAACTGGCCCTGCTCTGTGACTTTATCATAGCCTCCGAAGATGCTCAGTTTGGTCAACCAGAGATCAAGCTCGGTATATTGCCCGGTATCGGGGGCTCGCAACGGCTGGCCCGCTCTGTCGGAAAAGCACTGGCGATGGATTTGGTGCTAACAGGCCGCACCATCGGGGCCGTCGAAGCCAAGGCTGCCGGAATGGTTGCGCGGGTAGTGCCAGGTCCGGATTTGCTGCAGACCGCCCTGGAAGCCGCCCATACGATTGCCGGCTACAACGCGCCGGCGGTCAAGATGGCCAAGGAAGCAGTGAACCGAGCGTTCGAGGGATCCCTTTCAGAGGGCCTGCGACATGAACGCCTCCTGTTCCAGGCGGCATTCGCCACGGAAGGCCAAAAGGAAGGCATGAATGCCTTCGTGAACAAGCGAGCTCCGGTTTTTCGGCACCGGTGACTACCATGCACAATGTTCGTCGCCATCGGGTGACACGGTCGCGGACGCAGACTTATGGAGAACGATGTGACTGTCACCGTGCTGAGCGATAGCAGTGACTACATAATTGTCGGGGCTGGAACTGCCGGGTGCATTCTGGCCAATAGGCTCTCGGAGAATCCTGCCAACCGCGTCTTGGTGCTCGAAGCGGGCGGCAATGACAACTGGATATGGTTTCACATTCCGGTAGGATACCTCTTTGCGATCGGCAATCCGAGGTCAGACTGGATGTTCAGGACCGAAGCGGAGCCGGGGCTCAATGGACGCTCCTTGAACTATCCGAGGGGTAAAGTGATCGGTGGCTCGTCCGCGATCAACGCAATGATTTCAATGCGTGGCCAGGCAGCTGATTATGACCATTGGCGGCAGCTTGGACTGCAGGGATGGAGCTGGAGGGACGTACTCCCGGCTTTCAGAGCGCTGGAAGATCACTTCCTCGGTGATAGCGAGCATCATGGAACGGGTGGCGGCTGGCGCATCGAGGCTCCCCGCCTTTCATGGAAGATACTCGACTCCGTCGGTGACGCGGCAGTCCAGATGGGCATCCCGAAAATCCCGGATTTCAATACAGGTGACAACGAAGGCGTCGGCTACTTTCACGTAAACCAAAAACGAGGCCGCCGATGGTCGTCCGCCCGTGGATTTCTAAAGCCTGCCATGAGGCGGCCCAACTTACACGTGGAGACCAAGGTGCTGGTGGATCGCCTCGTCATTGAGGACGGGCGGGCTGTTGGCGTGAGATACATCAAAGATGGAAAGTCGTTCGAAGCGCGGACGCGGGGCGAAGTGATTCTCAGCGCAGGCTCGATTGGATCGCCCGCCATTTTACAGCGTTCCGGCATCGGACCGGCCGATTGGCTAACGCCACTGGGAATAGAAGTCGTGTCAGACCGGCGCGGCGTGGGGCGCAATCTCCAAGATCATCTGCAGCAGCGAGCCATCTACAAGGTTCAGGGTGTCAAGACGCTCAACGAGACTTATTACTCGTTGCCCCGGCGGGGGCTAATGGCTGTCGACTATGCGTTGCGCAGGCGGGGCCCCCTGACCATGGCGCCCTCGCAGCTCGGGATATTTACCCGTTCGGATCCCGGACGTGAGCGCGCCAACATTCAATTTCATGCCCAACCGCTGTCGCTCGACAAATTCGGCGAACCGCTGCACCGCTTTCCGGCGGTTACTGTGAGCGCCTGCAATCTACGCCCATCATCGCGGGGGATCGTGCACCTACGATCCGCCGAGCCAGATCAAGCGCCTCTTATAGCGCCAAATTACCTTTCAACCGACGACGATCGCAAGGTGGCAGCCGACGCAATTCGGGTCACCCGCCGCTTGATGGCGCAAGCAGCCTTGGAGCCGTATCGACCGGATGAGTACCTGCCTGGAAAATCGGTCGGAGACGACGATACCTCGCTGGCCCGGGCCGCCGGGGAGATCGGGACGACGATATTCCACCCGGTGGGGACCGCCAAGATGGGATTGGCCAGCGATTCCTTGGCAGTCGTCGACGAGCGCCTGCGAGTCCATGGTATCGTCGGGCTGCGGGTGATCGACGCGTCCGTGATGCCGACCATAACGTCGGGGAATACGAACACTCCGACGGCCATGATCGCAGAAATGGGTTCGAGAATGCTGCTCGAGGATTCGCGGAGGTAAGCGGGGCGGCCTATCTTACCCCTGACACGCGTTGGTATGGCTTTTGCAAACCGGAATATGGAGTAGTCGGACTGACACTATCGACTAAAAGGGAGGATCACATGCAGATTTCCTTGGATATCAACCCGAATACGGGGGTCTCCTTGCAAGCCCAACTGATCGAGCAGATCAAAGCGTCGATCATGAGTGGGCGCTTCAGACCCGGCGAGCGGCTGCCTGGTACCCGTGCACTAAGCGAACAGATCGGTATCTCCAGGAACACCGTTCTTCTCTCTTACGAGAGCCTCCTCGCGCAAGGCTACGTGGAAACCAGGGAGGGGGCCGGAACATACGTCAGCCAAGTCTCGCCAGAGAAGCATCAGTTCGTAGGTGAGGCCAAGGTTAGCGGTTCGGCGAAACGCTCGGTCGCGCTACGCGCTCGGGTGATGACAGCACACGCCTCCGCCAGGTCCGAGATCGTGTCGCCAAGGTTCGATTTTGAGCTTGAAAGTAACGATCCCGATCTGTTTCCGCGCAATGTATGGCGACGCCTCACGACCCGTCACATGCAATCTTCTCACTTCAACCTGACGGACAACGGGGCGCCCAACGGATCACGTCATTTGCGCGAAGTCCTGTCCCGGTACCTAGCGGCATCTCGCGGCATCATGGCGAGCCCGGATCAGATCGTTATTGTTACGGGAATTCAACAGGCCCTTAACATCGTCGCGCGACTTTGCGTGCAGGATGGTACGCCTGTTGTGATGGAGGCGCCCGGATGCAGCTCAACGGCGGATTTGTTCAAGAGCTACGGCGGAAAGATCCATCCAGCGACGGTCGATCATGAGGGGCTCATTGTAGAATACTTGCCTCAAGTTGAGGGTGGGGTCGCCTTCGTTACACCTGCAAGACAGTTTCCGATGGGTGGAGCATTGCCGAATCATCGGCGGATTGCGCTCGTCGAATGGGCAGCCAAGTTTGGAGCATATGTTCTCGAAGCCGATTTCGACAGCGATTTTCGATACGAGGGGTCGCCTCAACCGGCCCTTCAAACATTGGATAAGAACGAACGTGTAATCTACGCGGGATCTTTCGCCACGTCGATCGGTCCTGGTCTGCGGATCGGCTACATGGTGCTGCCGCCGAACCTGGTGGACGCGGCTATACAGTCCGTATCCCTCCTAGACTACGGATTTCCCTGTTATGGTGTGCCGTGGCTCGATCAAGCAGTGCTGACCGATTTCATCGGAAGCGGAGGCTTCGACAACCA
The DNA here is from genome assembly GCF_018130125.1 of Bradyrhizobium sp. AUGA SZCCT0177. Taxonomy (NCBI): domain Bacteria; kingdom Pseudomonadati; phylum Pseudomonadota; class Alphaproteobacteria; order Hyphomicrobiales; family Nitrobacteraceae; genus Bradyrhizobium; species Bradyrhizobium sp. AUGA SZCCT0177. The sequence goes on along the minus strand of NZ_JAFCMA010000003.1, from coordinate 24,315 downwards.
TCTCCGATGTTTGCGTCGCGCATATCTGGAACGCCGGGACTGTCTCGCAGATCAACTTCGGCGACATTTCGGTCGGCCGGATCTTAGGGGCATGAACTCGGGGACGCATATCGTATGGCGGATCCCCGACGAGTTTCCCCATGCAGCGGAACTGCAGGAGAGAGCGCTCAGAAATCGAGTGGCAATCTACACCCTGAAAGACCGGACGATCGCGGATGCGGACTATCTGGATGATTGGGACAGGTACGTTCTACTCGGCTTTGCCTCCATGAAGCCCGCGGCCATCGGCCCTGCCGTGCAGTTGATCGCAGAAAGTTGTGGGTGAGGCGAGCGCGGGTGCGATCACCCGATGGCAGAACCGGCACCATCACTAAGCTGGTGACCGGTTCTCGGCTAGTCCGGCAGCTTGCGGTATCTGAAGTCCCGCTCCGGGGTCTCCTGCTTCATGGAGACCGCAAGCTCGGTAAGGCCCGCATCGATGTATTCGATCGTCCTTTGCAGCTTGCCGATTGTCGCCGGAGACGAGCTGCATACGGAGTTCAAAGGTGACCGCCAATCAGATCTCGGACTACAAAGCTATCGGCCAAACCGTTCAGCACTACCTGGATGGAGCCAAGAACGGGAAAGGCGCGCTGATGAAGCCTGCCTTTCACAAGGATGCGGCGATTTACGGCTACGTCGGTCCTGATCTCTGGGCGGGACCGATCCAGACCCTGTTTGACTGGACCGACAAAACAGGCCCAGCACCTGACATCGTGGGCAAGGTCGTCACCATCGACATCGCTGGAACGATCGCCTCCGTGCGTGTGGAGTCGGACAACTGGGCCGGGTATCGGTTCTCGGACTTCTTCACCGTTCTAAAGGTCGACGGCGAGTGGAAGATCATCAATAAGGTTTTCCATCTCCACGCCTAATCTGGCCCGCCATTGTTTCCTCCCTCGGGCGACTGGCCAGTACTTGCGCTGGATCTGACGGGTATCCCGGATGGTCCAGCGTCTTTTTGTCCATCTGTTCCGAGTGCGTTGCGTTGTAATTTCTCAGCGACCAGCAGCTCGTAACATATCTTCGATTTTCGTAAATTTCTCTCGGGGCTTTCCCAGGGCCTCGCCGCGGACCCGTTCTGCCGCGTCGATGTTGCGCCATTTGTCGAACGAGATCGAATTCGTGGCATGATCTACGATCTGTGACTTGAGGCCGTCGAAGCCGGGTTTGGGCCCGAAATAAAAAGACGGTCTATCCTCGAGCAACCGTTGAACCGTAGCAAGACTGTCGGCCCGGTTCGTGCCAATGATTCCGGTGGGCCCTCGTTTGATCCAACCAGTCACGTAAACCGGGAGTTCACTTTCCCCGTTGAACTGAACTCGTCCCTCCATGTGCGGAATGGTTTTTGACTGATTGTCAAACGGCACGCCTGGTAGAGGCGAGCCTTGGTATCCGATGCTCCGAATGACCAATCCAGCGGGAATTTTGACTTTTGGCGCTGTTGAAGATGCACTCATCGAACAGCGCGTGCGCAAGAAACGCACTGCTTCCACTCGGTCCGATCCGCAAATCTCAACAGGCTTCATGTTGAAACCGATCAGGCAACGCCGGCCGGATCCGCGGCGGGTAGTCAACGTGGAGCGTAGGATCTCGATGTTTTTGGCGGGGGTCGATCCGCGGGTCAGGCCATCGTTGTGATGGTCGGCAAGATCAGTCGGGTCGACTGACACCGTGCAATTGTCCAGCTCAGTCAGTTCGCGAAGCTCCTTTGGACTGAACTTAGCCTGGGATGGATCACGACGTCCGATTAGATGAACCTCTCTAACGCGGCTTTGGGACAGTGCTTCCAAGGCATGCTGGGCGATGTCCGTGTGGCGGAGATCATCCACCGGCTTCAGCAGTATTCGACAGACGTCGATTGCCACGTTGCCGTGGCCGATGACTACGGCAGCTTCATGCGAAAAGTCGAAATGCAAGTCGCGAAAATCGGGATGGCCGTTGTACCAGCCGACGAATGCAGTGGCGCCATGAACCCCTGGTAGGTGTTCGGCCGGTATCCCGAGCTTGCGGTCGCTTGCCGCCCCAACGGCGATGATGGCGGAATGGTAGCATCGCAATAAGTCGGTTATCTCGATCTGCTTGCCGATTTCGACGTTGCCAAAAAACGAGAAGCGGGTATCTGCTGCAATGCTTTCGTACGTGGCGACTATCGATTTCAACTTCGGATGATCGGGAGCTACTCCGTGGCGGACGAGACCAAATGGCGTTGGGAGGCGTTCGAACATATCGACTTCGACGTCGATCCCCGCAGTAAGAAGCGCCTCGGTGGCATAAAAGCCGCTTGGACCACTGCCAACGATCGCCACGCGCATTGGATAGTTCATGATTGCGGTCCTTGTCCCGGTAGTGTGTCTTTCAATTCCCCAGGACTGCCCGTCTGGCCTCCGCACCTGGCAAAGGTGTCTGTTTAGAGCGGATCACGGGCGTCTCTGCCGCGCGCACTGCGTTGGTTTCAATCCAGCTCATTTGGCTATCTTCCAAGTCGTTGCTTTCGACGATAGCTCCGACCGGACAAGCTGGGATGCATGCGCCGCAATCAACGCAGGCCACCGGGTCGATATAGACGCGACGTTCGTCGCCGTGAAAGCATGCGACGGGACATACTGTGACGCAGTCCGTGAAGCGGCATTCATCGCAATTTTGGGTTACGATATGGGGCACGGCGTTGGCCTTCTGTTCGAAGCGGTGCTCAGCCGCCAGTTACGGACATAATCCGCCCGATCTGATCGGGCTTTTCCAGGAACTCATGACGCTCCGGCTTGAGAGCCATCGCGTCTGCGAGTGCCGTCAGGAGCTGCGCATCTGACGCGCCGCCCCGCAAGAGCGGTGCGAATTCAAATTTCTCATTCTGTCCGAGACAGAGATACATCGTGCCATTGACGGCAAGACGCACGCGATTGCAGGTCGCACAGAAGTGCTCGGAGATTGGGGTTATAAATCCTATGCGAACTCTACCGTCCTTCGACGCAAGGTAGCGTGCGGGTCCGCCGCCCTCGATTCGCGATTCGACCAGTCCGTGCTTTTGTTTGAGCCGCTCGCGGACGGGCTGGAGATCGAGATGGCTCGCATTTCGTCCCGTCACGCCCATTGGCATGGCTTCGATAAGCCTCAGCACGAAGCCGTGCCCGGCGCAGAACTCTACCATGTCGTCGATCTCGCTGTCGTTTTGCCCCTTTAGCGCGACCATGTTGATCTTGATCGGATGGAAGCCGGCTTTCTTTGCTGCCAGCAATCCATCTAGAACCTGGCGAAAGACGTCACGCCCGTTCAGGGCTTCGTTCCGTTCGGCCTTCAAGGTGTCCAAGCTGACGTTGATTCGCGAGACGCCGGCATCCCGCAATTCTGCAGCCAATGCGGCGAGCCTGGTACCGTTTGTGCTCAGCGAGATGTCGGTAATCTCATCGATCTGAGCGAGGCGCCGGACCAAGGATGGTAAGTTCCGGCGTAGCAGCGGTTCGCCGCCGGTCAGACGGACGCGCCTCAGTCCGTTATGCGCCATCACCGAGACGAGTCGCGTAATCTCCTCGAAGGTAAGCCACGATGCGGGTTCGTTGAAGTTTCGGAAGCCCTTGGGGATGCAGTAGGTGCACCTCAGGTCGCACCGATCTGTCACAGAGATACGTAAGTACTCGATCGATCGGCCGAAATTGTCGGTGAGGAGTGGCTGTGCATTCGGAGAGGACTTGGCCAACAACATTGTTTTTCCCGCTCGCCGTCTCCGCGTGGACCGGCGTCCTTTGACACGATAATTCCGGCTCCGCCCGACAGCGTAAAGTACCGGTCCCCATTAAACTTCTGGAGCCAGCCGTACCGGCTCCAAAGGAATTGCGGCGACCGGTACTCGGACATAGGCGGTTTCCGGTATTCACTCCAAACAGGAAGAACCGTCAGATACCATTGGCGTGTTCCGCAACCCATTTGATCAGGATTGGCCATGACTGAGCAGACCCGGGATAAGCAAGTTTTCTTTGGCGGGTGCCCCCACGATTGTCCGGATACATGCGCGATGATCTACACGGTCGAGGAGGGGCGGCTCTCGAACGTCCGAGGCAATCCCGCTCATCCGATCACCCGGGGCGGTCTTTGCGTAAAATTGAACGACTTTGCGGATCATCACTACAATGCGGATCGGGTGCTCTACCCGCTTAAGCGGAACGGGCCCAAAGGAAGCCGCTCGTTCATTCGGATCAGTTGGGAAGAGGCTCTTGCGGAGATCAAGCGGCAATGGACCGGGATCATCGAGAGCGATGGGGCCGAAGCGATCATGCCTGTCAGCTATCTCGGCAATGAAGGACTCGTTCAGGGCCTTAATGTCGGAGATGCGTTCTTCAATCGCTTGGGAGCGACTGTTTGCGAGAGGACGTACTGCGCTTCCGGTTCCTTGACAGCCTGGTTTCTCACGGTGGGTCCGACGAACGGTCTCGATCCGGAAAGCTTTGCGCACTCAAAGTACATCATCATCTGGGGGTGCAATACGCTCAGTACCAACCTTCACCATTGGCCATTTGTCGTGGAAGCACGTCAAAAGGGCGCAAAGGTCGTGGTGATCGACCCCTACAAATCCCGAACGGCAAAGCAAGCCGACTGGCATATCGCTCCGAAGCCGGGAACGGACGGGGCGCTCGCGATGGCGATGATCCACACGATCATCAGCGAGGGGCTCGTCGACCAAGACTATGTCGACCGTTATGTGCTAGGGTATCCGGAATTAAAGGACCACGCCGTAGACTGTACCCCAGAGTGGGCAGAGAAGATCTGCGGCGTGCGCGCTGACGATATTCGCAAGCTGGCGCGGGAGTATGCCTCGAGCGCAAATGCGTCCATCCGCGTCGGTGTTGCGCTCGAACGTTCGGCCGGTGGAACGCAGGCCATTCGCGCGATCATCGCCATTCCGGCGCTTACCGGAGCCTGGCGTCAGGTCGCTGGCGGCATCTACCACGCTCCACTCTGGGAGTTTCCGGTTAATTTCGGAGAAATTTGCCGGCCGGATTGGATCAAGCCCGGAACCCGCGTCGTCAACATACTGAAGCTCGGCGAGGCGCTCACGGGTGAGGCAGCCCTGGATCCCCCGCTCAAATCCATCATGGTGTACAATACCAACCCTGTTACTCAAGCTATGGATGTCGACAAGATCGTCGCCGGTTTGCAGCGTACGGACCTCTTTACGGTCGTCGCGGATCATTTCGTCAGCGACACGGCCGCCTATGCCGACATCGTCTTGCCGGCAACGATGGCGGGAGAGCATGACGACCTCATGTTTTCATGGGGGCACTACTATCTGACTTTGAATCAGAAGGCGATCGAGGCGCCGGGAGAAGCGTGCTCCAATGCCGAGATCTTCCGCCGCCTGGCGGCGACGATGGGCTTTGATGACCCGCAATTCCGGTTCTCGGACAAAGAACTTGTCGAGAGGACGATAAACTGGGCCGCTCCGGAGGTAGATGGAATAACGCTCGATGTGCTTCGTGAGAAGGGCTTTGCGAAACTGAATTTGGGTGCGGCAGATACTCGGACGCCGCACGCGGAAGGCAACTTCAAGACGCCTTCTGGTAAGTGCGAAATCCTTCTGGTGGGAGCGACTGATTTCGTCGCGCCACCCTTCCGGCAACTGTATGAAGCAATGCAAGGCGGAACGCCGATTGAGCCTTTGCCCGGGTTTACCCGTCCTTACGAGAGCCCCGATTACGAACCCGAACTCGCCAAGCTGTATCCGCTTAATATCGTAGCACCGAAGAGTCACGCCTTCCTGAACGCCAACTATGCAAATGAAGCCAAGAAGCAGATCCTTCAAGGAGATCAGTTTCTCCTGATCAATCCGGCCGATGCCGGCGAGCGCATGATTCTACAGGGTGAGAAGGTTCGGGTTCATAACAGGACGGGTAGCTTCTTGGGAGTGGCCAAGGTTACGGACGACGTGCCGCCCGGAGTTGTTGTCGCGACAGTCGGATATTGGCGCACGCTGAATGAAACGGGAACCGTGAACAGCGTCTCGGCCGCCAGGTTCGGCGGCATGGGACGCTGTCCAACATTCTCGGACAACCTGGTGCAAGTCGAGAGGCTGGTCGTCGAGAACACCGGGTCGTCGAAAAGTCATAGACTAGTCGCCGCGGAATAGAGGGCACGTGGATTTCGACGCGTGGAAGGTGTGAGCCTTCCGGCACGTCATTGTTGCCCGTTCATTCCTGAAATTCCCTGGAAGAAAGCAGCTGGGTCTGCATCACGGCAGGCCCGCGCGTTGCCAGACGGCCCGACGGCCGCTTTATTGGAGCTTACGTTTTATGTCGATGACGATGGCCGGAGAGATCCAACTTGCCGCGACCCGAGAAACTGTGTGGGAAAAACTCAATGATCCGGATGTTCTGAAAGCGTGCATTCCCGGCTGCGAAGAACTGGTGAGGTCTGCGGACAATCAATTTAGTGCCGTTGCAAAGATGAAGGTCGGCCCCGTCTCAGCGAGATTCAAGGGGCGAGTCACTTTGAGTGATCTCGTTCCTCCGAGTAGCTACCGGATTTCGGGCGAAGGTGAGGGTGGGATCGCAGGATTCGCCAAGGGCGTGGCCACGGTCGCGCTGGTGGCGAACGAGGAGGGTACATTGCTATCCTATGGTGTAGAGGCGCAGATTGGCGGAAAGCTCGCGCAGTTGGGTCAGCGTTTGATCAGCGGGTCGGCAAATAAGATCGCCGGCGAGTTCTTTTCGCGCTTTGCAGATGTTGTCAAAGGGTCCAACCCGGTAACCCTTTAGCGTAGTCACGCTCCGTCGCTTCTGGTCGGCCGGCATCGTCGATGCCCCTGTCTTGCGGTCCTTTTTCTGCTGCGGTCAGCGAGCGAACTAACGCGTTCTCTGTCCGTTCGAGTGGGTGCACTGAAAACAGAATGCAGCGTTCTCTTTTTCCGATGGTGCGTTGACAGTTGCAATGGGTAACTGAACTTCAGGACGGGTGTTTCAGGCCGGCGTGGCATTCCGCAACGAGCCACTCTTCCGCTTGAAGGAAGGGTGCCTCCCGATGGGCGGGTGTTCTGTCGCCCTCGAAATCACGATAAAAAAGAGCCTCTAGTTGGGTCGATACGGATGCGCAGGCATCCGCTGGGAAGACGGCCGTGGCATGATCCGCTGGCCTGCGAGAAGCATAATGATAAATGTTCAACGCGCGGGTGGCCTTCAAATACGCTCGGTGACGACAAGAGGGGTGCTGGTCCCCCTGGCTTTTACGCTTGGTACAAGCGCAGCAGTCGTCCGCGCGGTGCCAATGCTGTTGGTTGACCTCATCACTGATCTCGGCGCCACCGGGCGGGCATACGCGTTTTGTTACCGGCCCTCGGGCGCGCGTGCGATTGCCGGCATTCTCGATGATGCGGTCGAAGTGTTGAAGAATCGCAACTTGACTCCGATGGACGCCACGCAGGTCCTCTCGCGGCAATTCGCGCTGTTGGGAGTAACTGGCACGGTCCGTATGGCTCTTGCTTTGCTCGACATGGCGATGTGGGACGCTATGGCGCAAAGTCAGGGGCTACCGCTTGCTTCGCTGCTCGGTGGACGGCCGCGACCGCTTCCGGCCTATGACAGCCGCGGGTTGGGCTTGATGGAGCCAGACCAGTTGGCCAAGGAGGTGGACGCGCTGCTCACCAGCGGACTGAAGGCGGTAAAGCTCAGGCTCGGATACGAAACGCTGGGGCAGGATATTGCCGCGTTGAAAGCAGTGCGCGAGCGCGTTTCAAGCGATGTTGAAATCATGGTCGACTACAATCAAGCCTTAAGTTGCGCCGAGGCGATATCGAGGGGACGGGAGCTCGAAAAGGAGCAGATATACTGGTTGGAGGAGCCGATTGCCCATGATGATTACGAAGCTAGTGCATCGATCGCCAGGGAATTGCGGGTACCTATTCAGATCGGCGAAAACTTCAACGGTCCGGAAGGCCTGCTTCGCGCCACGACTGCTCGCGCCAGCGATTACATTATGCCCGACGTGGCCCGCATCGGAGGCGTAACTGGCTGGATGCAGGCCGCCGGCATCGCCGCAGCTCACGGAATCGAGATGTCGTCCCATTTGATGCCTGAAGTGAGTGCGCAGCTTCTTTGCGCTACCCCGACAGCCCATTGGCTCGAGTACGTGGATTGGGCCGACGCGTTCCTGCAAACGCCCCTGAAGGTCATTGGCGGCAAGGTGATCACCTTGGAACAACCCGGCAGCGGAATAATCTGGGACGAAGCGAAGGTCAAACGACTTGCGACGATTTGAAACCGAGAATCCGTCGATGATAGGACAGACAACGCGAATGCCGAAGGAAACCGCCGGTTGCGCTGCGGTCCCGGACTTCTCTTGAGATGTGAGATATCTGCAGTGTTTCCAACTATGGACATTTAGACCATGACGCGCGCACTGAAGTTTGTTTTCGCCTGCGGGCTTTCGCTTTTGGCCTGCGCCACGACTGCGGCCTCTGGCGAGTTGCCGGACCCGAATAGCGCAGGGTTCGTCGAGAAGCTGTACAGATTGGATTGCGGTCGTTCGCTCGCCAACGATGAATCGGTGTGGACTCCGGGAGAAAACCAGGGACGAAGCATCGAATTCTCATCGACGTGCTGGCTGGCGAAGCGGGGGAAGGACTGGCTGATCTGGGACACCGGCGTCCCGGAAGCTACCTTTAAAGATCCAAAGGGCTGGTCGACCCTTCCTAAGCTGATTGTCTACCACCTGGACAAGACCTTGACGGATCAGCTTGCCGAGATCGGTCTCAAGCCAGCGGACGTCACCCATGTCGCGATCTCCCATACTCATGGAGACCACATAGGCAATGTCGGCCTGTTTCCCGACGCTCGGGTCTTGATCCAGCGCGCAGAGCACGAGTGGATCTATGGAGACAACGCACCGAACGAGAATGTGAAACAGTTGATGGCGCTTGCCCGCAAACTCATGGGAAATCCTCGGCACATCCAATTGGTCGATGGAGACTTTGACGTATTCGGCGACGGAAGCGTCACGCTGGTATCGACGCCCGGACATACGCCTGGCAGCCAATCAATGCTCGTTCGCCTCAAACAATCCGGCTTTATCATCCTGTCGGGCGATGTCGTTCATTTGGAAGAGAACTTCGCTAAGAATAGGGTTCCTTCACTCAATACCGACAAAGAAGCGTCCATCGCATCCATGGAGAGGATCAGGCAGATGATCAAACGGTATCAAGCGAAATTTTTCATCAACCATGACAAAAGCGAAAGTAGCGGCCTCAAGTTGTTGCCTGCCTTCTACGACTGACCTATTTGAGGCGCCAAACATCGTAAGCGTTCGATCAGCTTCTTCGACATGTAACTTGCGGTTGTGTCATTCAATTCTTGTGGGAGAGGACCATTGGACTCCATGAGGCTCGAAAATTCGTCAGTGTTCCGTTGCCTCGTCTCCGTCGGATGGGCGAGGTCGATCCGGGAAACGGTGCATTCAGGTCACTTTGTTTGTATGGGGTGATCCAATTTGGTTCACGGCCTCTGACGCGTCAGCATCTTTAGCCGTTGAGATTGGCGTACCGATCGCTTGCCTGCAGTAAAGCTGGCTCACAAAATTCTGGAATCGGCGTTCCGCTGCAAGCGTGGCATCAACTTTCGTAAAGCAAACCGAGTCGAAAACAAAATCGCTTGCAATTAATAGACGACCGGTCTAATTTAAAGTTAACGAGTGTCTAAGCGTCTTTTTCGCGCTGAGGATCTACACGCGGGGACAAGCTCGCGAGATGCACAGGGACTGGAAACGAGAGGAGCTTTGAGCCGCTTTGATTGCGGCGACCTACATCGAAAATACTTGTGACATGCAGATGTGTCTGCGCGAGCGCAGATGCGGCGTTGACGTAGATCGTCAATTGGCCGCCAAAAGATTCGAGGGCGCCGCGCGAGACGCGTGTCGACCTCGTGAAGGTCTAAGTCCGAATGTTTCTTTTGTGAAAGGGCGATCCGATGGCAATTGATTTCACGCTAAGCAAGCCCCAACAAGAGTTGCAGGCGGGGGCTCGGGCGTTCGCCGCAGGAACTCTCGGTAAGGTTGCATCAGTTATTTCGCCGCTCTCCCGTCCGGAACAGCGCTTCTATGCGACGCGGCCTTTCTACCAGGCGATGGCCGACGCCGGCTTCATCAAGGCAATTCTTCCCACGGAATTCGGCGGCACGGCTTTAAGTGTAGTTGACCTGGCGCTGGCAACCGAGGAATTGGCGGCCGTCGACATTAACGTGCCTACCGCGCTGGTGGCCACGGGCCTCGGCCTGGAGCCGTTGATGCGCTTCGGGACGCTGACGCAAAAGAAGCGCTTTCTGCCGGACTTTATCGAAGATGGATCGCGCTTGGCTGCATTCGCGTTCACCGAGGTAGCTGGCGGGGCCAATTTTGATTGCCCAGACCCGGCGGCCGGCGTACAGACCTTTGCGCGCCGAGAAGGAGATGAGTGGGTCATCAACGGTCGCAAACACTACACTACCAATGGATCCGGGTGGGACGGCAACGGCGCGCATTTGTTCAGCGTTGTCTGCAGGACCGATCCGTCGCGTTCCCCTCAAGACGCTCTGGCGGTTATCGTGGTGCCCGGGAATGCGGCGGGCATAAGGGTGGACGGACTTCTGGATACGGTAGGGCATCGCGCGGCGAACTCGCCTCGCATCATTTTCGAGAATGTGCGGGTGCCGGTTGACAACATCATAGGAAAACCTGGCGATGGCATCGGCATCGTAGAGACGACGTTCTCGTGGTCGGCTGCGCTTATTGGTGCGGCTTGCGTTGGCGTGATGAGATCGGCCTTCGATACCGCCCTGCAGTTTGCTAAGACCGACAAGCGCTTGGGGACGAGTCCCGTGATCGAGCACCAGAGCGTCGGTTACATGCTGGCGGACATCAAGATGCGCATCGAGGCCGCGCGATATCTGACCTGGAAGGCGTGCCATCAACTCGATGTCACCGATGGACGCAGCCAAGAGCTTGCCGTCATGGCGAAGGTTCATTGCTCTGAGCTATGCGTGCAAGTGGTCTACGACGCGATGCGCGTGGTCGGCGTCAACAGTTACACCGACATGTTTCCGCTCGCCGGTCTGATGCAGGACGCGCTTTGCTTTCCTCTTTATGACGGAGGCAACATGGGGGTGCGGCGACGTCAGCTGCACGCGATGTTGCGCTCCAGCACCTATGACGCGATGGCTTCAGCGGAAGGCCGTGGCTAACCAAAATTTGTGGCGGGCGCTGAGAGCCTGCCGTAGCGAACGGCGCTATCGAGTGGGTGGGGGGCTGGATCGAAAATGCATGAGGGGGTCCGTCGTCGAACCGGGAAGAGACGTGAAGCCGTCCCGATCGGCCATCGGTTCTGGGAGCAGCTCGTCGCTGCCCTACCAAAGGCGTTCGCGACCAGACACAAAAGCCGCTTACGAAGTGCGACACTCACTGATCGAGGAAATTAGTTTGGCTGATGAGTTCATTCTCGAAACCCACGGATTGACCAAAGAGTTCGCGGGGTTCTTTGCCGTACGCGATGTCGGTCTGAAAGTCCGCCGTGGCAGCATTCATGCGTTGATCGGTCCAAACGGGGCCGGGAAGACGACGTGCTTCAATCTGTTGACCAAGTTCCTGAAGCCCTCGGCGGGCCAGATCCTTTATAAGGGACAGGACATCACGGGGATGGCGCCGGCCGATGTCGCGCGCCTGGGCCTGGTTCGCTCATTCCAGATTTCTGCGGTGTTTCCGCATTTGACCGCGCTGGAGAATGTCAGGGTGGCGCTGCAGCGCCAGCACGGGCACTCTTTCGACTTCTGGCGCTCCAAATCCGTGCTCGACCGCTTCAATGGCCGCGCCCACGAACTGCTCAACGATGTGGGCCTGAGCGAGTTTGCCAACATACCGGCGGTCGAAATGCCCTATGGGCGCAAACGCGCGCTCGAAATCGCGACCACGCTGGCGCTCGATCCGGAGATGATGCTGCTCGATGAGCCGATGGCCGGCATGGGACATGAGGACATCGACAAGATCGCAGCGCTGATCAAGCGAATTTCCGCGAAATATACCATCCTGATGGTCGAACATAATCTGAGCGTGGTGGCCAACCTCTCCGACATCATCACGGTGCTGACGCGCGGCCAGGTGCTGGCGGAAGGCAATTATACCGACCTGTCCAAGGATGAACGCGTCAAGGAAGCTTATTTGGGGGCTGGTCATGCCTGATCTGAAAATGGCCGAAGCCGCAAAGTCCGCGCTGGCAACCGCCGGCGCCAATGTGTTGACGGTCGAGAATCTGCAGGCCTGGTACGGCGAGTCCCACATCCTTCACGGCATCGATTTCAAGGTGAACGCAGGCGAGGTGGTGACGTTGCTCGGACGCAACGGCGCCGGCAAGACCACCACGCTGAAATCGGTAATGGGGATTATCGGCAAGCGTACCGGTTCGATCCGCTTCGACAATCAGGACATCACGCGGGCGTCGTCGGACAAGATTGCGCGCATGGGCGTTGCGTTGTGCCCCGAAGAACGCGGCATTTTCGCCAGCCTCGACGTTCGCGAAAACCTGTTGTTGCCGCCGATCGTGCGCAGCGGCGGGCTGACGTTGGATCAGATCTTCGACCTGTTTCCTAACCTCAAGGAACGGCTCAACAGCCAGGGCACCAAATTGTCGGGGGGCGAGCAGCAGATGCTGGCGATCGCCCGGATCCTGCGTACCGGTGCGCGGTTTTTGATGCTGGATGAACCGACCGAAGGCCTTGCCCCCGTTATCATCCAGCAAATCGGCCACACCATCGCGCGGCTCAAGAAGGAGGGCTTCACCATCCTTCTGGTCGAACAGAATTTCCGGTTCGCGGCCACGGTGGCGGACCGTTACTACATCGTCGAGCACGGCAAGATCATCGACGGATTCGCGAACTCGGAACTGGAAGCGAATATGGACAAGCTGCACACCTATCTCGGCGTCTGAGCAGAGTTTCAAACAAGGATTTGAAGGAGACAACATGAAAAATGCTATTTCGGCACTTCTGCTTGGCACCGCGTTGGCGTTTGCCGCTGGCAGCGTCGCCTTTGCGCAGGACAAGAACATCAAGATCGGCGTGCTGACCGATAACTCGGGGCTGTACTCCGATTTGAGCGGAGCGGGCTCTACCTTGGCTGCCCAGATGGCCGTCGAGGATTCCGGTATGGCGGCCAAGGGCTGGAAGATCGACGTGATCTCCGCCGATCATCAGAACAAGCCCGACATCGCTGTCAACATTGCGCGGCAATGGGTCGATGTTGAAAAGGTAGACATCTTCATGGACGTGGTGAGTTCCGGCGTCGCGCTCGCGGTCAACAATCTCGTGAAAGAGAAAAATTCCGTGATGATCAATGCCGGCGCGGCGACGTCAGATCTCACAAATGCGCAATGCTCGCCGAATACGATTCATTGGGTTTACGATACCTACATGCTCGCCAACAGCACCGGTCAGGCGCTGGTGAAGGCCGGTGGCGACACGTGGTACTTCCTAACCGCTGACTACGCGTTCGGCACGGCACTGGAGCGTGACACCACCGCAGTCGTTGTGAAGGCAGGCGCCAAAGTGATCGGTACCGTCAAGCATCCGATAAATTCGCCGGACTTGTCCTCATTTTTGCTGCAGGCGCAGGCTTCCAAGGCCAAGATCATCGGCATGGCCAATGCCGGCGGCGACACCACCAATACCATCAAGCAGGCATCGGAATTCGGCATTGTTGCGGGCGGGCAGAAGCTTGCGGGCCTTCTGCTGTTCATCACCGATGTTCACTCGCTCGGCTTGAAGGTGGCGCAAGGCCTGAGTTTCACCGAAACGTTCTACTGGGATCTGAACGACGGAACCCGCGCATTTGCAAAACGCTTTTCGGTGCGCATGAAGAGCAAGGCGCAGCCGTCGATGGTGCAGGCCGGTGTCTATTCGGGACTCCTCCACTATTTCAAGGCGCTGGAACAGCTCGGTGGCAATCCGCATGACGGCGCCAAGGTCGTCGCCAAGATGAAGGAAATGCCGACTGACGATCCGCTGTTCGGCCAGGGCTCCATTCGCGCGGACGGCCGCAAGATTCATCCGGCCTATCTGTTCGAAGTCAAGACGCCGGCCGAGTCCAAGGGACCGTGGGACTATTACAAGCTGATTGGAACGACCCCCGGCGACCAGGCTTTCAGGCCGCTTTCGGAAAGTGCCTGTCCGCTAGTAAAGAAGTAACGATGATAACCCACCGGCCTTGTGCCGGCGGGTTCTCCCTGGCGTCACAATTGGATTGAGTGCGAAAGATTGATCGATGCAAGCTCTCTACGCGCAGCTCCTAGTGGGGCTCATCAACGGCTCGTTCTATGCGCTGCTCAGCCTTGGGCTCGCCGTCATCTTCGGGATGCTCAATATCATCAATTTCGCGCATGGCGCACTCTACATGATGGGCGCCTTCTGCGCCTATTTCCTGCTGAATCTCGCGGGCATCGGATACTGGCCGGCGCTGATCTTGGCGCCGATCGTGGTGGGCATCTTCGGCATGATCCTGGAACGGACCATGCTGCAATGGCTTTCCGGGCTCGATCATCTCTATGGGCTATTGTTGACGTTCGGAATCGCGCTGATCGTGCAGGGCCTCTTCCAGAATTATTTCGGATCGTCCGGCCTGCCTTACGCGATCCCCGACGAGTTGAAAGGCGGCATCAATCTCGGCTTCATGTTCCTGCCGATCTACCGCGGCTGGGTGGTGGTGTTCTCGCTCGTGGTTTGCATTGCCACCTGGTACCTGATCGAAAAGACTCGGCTTGGCGCCAATCTGCGCGCCGCGACTGAAAACCCGACGCTGGTGCGCGCGTTTGGCATCAACGTCCCTCGAATGATCACGCTGACCTACGGGCTTGGCGTCGGCCTTGCCGCACTGGCCGGCGTGTTGTCGGCGCCGATCAATCAGGTGAGGCCGCTGATGGGCGCCGACCTGATCATCGTCGTGTTCGCGGTGGTGGTGATCGGCGGCATGGGTTCCATCATGGGATCGATCATCACGGGCTTTGCGCTCGGCGTGATCGAGGGCCTGACTAAATACTTTTATCCCGAGGCTTCCAACACCGTAGTATTCGTTCTGATGGTTCTGGTGTTGCTGGTGAAGCCGACCGGATTGACGGGAAGGGCGGCTTGATATGACAGCGATAACCGATTCATTGCCGGCACCACCGCGCGCGATCCGCGACGAGATGATCGTATTCGCGGTGATGGCGACAGCGCTGATGATCGTGCCGTTGACCGGCATCTATCCGTTCTTTGTCATGCAGGCGCTGTGCTTCGCGCTTTTGGCATGCGCGTTCAATCTGCTGATCGGTTATGGCGGCCTGCTGTCGTTCGGCCACGCGATGTTTCTGGGCACCGCGGGCTACTTCACGGCGCATGGGCTGAAAGTCTGGGGACTGTCGCCGGAGCTTGGCATTCTGATGGGCACCGCCGGCGCTGCGGGGCTTGGTGTCATTACCGGCGCCGTTGCCATTCGCCGGCAAGGTATCTATTTCGCGATGATTACTCTCGCCTTGTCACAACTGCTATATTTCGTTTACCTGCAGACACCGTTCACGCATGGTGAAGACGGCATCCAAGGCATTCCGCCAGGGTACCTGTTCGGCATCTTCGATCTCGCGAAGCCGACAGTACTCTATTACGTCGTCCTGGTCGGGTTCCTCGGTGGCTTTCTGCTGATCTATCGCACCATCAACTCGCCGTTCGGCGAGGTGCTGAAATCGATCCGCGAGAACGAGCCGCGTGCGATCTCGCTCGGCTACAAGACCGACCAGTACAAGCTCCTCGCCTACATCCTGTCCGGCACGCTGGCGGGATTTGCCGGCTCACTGAAAGTATTCGTCGCACAAAACGCCTCGCTCACCGACGTGCATTGGACGATGTCAGGCGAGATCGTGCTGATGACGCTGGTTGGCGGTCTCGGCACCGTATTCGGACCTGTGGTCGGTGCATTCGTCATCATCGCCATGCAGCAGTATCTGGCCGGCTTCGGGCAGTGGGTGACGGTGATTCAGGGTGTGATCTTTGTGCTTTGCGTGCTCACTTTCCGCCGCGGCGTAATCGGAGAGATTGCGCATTACTTACGCCGGTCGCTGTGATCGAGCGCTCCCTGGCATTGCATGCGAGCGATCGCGCGGCGGCAGAGTAGTTTAATTTCCTCGA
Organism: Bradyrhizobium sp. AUGA SZCCT0177; assembly: GCF_018130125.1. Lineage (NCBI taxonomy): Bacteria > Pseudomonadati > Pseudomonadota > Alphaproteobacteria > Hyphomicrobiales > Nitrobacteraceae > Bradyrhizobium > Bradyrhizobium sp. AUGA SZCCT0177. Next base: position 8,122 of record NZ_JAFCMA010000003.1, on the reverse strand, counting down.
ACCTTCACCATGTCTCCCATCATATAAGGATATCACCTCATGACCTTCGCGCTGCCCAATCTGCCCTATGCCCACGACGCCCTGGCCCCCTATATGTCCAAGGAAACGCTGGAATTCCACCACGACAAGCATCACCAAGCTTACGTGACCAACGGAAACAATGCGATCAAGGGGACCGAATTCGAGGGCAAGTCCCTCGAGGAGATCGTCAAGGCTTCGTTCGGCAAGAATCCGGCCGTGTTCAACAACGCCGGCCAGCACTACAACCATCTGCACTTCTGGAACTGGATGAAGCCGAATGGCGGCGGCAGCAAGCTGCCGGGCCGTCTGGAAAAGAAGATCACCGAGGATCTCGGCGGGCTCGACAAGTTCAAGGCCGATTTCGCCGCCGCCGGTGTCGGCCAGTTCGGCTCCGGTTGGTGCTGGCTGTCGGTCAAGAACGGCAAGCTCGAAATCTCCAAGACGGCGAACGGCGAAAGCCCGCTGGTCCATGGCGCAACGCCGATCCTCGGCTGCGACGTCTGGGAACACTCCTACTACATCGACTATCGCAACCGCCGTCCGGACTATCTGAAGGCGTTCGTCGATCATCTCGTGAACTGGGAATACGTCGAACAGCTGTTCGCCAAGGCTTGATGCTTTGCACCGTCATTCCGGGTCGATGCAAAAGCATCGAACCCGGAATTTCGAGATTCCGGGTTCTGGTCCTTCGGACTAGCTGTCGAGCGTGATGTCCACCAAGGGAAAAGGAGAAGGTTCATGTGGTCCAGAAATGCGTTTACTGATAGGCTTAATCTCAAGTGGCCGATCCTTCAGGCGCCGATGGGCTGGCTCAGCACACCCGCACTGGCCGCTGCCGTCAGCAACGCTGGTGGTCTAGGCGGCCTGGGCATGTGGGGTTATTCAGCCGAGGAGGCAGAGCGGCGGATCGCTGGCTTCCAACAGATGAGCGGCGGCGGTCTCAACGCCAACTATCCGCTCTGGCCGGAGCCCAGGATTACCCCCGATATCAGCGAGCCGATGCGGGCGCGTCTGCAAGCGCACTTTGACGCCAAGGGTCTGGGAGCGGTGCCCGAGCCAAGCGGTGCGGCTGGTGAGGTAAGCCGCGAACACCTGTCGATGCTGGTGCGGATCAAGCCGAAAATGGTAAGTTTTCATTTTGGTCTGCCTCATCGAGAGATCATCAGCGCTCTTAAGAACGCCGGGATTTTCATCATTTCCAGCGCGACGACCGTGGCCGAGGCGAGAATCCTTGAGGAGCGGGGTGTCGACGCTATCATCGCGCAGGGTACCGAGGCCGGCGGACACCGTGCCACCTTCACCGGTGTCGACATAAGCTTGCAACCGGGCTTGTTCGCGCTCTTGCCACAAGTGGTAGATGCCGTGAGAGTTCCCGTCATTGCCGCAGGGGGCGTGGCAGATGGGCGAACGGTGGCTGCGGCCTTTGTCCTTGGCGCAAGCGCTGTACAGGTAGGCACGGCCTTCCTGCACTGCGCAGAGGCCAACGTCCTCGATGCTCACCGTACGGCACTGCGCGAGCCCACTGACGCCTGCACGGTCGTCACAGACGTGATTACTGGCCGGCCAGCGCGCTTTGTGAAGAACAAACTCATTGAGGACCTCTTGGCTTCCGAACTACGCCCGGTGGCGTTTCCCGCCCAACTCAGTCTCACCTCGCCGCTTGAAAAGACGGGAGACAAAGAACTTACCGCGTTGTTTGCCGGACAATCCGCAGCGCTTGCTACTAGAGACACGACTGCTGGCGCGTTCGTTGACTCTCTTGCGGAAGCGACGTCAGAGTGCCTGCGTGCCTTCGCTCGTGCTTAGCCCTCTACTCACTTCGATTACGATAACCACTCGCCATCGCGCTCATGTCGATGTTGCTCTGGGTCAGCCAACCGTAGTGCCTTTACATGCTCCTCGGGACCGCATACTCGAACGACTTATCTTTCTCAGAAAGGAAATGCCAAATGTCCGTGAACGTTAAATATCGCACCTCGGCGCGCGCCACCGGCGGCCGCGATGGTCACTCCGCTACCCTCGACGGCGCCCTCGACGTCAAACTCAGCAAGCCGAAGGAACTTGGCGGCGGCGGTGGAAGCGGCGTCAATCCTGAGCAGCTCTTCGCCGCCGGCTATGCCGCTTGCTTCATCGGGGCAATGCAGTTCGTCGCTTCGCAGGGCGGACCTAAGGTTCCCGCAGACACGGCTGTTACTGCGACCGTCGGCATCGGACCGCGTTCCGAAGGCGGCTTTGGCCTTGAGATCGCGTTGGAAGTTTTCGTACCAGGTCTCGACCGCGCCGAAGCCGAGGCCCTCGTCGCCAAAGCGCACGAGGTCTGCCCGTACTCGAACGCTACCCGCAACAACATCGACGTGGAGGTCAGTGTCGTCTGAGCACTGCCTCTCGCCTTAGCACGGTTTGTTCCGGTCACGTGCTTGTTCGAACGACTGGGTGAGCGTCGTCGACTGCCAGGTGACGACCGGCTGGAGCTGACGCGACCTCGGTTGGTGGTTCTCCGAGAGGAGTTGCACGCGCGTCAATGCCACCAAGCCGTCGACACAAGCGTTCGGCGGCAGATTGATATAGCCGCAGGAGTTTTCAATGACCTTCGCTTCTTCACAATAGCTCCTCGAACTTCTCGATATCGAGTGGCCGATCATTCGGACCCCATGGCTGGTACGTCGACGCCGGCCATGGCCCAGGTGACGCTGTTCGCGTCGCACGGCAAAGATCCGGCTTACCTTGGCTGGTTGCTGTTGATGGATTACAGCTCGTGCCTGGATGTCCAGCCCAGATCGAAGATATCGCATGACTTCGCCTCTACAACGACGCTGGCCTCAGCTGCTCGAAGATTGCTAGGGTTGACTCGCTCGTTGGTGGTTAAGAAATTAGTCCTCTAGCGCAGACCTATTCCGCTGCATGACCTGATAGTGGCGCACAGGCCTACTTTTGACCTTCCGCTCGCATGGTTTCTAACCATCTTTATAACTTGCCTGTTTCTCCGACGAGGTTTTGCGTCAACATGGTGGACGCGTGCGACTGGACTAAGTCAACGAAATCGAAGGGGTGGCCGTTTAGGGGGCCTTGTTCCGAACCGAAAGGCGTATCCATGGAGGGTAAATCCAGGCTGGCTGAGAGAATTCTCGATCAGGTTGCTGACGCTGTTGTCTATACAGACTGTTCGGGAGCGATCATCCGGTGGAATCGGGCTTCTGCAACATTATTTGGTTACTCACCAGAGGAAGCCCTTGGTCAAAGCCTCGATCTGATTATTCCGGAGCATTTGCGAGCATCGCACTGGGGCGGCTTCAACGCCGCGGTAACAAGGGGCGCATTAAAGCTTCAGGGTCGACCCACGCTGACCCGGGCGGCGCACAAAAGCGGACGAAAACTGTACGTCGAGCTCACGTTTGCTATCGTCAAAAGCGATAACGAAAAAGTGCTGGGCTCTGTCGCAATGGCGCGGGACGTAACGGAGCGCGTAGAGCGTGAGCGCGCAGGGCGTGATCGGCCCCCTGTCCCCTTGTAAGTTCGCACGGCATCAAGAAAAAGATTCAGATAGGTTGTCGGATCGTAGGTGTCGTAGCGCACGGTGGTTCCAACGAGAACCTCGTCCGATCCTATGAGTACGCTCGTCTGGTAGCACGGCGTCCGGCGTCTCATCGTATTTGAAGATGACGATCATCTGAACAAGTAATGACACATCGTACGTTAATTCGTGTACAATCGAAAGATGCGTGCGTTGCGCTTCTTCGCGCGCTCCTTTTCTCAAATCGCGATTCTGTCAGTGACGCTGCAAAACATGCGTAGCGTAAGCTTCCAAGCGCGCATTAAAGGCAATCTTTATCAATACGCGATAATTGCTATCCGAGCCGGATCAGTCGGCGCTCCATGATCTGAAAGGTTCGCGATGCTCGGTAAATTCAGAATCTCGTCGAAGCTCATGTTGATGGTTGGCCTCTCGATAGTAGGCATCATTTCAGTAGCCGGCGTGGGTCTTTCGGCGTTGAAGAGTAGCCTGCTTGAGGATCGGAAAGACAAACTCCAGCAACTTGTCCTCTTGGCAAGGCAGGCACTTGAACTGGACTATGAGGCGTCTCGAAAGGCGGGACTGTCCGACGCGCAAGTCAAGGAACGTTGCAATCAACTGCTGCAGTCGTTGCGCTTCGGCAAGGATGACTATTTTTATGCGCTCGACATGAACGCTGTTCTGGTCGCGCATCCAAATCCCAAGTTCCAGAACAAGAATATGATGGATGCCGCGGATGCCAACGGCGTCCTATTCGCTCGACTCCAGGTCGAACTGGTCAAGTCCGTGGGAGCTGGATTCGTTGCATTTAGCTTTCCCCGGGTTGGAAATGGCGAACCTTTGCCAAAGATCGCCTACGTAGTTGGTTTCAAACCGTACGAGTGGGCCGTCGCCGGTGGCATCTATGTGGACGATATCGATGCCATCTTCCTATTGCAGTTGAAACAGATCGGTGCGCTGATTCTTGTCGCTCTCCTGCTTGTCTTCGGTGTATCTGTACTTCTTGGCCGCAGCATCACGACGCCGATCACCGGTTTGACCGCCGCGATGCGGAAACTCGCGAGCGGTGACGTTAAATCCGGGGTTCCGGCGCTCGATCGCGGGGATGAAGTCGGCGCAATGGCGAAGTCGGTGCAGATTTTCAAAGAGGCCATGATCGAAACCAATCGGTTGCGTCAGGAACAGGACGAGCTGAAACTTGTCGCTGAGGCCGAAAAGAAAGAGCTGGTGGCGAAGCTTGCTGACGATTTCGAGCGAGGCGTGAGAACGTCGCTTGATGCGCTGACGCAATCGGCAGCCGCTATGCGGTCGACGTCTCAAGGTATGTCTGAGACGGTGAAGGCGGCGAGCCACCAATCCAACGTGGTTGCCGCCGCAGCCGAGGAGGCGAGCGCAAGCGTTCAGTCGGTGGCATCGGCAACGGAAGAGTTATCGGCTTCAATTTCGGAGATCGGTAATCAGGTGACCCGGTCGACAAAAGTCGCAGGCGACGCCGTCGACGAAGCGCGGCGTACCAATCTCACAGTCCAGGGGCTTGTCGCCGCGACCGCGAAAATTGGCGACGTGGTGCAACTGATCAGCGAGATAGCCAGCCAAACGAACCTGTTGGCGCTCAATGCAACAATCGAAGCTGCGCGCGCCGGCGAGGCCGGGAAGGGGTTCGCGGTGGTAGCGAGCGAGGTCAAGTCGTTGGCCAGCCAGACAGCAAAAGCGACGGACGAAATCTCCATCCAGGTCGCAGGCATGCAGGGTGCGATGCGGGATGCGGAGCAAGCAATCGAGGCCGTTAGCGGCACGATATCCTCCATGAACGAGATCGCGATCGCGATTGCTTCCGCTGTGGAAGAACAAGGCGTGGCGACCCGCGAGATTGCCCGCAGCATCCAGCAGGTCGCGCAAGGCACCGAACAGGTCTCGCACAATATCGTCGGAGTTAACGAAGCCGCTGGTCAGACTGGGGCGGCAGCGGGCCATGTTCTTTCGGCAGCCGGCGACCTCAACCATCAATCGGCCGTGTTGAGAGCAGATGTTGATCGCTTCCTCGAAGGCGTTCGCGCGGCATAAGGAGCCATTGTCTCATATGTTGAGAACCGCCCGGCACGTCCGAGTAGTGGAGCGCTGCTGCGGATGCCGACGCGAAGACGCCAGAGCATCGGCCGCCGCGTCGTAGGCCACGGGATGGCGCAACGGGAGCGGACTTCCTGCCGCTTCGCCATGGTCGACCAGACGGTTCCTGCGCGCAGGTATTGGCGCTCTGCGCCGGGCGTCGCGGGGCGGAAACGACCGCGCCAAAATTCGTGAAGAATTCGTCGGCGAGTTTCTTCGCCGTCGAATCGATCAGCCGCCCGCCGAGTTGCGCCAACCTCGCGCTCGTTCGCCGACACTTATTATGCCGATATTCGAATGGGTGTGTACCGGCCAGCGGCAATTCACGCGAGCTCTTAAGGTAGGTAGTGACGTCGGTCCAGCGTCAAGCGACGGTGGCCGACGCACGCGGTGCGATCGAGGCAAATGGTACGAGGATTTACCTCATGAACAACAAGCAGAAACCCGACAGCGGCCAAACCTTTCCAAGGATGACCACAGTCGCGCTCGCCGTCAGTCTTCTTTTCTCGGTGGGGACATCGGAGCGCGTCGAAGCGCAAACCGAGGCTCTCCCGGGCCATGCTGGGGCGCCCTACCAACAAATGCCGACGATAGCCCCGCCCGGCGTGCGCGTAGATCGCTACCTGCCCTTGCCGGAGGATGCCCTTGCGCCGCCCGTGGATGCCGCAAAGGGCTATCGTATCCAGAACCTTGGCCGGGGTCTCTACATGGTGACGGACAATGCCTATCAGTCGATGTTCATGGTCTACGAGACGGGCGTAGTCGTGGTCGATGCGCCGCCTGCGTATGCGGCCCATCTCAAAAAGGCCATCGCTGAAGTCACCGACAAGCCGATCACCCACATCGTCTATAGCCACTCCCACGCCGATCATATCGGCGGCGCCGGTGGTCTTGGCGGCCATCCGGTCATCATCGCGCAGGAGGAAACAAAGCGCTTGTTGCTCCGGGACAACGACCCCAATCGCCCCATTCCAACGGTGACGTTCAAGGATCAATACACGCTCAAAGTGGGTGGCCAAGTCCTGGTGCTCAGTTACCACGGCGTCGCCCACGAACCCGGCAACATCTTCATCTATGCACCGGCCCAAAAAACTCTGATGGTGGTCGACGTGGTCTTTCCCGGATGGATGCCCTGGAGGCGTTTCGCGCTCGCTAAGGACGTTCCCGGGTACTTCCAGCAGGTGGCTGACATCGACAAAGTACCCTTCGAGACTTTGGTAGGCGGGCACGTGAGCCGGGTTGGAACCCACGCGGATGTTCGTCTGCAGCTTGAGTTCATGAGCGATATCAAGGCTGCGGCCGCGGCGGCATTGAAGACGACGCCGTTCGGTGAAGAGATGAACCCGGCTGACAAAGGCAACCCCTGGGCGGGTTTTGACAACTACATCGACCGGGTGGCAGGGCAGTGCGTGCGCAGCCTCACGCCTAAGTGGCAGTCGCGGCTCGCGGGTTACGACGTCTATATTTGGGACCAGTGCTTCGCGATGGAGCAAAGCCTCCGCATCGACTGAGGCCTCCGGACCAGGCGCGCCGCCGGGGCGGTTCGTGAGACCTATCGATCGCCAATCGCCGCGGAAAACGGCCGGTAGGAGATTGACGCCGACCGGAGTTCACGGATCGGTCGTATGTCGTCGGGGCGGTTCTGCCGGCCCGACGACACGTCCGGCGCGCCTGCGCTGAGTCCTAAGGCCTATAAATTCTGCGTCTCGGTCCAAAGTGCATCCGTGACGGGTTGGAGGCCCAGAGAGGTTTTCGGCCGGCCGTCGCCGAGTTCTGACGGGCTCTTGTTGAGCCGTATATTTCTTTCCCGCGTTGGGGTTTGACAGCTAGAGTTCTCCGGTCAGGAACTGAGCGCGTCCGAGCCCAAATGACCAATCCTCATCGGTGTTCGTTACGAAAGTGACGACAACGTCGCTTGGTGCAATACCGCATGCATCGGCAAGTCTCTCCACCAGCGATCTATAGAACGCTTGCTTCATTGCTCGACTGCGAGGACGGGTCGTGACCTGAAGTACCATCCTGTTCGGAGTTCGCTCGATGCCGAGACCCGTATCCTCGACGACCATTCTGGAAGGTAAATGTTCTCTGACGATCTGATACCGGTCGCGCTCGGGCACATTGAAGGCGTTGACCATCACCTCATGGGTGACGTCCAATATCCTTTTGATCTGGTTTTCCGAACGGCCCTGAATTAGATCGAAGCACAAAAGTGGCATCGTCATTCTCCGCGTGACCCAAAGGATGTCGCCTGTTCTGTTCGCCAGGCGAAGGCGAGGCCGAGGCCGTAAGTCGATTTGTCGAAGTACCGACGAGTTTATCGCTACTTTTGGCGGCCAGCGCCCGCTGCGTAGGTGCGCAGCGGGCGCGTCGTTGCGATCAAGACATGGTAGGCATTACGAATTCGGCGCCAGCTCGAATGCCGGTTGGCCAGCGACTCGTGATCGTTTTCAACCGGGTATAGAAGCGAACGCCTTCCGGGCCGTG